>NZ_JAVREN010000037.1:0-49252 GCF_031845405.1 Streptomyces boetiae
GTCTCGCTGTCGAAACGCGCGACCTCGGCGCCGCTGTCGGCGTCCAGCAGCCGGATGTGCAGGGCGGGCACCTGCCCGAACGTCCCGCCGTCCGCGGAGGCGGCCAGGGTGACGGTCTCGATGCCGGGCTCCACGCCGGCCAGGTCCACGGCGAGGCGGTCGGTCACCGCGCCGCCCCCGGGCTGCTTGCCCTCGTGGCGGACGGCTCCCGAGGGGTGCCGCGGCTGGTTGTAGAAGATGAAGTCCTCGTCGGACCTGACCCGGCCGCCGGAGAGCAGCAGGGCCGAGGCGTCCACGTCGGGCACTCCCGGGCCGGCGTTCCAGCCGATCTCGACCCGGACCGCGCGGGCCTGCACCGGGACATTCGAGCCTTTGAGCATCGTGGGCATCGTGGGTTCCTCCGTGGGGTGGCCGTCCTCGTTCCACCCGTACTCCGCCTGACGGCGCCCGTGGCGCGGGCAAGGCCCACTATGCCATCCCGGGCGGCGCGACCCCGGGGCCCCCTGATACAACATCATCGGGGACCCGCTCGGCGTTACTTCCGTATTTTCCGTAATTCCTTCGAATTGATCACCCGAGGTCACCCGAGGCGCGCCGAACCACGCGAAATGACCCGCTAATCGGTCTCCCCAACGACCACATGGTGGGCTTAACTTATGGGGCATGACCTCCCCGCGCCCCTACGCCGGTGGCTACGGCTCGCCGTCGTTCCCCGACACCCCCATCTACGACAGGCTGGTGGCCGAGCGGGGAACCCCGCAGATCGCGCCCATCAGGGTCCCGGCCGCCTACGAGCCGCTCGGATACGGGCAGGCCCCGGCCCTGCCCGCCCTCCCGGCGCTGCCCTCGGGCCCCTCCGCGCCGTCCGCCCCCCAGCCGCACCCGCAGCAGGCCACCGGGTACCCGGCGTACCAGGCCGCCGCCCCGCTGCGGCAGCAGTTCCAGGCGCCGGCCCCGCAGGCCGCCTCGCCCTACATCCCGCAGCAGGCCGCCGGGCCCCGGCCCTACCCGGGCCAGCCGGTCCCGCAGGCCGCGGCTCCGCAGCCGATGCGCCCCGCGGCGCCGCGGCCGTTCCCGCCCCGCCCGATGCCGGCCTCGCCCGGCGGCTACGCGGGGCCCTCGCCGACCTCCTACCCCGGCCAGGCGCAGGCCCACGCGCCCGCGGCGCAGGGGCACCCGGCGCCCGGCGCGCAGCCCTATCCCGCCCCCTCCCCCGGCTACTGGCCGGAGCGCGAGGGCGGGCGGTAACGACCGGGTCCGGGCGCGGCGGCGGGGCGGGGGCCCCGGGGGACGCGGCGGCCGGACGGATCGCTCACCTCGGACGCCGGCGTCCTCAGACGTCGACGTCCTCCAGGATGCCCAGGGCGTCGGGGACGAGGACGGCCGCGGAGTAGTAGGCGCTGACCAGGTAGGAGAGGACGGCCTGGTCGTTGATGCCCATGAAGCGCACGTTCAGGCTGGGCTCGTACTCCTCGGGGATGCCCGTCTGGTGGAGGCCGACCACGCCCTGGTCCTTCTCTCCGGTGCGCAGCGCGAGCACCGAGCTGGTGCCCTCGGGGGACACGGGGATCTTGTCGCAGGGCAGCAGGGGGATGCCGCGCCAGGCGTGCACGCGGGCGCCGTCGACCTCCACGGGCTCGGGGTAGAGGCCGCGCGCCGTGCAGGCGCGCCCGATGGCGGCGATGGCGCGGGGATGCGCCAGGAGGTAGCGGGTCTTGCGGCGGCGGGAGATCAGCTCGTCCAGGTCCTCGGGCGTCGGGGGCCCGGAGCGGGTGTGGATGCGCTGGCGCAGGTCGGCGTTGTGCAGCAGCCCGAACTCCCGGTTGTTCACCAGCTCGTGCTCCTGGCGCTCCCGCAGCGCCTCCACCGTCAGACGGAGCTGCTCCTCCACCTGATTCATCGGCTCGTTGTACAGATCCGCCACCCGCGAATGCACCCGCAACACCGTCTGCGCCACACTCAGCTCGTACTCCCGCGGAGACGCCTCGTAATCCACGAACGTCCCCGGCAGCACCGGCTCCCCCACATGCCCCGACGCCACACTGATATCCGCCTCCCCGCGCCTGTTCCGGGGCCGCAGGGGGCGGGCGGCGTGGGCGGCGAGGTGGGCGGCGAGGGCGGGCCGGCGCGCGGCGGCGGCGCGGACGGAGGACAGGGGCAGGGCCAGGACGGTGGCGCGGGTGAGGGTGCGCAGGGTGAACGCCCAGTCCCCGGGCGGCCCGGCCAGGGCGCCGTCGCCGGCGAAGTCCCCGCCGGCGAGCACGTCGAGGTGGCGCTCGGCGCCGTAGGGCCCGGGGCCGGTCCGGCGGACCTTGCCGTGCGCGATCAGCAGCACCTGGTCCACCGGGCGCCCGGCCTCGGCGACGACGGCGTCCGCGGGGTACTCGTGCTGGACGCAGGCCGCGGCCAGTTCCTCCAGGGCGGCGGGGTCGGACAGGCCGCGCAGGGCGGGCAGTTCCGTCAGCTCGGCGGGGATCACGGAGACGGCGGCCCCGGTGCTGACGAACTCGACCCGGCCGTTGCCCAGGGTGTGCGTCAGGCGGCGGTTGACCCGGAAGGTGCCGCCGCGCACCTGTACCCAGGGCAGGACCCGCAGCAGCCACCGGGGGGAGACGGCCTGGTTCTGCGGGGGCGTCTTGGCGGTCGTCGCCAGGTTCCGGGCCGCGGCGGTGTCGAGGCTGGAGGCGGCGGGCGGGGGCCCGGCGGGTTCGGGGGTGCCGGAGGAGGGGGAGACAGGGGGGTTCACGGGGCGGCGCCTTCCGTCGCGGTGGCCTGGCGGTGCGGTGACACGGTGCGGTGACAGGGGGAAGCCGGAACGCGGGCGCGCGGAGGGGGCGGGCGCCGGGGGCCCGCGCGCCGCGGGCAGGGGCGCGCGGCCCGCGGCACGGCGTCCGGAGCCGCGTAGGGAGGGCGCCTGGGTCGTCAAGGGGACGCGGGGCGGCGGCGGATCCCGGAAAGGGAGCCGGGGGGACCGGCGGCCGATTCCGCCCATTCCGGCGATGCCGCAGATTCCGGTGATGCTGCCTGTTCCGGCACTTCGCGTTGTTCCGGCACGTCGCGGCAACTCCCCTCGGACGCCGGCGCATTCCGGCGTGCGCGGGGAATCGCCGGGGCGCGCGGGGGGTGACCCGGGGGCCGCCCGCCCGCGCCCGGGGCGTTCAGTGGCCGATCTCGACGTCCTCCAGAATTCCGAGCGCGTCGGGGACGAGGACGGCCGCGGAGTAGTAGGCGCTGACCAGGTAGGAGATGACGGCCTGGTCGTTGATGCCCATGAAACGCACGGAGAGGCTCGGCTGGTATTCGTCAGGGATTCCCGTGCGGTGCAGCCCGACCACGCCCTGGGCCTTTTCCCCGGTGCGCAGCGCGAGAATGGAGGTCGTGCCCGCGGCGGTAACGGGCAGCTTGTCGCAGGGCAGGACCGGGATGCCGCGCCAGGCCGGCACGGCGTGGCCCTCCAGGTCCGTGCTGCCGGGGTAGAGCCCGCGGGCGCTGCACTCGCGGCCGAAGGCGGCGATGGCGCGCGGGTGGGCGAGGATGACGCTGGGGTCCTTCCAGACCGTGGCCAGCAGCTCGTCGAGGTCGTCGGGCGTCGGGGGCCCGGAGCGGGTGTGGATGCGCTGGCGCAGGTCGGCGTTGTGCAGCAGCCCGAACTCCCGGTTGTTCACCAGCTCGTGCTCCTGGCGCTCCCGCAGCGCCTCCACCGTCAGACGGAGCTGCTCCTCCACCTGATTCATCGGCTCGTTGTACAGATCCGCCACCCGCGAATGCACCCGCAACACCGTCTGCGCCACACTCAGCTCGTACTCCCGCGGAGACGCCTCGTAATCCACGAACGTCCCCGGCAGCACCGGCTCCCCCACATGCCCCGACGCCACACTGATATCCGCCTCGCCCAGGGCGTTGCGCTGCGCGGGGACGGCGGCGGCATAGGCGGCCAGGTGCTCGGCCAGCGCGGGCGAGCGGTCGGCCACGGCCTGGAACGCCTCGCGCGGCAGGGTGAGCACGGTGCCGCTGGTGAGGGCGCGCAGAGTGTGGGACCAGGTCCCCGGGTCGGGGTCGGTGAGGGCCGCCTCGCCGTGGAAGTCCCCGTCGGCCAGGACGCCGTGGTCGGTCTCGGTGTCGTACGCGCCGGGCCCGCGGCGCGCGAGCTTGCCGTGCGCGATCAGCACCACGGCGTCGGCGGGGGCGCCGGCCTCGACGATCACCTCCCCCGGGGTGAAGTCCCGCTGGACGCAGGCCCCGGCCAGCTCCAGCAGCACCGCCTCGTCCGTGAATCCTGCCAGCGCGGGCAGCTCGCCCAGCTCCGCGGGAATCACGCGCACCTCGGCGCCGGTCGAGATGAATTCCACGCGGCCGTTCCCGACGGTGTGCGTCAGGCGCCGGTTGACCCGGAATGTGCCGCCGTTCACCTGCACCCAGGGAAGTACGCGCAACAGCCACCGGGAGGTGATGCCCTGCATTTGCGGGGGCGTCTTGGTGGTCGTGGCGAGGTTTTTCGCGGCAGCCGTGTCAAGGCTCAGACGGGGGTGCGAGGTTTCGTTCGCAGGCGTCGGCTCGGTGGAAGTCGTCATGCGGAACACCGCCAATCTGCGGTCGTACAAGGGCCATTCGGGGGATCCCGCGACAGAAGCTAGAGGGTGCCAGGACGCGGGGCAATCACTCGAAAGTGGCGCCGGGCCGGGGATTCCGCCGGTAAATCCTGGGTATTGCGGCGGGACGTTCCTGCACCGCCCCGACAGGGCTCGCACGCAGCGTGTCGGATGCGGCACGCACCGTCATCTCCCCTCCAGGGAGCGCTCGAGCGCACTCGGGATGCGCGAACCTGCATGCACGGCGCGCGGAGTGGCGTTTCACTACGGTCTTTCCGCCGCAGCCCGGCGCGCTACGGTGGAGCGGCCAACTACGCGCGGAACGACGCGCGAAGAGGGCGCTCACGTCGTCGCACGAGGTTGGGGCACATCGGTTCCATGGCAAAGGGCTCGGTCCAGGTGACGCACTCGGGTACAGGCCGCTGGCGGCGGCGCACCGCCGTCTACGCCACGGTCACCGAGGCCCTGGCCGCCGCCGACGACGGCGACGTGCTGGTCCTTGCGCCGGGCACCTACCGCGAGAACCTGGTCATCGAGCAGGCCGTCACGGTCCGCGGCCCCGGCGGGGAGAAGGACGGCCCGGCCCGGATCGCGCCCGTGGACGGCGTCCCGCTGACCGTGCGCGGCTCGGCGACCGTCGACCGGCTGCGGATCGAGGGCCAGGACGCCACGGCCCCGGCCGTGCTGGTGGACGCGGGCAGCCCCGAGCTGCTGGGCCTGGTGGTGCGCACCGCCTCGGCCGCGGGCATCGAGGTGCGCGGCGGGGCCCGGCCCACGGTGCGGCGCTGCGCGGTGGGCAACGCCACGGGCACCGGCATCAGCGTCTCGGAGGACGCCGGCGGGCTGTTCGAGGAGTGCGAGGTCACCGAGTCCGGCCGGCCGGGCATAGCGGTGCGCGGCCCGGCCCGCCCGCGCCTGGAGCGCTGCCGGGTGCGGCAGGCCACGGGCGCGGGCCTGTCGGTCACCGGCGAGGGCAGCGCGGTGGACGCGGTGGGCTGCCGCTTCGAGGAGATCCGCGGCACGGGCGTGCTGCTGGCCGAGCGGGCCGCGGCGCACCTGTCCGAGTGCCGGGTGTCCGCCACGACGGGCGACGGGGTGACGCTGGACTCCGAGGCGGTGCTGACGCTGGCCGACAGCGAGGTGGCGGACGTTCCGGAGAACGCCCTGGACCTGCGCTCGCGTTCGGTGCTGACGCTGGTGCGCACCACCGTCTCCGGCTTCGGCCGCAACGGGGTCTCCGTGTGGGACCCGGGCAGCCACGCGGACGCGCACGACTGCGAGATCCACGGCTCCACGGGCGACTACCCGGCGGTGTGGGTCAGCGACGGGGCGACGGCGGTGCTGGAGTCCTGCCGGGTGCACCACGTGCCGGACGCGCTGTTCGTGCTGGACACCGGCTCGCGCGTGGACGTGGTGGACAGCCGGATCGGGGACGTGCGCGGCTCGGCGGTCTCGGTCAGCGACGGGGCCGCCGCCCGGCTGGACGCCTGCCGCGTCGAACGGGTGGGCACCGGTGCGTGGTTCCGCGACCCGGGCAGCGGCGGCACGGTCACCGGGTGCACGGTGGCGGAGGCCAGGACCGGCTTCATCGTCACCAAGGGCGCCGACCCGGAGGTGACGGACTGCACGGTGACCGGTCCCTCGGAGGCCGGGGCGTACGTCTCGGCGGGCGGCCGCGGCCGTTTCACCCGCTGCCGGATCACCGGCTCGCAGGGGTACGGCTTCCACATCATCGACGGCTGCCGCAGCGAGCTGTCCGGCTGCCGCACCGAGCGCTGCACGCGCGGCGGCTACGTCTTCGCCGAGCGCAGCCCGGTGCTGACCGACTGCCGCAGCGACGAGGCGGAGGGGCCGGGCGTGCGGCTGAAGTCGGGAGAGCCCGCGACGCAGCCGACGGGTGCCGCGCCGCCCCCGCCCGCGCCCGCGGAGCCGGAGCCGGACGGGCGGCCCGCGGAGGAGGTGCTGGGCGAGCTGGAGGAGCTGGTCGGCCTGGCCGGCGTCAAGCGGGAGGTGCGGGCCCTGGTGGACATGATCGAGGTGGGGCGGCGGCGGCGGCAGGCGGGACTGAAGGCCGCCTCGGCGCGCCGCCACCTGGTGTTCACCGGCTCCCCGGGCACGGGCAAGACGACGGTGGCGCGGCTGTACGGACAGATCCTGGCCTCCCTGGGGGTGCTGGAGCGCGGGCACCTGGTGGAGGTCTCCCGGGTCGACCTGGTCGGCGAGCACATCGGCTCCACCGCGATCCGCACCCAGGAGGCGTTCGAACGCGCCCGCGGGGGCGTGCTGTTCATCGACGAGGCGTACGCCCTCTCCCCCGAGGACGCCGGGCGCGACTTCGGGCGCGAGGCCATCGACACGCTGGTGAAGCTGATGGAGGACCACCGGGACGCGGTGGTGGTCATCGTGGCGGGCTACACGGCCGAGATGGACCGTTTCCTCGCGGTGAACCCGGGCGTTGCCTCGCGATTCTCGCGCACGATCACCTTCGGGGACTACGCGCCGGAGGAGCTGCTGAGCATCGTGGAGCAGCAGGCGCGCGAGCAGGAGTACGAGCTGGGCGAGGGCGCGCGGGAGGCGCTGCTGAAGTACTTCACGGCGCTGGACCGGGGCCCGTCCTTCGGCAACGGCCGGGCCGCGCGCCAGGCGTTCGAGGCCATGGTCGAGCGCCACGCCGGCCGCGTCGCCCGCCTCCCCGACCCGACCACCCGCGACCTCACCCTCCTCCTCCCCCAGGACCTCCCGGACGTTCCCTGAGCGCTGGCGTTGCCCGCCCGGCCGAACGCCCCTCCCGCGCGCGGGCGCGAGCAGACGGTGCCCACCGCGGGGACGGGCGGGCCGACACGCCCCTCCCGCACGCGGGCGCGAGCACCTCCCGCTGCCGGTCACGCCGCAGCCGTGGGCGCCCGCCCCGGCGAGGGGCGCCCCGCGGCCGGACGCCTCCGCCGCGCGGACCGCGCGGGGACCGTCCCCGCCGGAGCGGGCGGCGGACACCCCGCCGGATGCGCCCGGCAGCTCACCGGCCCTTCGGCCTGCCCGTCACCCGTGAGGGGCGCCCCGGCCGGCGGCCGGGCCGCGGCGGCGGCCGTCGCGGGCGCGCCGTCCTCAGCCGGCCGGGACGGCCGGGCCCGGGGCGGCCGGGTCGCCGGGCGGGGGGAACTCGCCGGGCGCGGCCGGGTCCCCGGGCGGCGGGTTCTCTCCGGGCCGGGGCCGCCCCTCGGGCAGGCCCTGGCGTGGCACCGCGAGGGGCCAGTCCGGGACGAGGGCGCGCAGCAGGGCCGTGCGTTCCTCGGCGAACGCCGGGTCGGCCGCGTAGTCGGAGTGGCCGCAGATCGGCTCGGGCAGGGGGTGGCGGTCGGTGCGGCCGTAGGCGACCGGGTCGGCCAGCGGGCCGCGGTCCACGCACGGGCCCTCGTCCCCGGGCCCGGAGGCCGGGCCGCCGATGGGGTCGGTCGCCCGCCACAGGTTCCGCCAGCAGGGCACGTCCCGGTGCAGCGCCCGCAGCGCGGCCGGGCCGAAGAACGCGGGGAACCACCGGCCGTAGAGCCGGGCCAGCGGCGATCCGTGGGTCAGCAGCGCGATCCGCTCCCGGGCCTCCGCGTCCAGTTGCCAGACCGCCGCGGCGGCCAGCACGCTGCCCTGGGAGTGCGCCGAGACGACCAGCCGGCCGCCGGTGACCCGCGTCCAGGTGGCCATCCGCCAGGACAGGTCCGGCACCGCGCGCTCGGCGTAGCAGGGGGGCGCGAAGGGGTGCGCCGCGCGCGGCCAGAACGTGCCGACGTCCCACAGGATGCCGGTGGTGCGCCGGGCGGAGGCGTCGCGGTAGGCGCGGCGGCCGGTGGCCATCAGCAGGAGGACGGCCGCGCCCATCAGCCAGGAGCCCAGGCCCTGGCAGGCGTCGGCCACGGCCGCCAGCGGCGCGGGCGCCCCCTCCGCGGCGCGGGAGGGGGAGTCCCCGGTGGCGGCCCCGGCCACGGCCCCCAGGCCGAGCGCCAGGCAGGCCCCGCTGATCCAGCCGATCAGCGCCGGCGCCTCGTCGGTGAGCCCGGCCAGGGCGACGGCCCCCGCGATGCGCCGGCTGCGCTCCGGCTCGGCCGGGCAGTCCTCGCCGGGGTAGGCGGCGCGCACGCCCGACTCCAGGCGGCGGCCCCGGCGGCGGGCGGTGACCAGCCCGGCGGCGGCCAGGCCCAGCAGGACGGCCAGCAGCAGCGGTATGCCGGAGGCCACCCAGCTCAGGACCAGCGGCGGCCCGGCGATGAGGGCGCCGGGCTCGCCCGGCGCGGAGGTGGGGTCCAGCCAGTCGGCGACGCGCTGGGCGACGCCGCCGGTCAGCACCCCGCCCAGGCCGCAGGCCATCAACGCCACGCAGGCGCCGCCGAGTCCGGCCAGCGCGCCGCGCTCGCCCCGGGGCGTGCGCCGGTGCAGGCCGAGCGCGGCCAGGCCCACGGCCACGGCGAGGGCGCCCTGCACGAGGAGGAGGACGGCGAAGAACGCCTGCGCCCCCGGGTAGCGGCCGACGGTCTCCCACTCCGGGCGGCTCCAGGCCGCGTGGACCGCGGCGGCCACGAGCACGGCGGCGGCGTACCGGGGCAGGGCGCGCGAGAGCGCCGGCTCCGGGCGTTCGTCCATGACCTCCTCGGTGCGGCCGTGCTGGGACTGCTGGGCCAGCAGGACGGCGAGGCCGGCCCCGGTGAGAACGGCCAGCAGCAGGCCGGCGGCGGCCAGCGGCCCGGAGCCGTCCGGGCCACGGTCCCGGTCCCATCCGGCGGCGAGCAGGGCCGCGGCCACGGTCAGCAGGCCGGCGGCGGTGTGGGCGGAGCGCAGGCGGGCGACGATGCCGCGGCCGTACCAGAAGCCGGGCAGGCTCAGCAGGGCGTCCTCGCCCGCGTCCGCCCGGGGGCGTGGGGGCGGCGAGGCGGACTCGTAGGCGCTCCAGGTGCGGCGGGAGAGCCACCACAGCAGGAGCAGCAGCCCCGCCGGGACCAGGGCCGCCAGCGCGAGGCGGCGCCCGGGCTGCGCCCACCAGCCGCCGCCGGGGGCGAAGGGGTCCAGCCACCCGGTGCCGGAGGCGCAGGCGGAGGAGCCGGCGCACTGCCAGGCGACCAGGTCGAGGCTGACGGCACAGGCCCCGGCCGCCAGCAGGACGGTCAGGGAGAGCGCGGTCAGGCGCACCAGCAGGTCGTAGCGGCGGTGGGCGCGCGCCGGGGCGGCCGCGGCCGGGCGCATCCAGTGGGCGAGGTTGGCCAGCATGAACGGCAGGAGCAGCAGCCACAGGGCGCGCGTGCCGTTGCCGGAGGTGAGCTGGGACCAGCAGTACGCCTCGCGCAGCGGCTCGCGCCCGGCGGGGCCCGCGCCGTCGGGGTCCCCGGCCTCGGGCCAGGCCCGGTCCTCCAGGTCGTCGGTGCGGCGGTGGATGCCGGCGGTGGCGTCGCCCGTCACGCGGGTGGTGCGGACGTCCTGGAGCATGTCCTGGTGCGTGGCCCCGCCCACGCCGTGCACCAGCAGCTCCACCACGGGCGGGCGCTCCGGCGCTCGCGCCCCCGCTCCCCCGCCCGCCCGCGCCGCCCCGTCCGCCTCGGGTGCCGCTCCCGCCGGCCCCGCGGTGCCCTGCCTCGTCATCCTCGACCGCCCCGGTTCCCTCCGGCCGGGCCGCTGCGCCCGGCGCCCGCTGCCCTGGTCATCTCCGCTGGGGAGCCGGCCGAACCGTGCCGCACGCGGCGCAGTCGGAGCATGACAGGATGTCTCACGCCGAGAGAGGGAGAGGCGTGAGCGACAACCAGAACCTGCTGGCCGGGCAGCGGCGCGCACTGATTCTGGAGGAGGTGCGGCGCCGGGGCGGGGTGCGGGTCAGCGAGCTGACGCGGATGCTGGGCGTGTCCGACATGACGGTGCGCCGCGACCTCGACCTGCTGGCCCGGCAGGGCTCGCTGGAGAAGGTGCACGGCGGGGCGGTGCCGCTGTCCGAACGGCGCACCCACGAGCCGGGCTTCGAGGCGAAGTCCTCCCTGGAGCCCTCCGCCAAGAGCGCCATTGCCCGCGCGGCGGCGGGACTGGTGAGCCCCGGCAGCGCGGTGGCCCTCTCGGGCGGGACGACGACGTTCGCCCTCGCGCGGGAGCTGCTGACGGTCCCGGGCCTGACCGTGGTGACCAACTCGGTGCGCGTGGCGGACGTCTTCCACGACGCCGCGCAGGAGTCCGGCGAGGGCGGGGGCGGGGGCTCCGCGCGGCCGGCCACGGTCGTGCTGACGGGAGGCGTGCGGACGCCCTCCGACGCGCTGGTGGGGCCGGTGGCGGACGCGGCGATCGGCTCTCTCCACTTCGACGTGCTCTTCCTGGGGGTGCACGGGATCTCGGTCGAGGCCGGCCTGTCCACCCCCAACCTGGCCGAGGCGGAGACCAACCGGCGCCTGATCCGCTCCGCGCGGCGGGTGGTGGTGGTCGCCGACCATACCAAGTGGGGCACGACCGGGCTGAGTTCGTTCGCCTCCCTGGACGAGGTGGACACCCTCGTCACCGACGCGGGGCTGCGCGGGGCGGAGCGCGAGGAGGTGGCCGGGCACCTCGCGGAGCTGGTCATCGCGGACCCGGCGGAGATGGCGGCGGCGGGGGACGACACGCCAGTGCGGCGCATCTCGTGAGGTGAGCCGCGCGCGGCCGTGCAAGAGTGCGGAACGAGGGCGGGCAGCGCCCGCCGGCCGCATCCATCGCAGGAGCAGTGAGCCGCCATGGTGATCCGTTGTGCCGAAGCCCCCGACCGTCAGCGTGCCGACTTCCACGTGGAGTTCCGCGCCGTCCCCGCGCGGGCCGGCCAGGTCTGCCGCATCGTCACCGCTCAGCTGCGGTACTGGCGGCTGCCCCAGCTGGTGGACTCGGCGGGCGCCGGGGTGGGCCGCCTGCTGGCCGACGTCCGGCGGCACGGGGGCTCGGAGCGGTCCTGCACGGTGGAGGTGCGGCTGCTGTGGGACCGCGTCGCGGTCGCCGTCCGGGACCACCGGCGCGGCGGCCACCCCGTGCCCGCGGTGGCCGCGGTCCGCGACTCCGGGGGCGTGCGCGCTCACCAGGACGAGCGCGGACGGACCGTCTGGTTCACCCTCCCGGTCCCCTTCCCCCCGACCCCGCCGGAGGCCCGCGCCCTCCCCCAGCCCTGGGCGACGCACGCCTGAGGCCGCGTCACCCGGCTGACGCGGCCTCAGGTAAGCCCGCCGCGCGGCCGGTGCGCCGTGCGGGCCCGCTCGCCGTCGGCCGTTCCCGGGACCCATTCCCGGGACCAGGCGGAACGTCCCGGGCGAAGCTCCTGCCGCCGCCTCGCCCGGGGGCCGCCCGGACACGGCCCCCGGGGGCGTCCGGTCCGCACTTCCGGCGGGCCGTCAGGCGGGAGTGGCCCCGCCCGGGGCGTTGCGGGGGCGGCGGGCGGTGAGGACCGCCAGGCGCGCGCGGTACTCCTCCGCCTCGATCTCGCCGGCGGCGAAGCGGCGGCCGAGCAGCCGCACGGGGCTCTCCGCGCCGCCGCGCCGGGCGAGGCGGCGGGCGGCGAGCACCGCCCCGGCCACCAGCGCGGCCCACATCAGCGGGAACAGCAGCACCCAGGGGCCGGGGCCGGGCCCGTCGAAGCCGTGTGCCAGGAACTCCATCTCGTCTCTCCTCTCCTCGGGGGCGGGTGCGCCCCCGAGGCACCGAGCCTCCCTCCCGGGAGGGCTCCGCGTCGTCGTCCCGGCAGCGGCTCCGCGGCTGCTCCGCGGGGAGTACGGGCGTTGTCAGTGGCGCCTGCCACACTCGCACACATGAACGATAAGGGGCCGGCGGACACGGGAGGGCGGTGGGCGCTGGCGGAGTACGCCGACGGCTCGGCCCGGGTCTGCCCGCTGGACGCGCGGGGCGAGCCCGCCGGGCCGGTGGAGGCCGCGCCGGACGCGGTGGCCGCGGTGCGGGCCAGGCCGGGGGTCGGCCGGTGGGTCTGGCGTTCCACCGCGGCGGTCTACCCGCGGCTGCTGGCGGCCGGCCTGCGCGTGGCACGGTGCTACGACGTGGAGGCCGCCGAGGCGCTGCTCCTCGGGCACGAGGGGGGCCACGGCCTGCCGCGGTCCCTGAGCGCGGCCTTCGCCCGGCGCCGGCGGCTGCCCGTGCCCCCGGACGTCCCGGCGGCCGTGCCGGACGCGGCGCAGCCCTCGCTGTTCGACGCGGCGCCCGTGCCGCTGCCCGCCGGGGCCGACGCGCTGGCGGCCCTGACCGAGGTGTACGCGGGGCAGGTGGCCCGCACGGAGCTGGCCGCGCACCCGGCGCGGATGCGGCTGCTGCTGGCCGCCGAGTCAGCGGGCACGCTGGTGGCCGCGGAGATGGGCCGCGCGGGGGTGCCGTGGCGGGAGGACATCCACCGGCGGCTGCTGGAGGAGCTGCTGGGCGAGCGCTATCCCGGGGGCCAGCCGCCGCGGCGGCTGGCGGAGCTGGCGGACGAGGTCTCCCGGGCCTTCGGCGAGGGCGTGCGGGTGCGCCCGGACCTCCCGGCGGACGTCATCCGGGCGTTCTCCCGGGCAGGGATACGGCTGTCCTCCACGCGGGCCTGGGAGCTGCGGGAGGTCGACCACCCGGCCGTGGCCCCGCTGCTGGAGTACAAGCGGCTGTACCGCATCTGGACCGCGCACGGGTGGGCGTGGCTGCGCTCCTGGGTCCGAGAGGGCCGGTTCCGCACGGAGTACGTCCCGGGCGGGACGCTGACGGGCCGCTGGACGACGAACGGCGGCGGCGCGCTGCAGATCCCGCGGGTGGTGCGGCGGGCGGTGGTGGCCGACCCGGGCTGGCGGCTGGTCGTGGCCGACGCGGGGCAGCTGGAGCCGCGGGTGCTGGCCGCGATCTCCCGCGACCCGGGCCTGATGGCCGCGGCCGGCGGCGCCGGGGACCTGTACACGGCCCTGGCCCGCCGGGGCTTCCCCGGCGACCGGGCGGCGGCCAAGCTGGCGCTGCTCGGCGCGGTCTACGGGCAGACCTCGGGCGACGGCCTGCGGCACCTGGCGGATCTGCGGCGCCGCTTCCCGGTGGCCGTGGCCTGCGTGGACGAGGCGGCGCGGGCGGGCGAGGAGGGGCGCTCCGTGCGCACGTGGCTCGGACGCACCTCCCCGGCCGAGCCCGACGCGGCGCCGGGCGCGGCGGCCCGCGCCCGGGGGCGCTTCGCGCGGAACTTCGTGGTCCAGGGCAGCGCGGCCGAGTGGGCGCTGCTGATGCTGGCCTCGCTGCGGGCGATGCTCACCGGCTTCCGGGCCGAGCTGGTCTTCTTCCAGCACGACGAGGTGATCGTCCACTGCCCCCGCGCCGAGGCCGACTCCGTCGCGGAAGCGGCCCGCACGGCGGCCGACGCCGCCGGCCGCCTCACCTTCGGCCCCACCCCCGTCCGCTTCCCCTGCGCCACCTCCGTGGTCGACTCGTACGCGGAGGCGAAGTGAGACCCCGTGCGGGGGGCGTGCCCGCCCCGGCGGGCGGGCACGCCCCCCGGGGCCCGGCGCGGGCGGGGGCGGCGCGGCACCCGTCGGCTGCGTCGCGGGCTCTCCCGACTTCAGCCGCACACCCGGCCCCTCCGCCTCGTCGCTGCGGCAGTCGGTCAGCACCGGGCCGCACTCGGCTCGGGGCAGGTTCCGCGGCGGGCCGGTCGGTCGGCGCCGGCCGGGCCCGCGCACGCGGCGACGCCCGCCCCGGACGGGCGCGCTACGCGATGTAGCCCTGTGGGGTCGCGCCCGTCGTGGCCGTGCCGGTGGCGACCGCGTGGGCGGCGGCCGCGAGGCGTTCGGCGGCTGCCGCGGCGAGGGGGCCGGCGACGGTGAAGGGGATGCGGACGTAGCCCTCGAACGCGCCGTCCAGGCCGAAGCGCGGGCCCGAGGGCACGCGCACGCCCAGGCGTTCGCCCGCCTCGGCGATGCGGGAGCCGGAGAGGCCGCCGGTGCGCACCCACAGGGTGAGCCCGCCCCCCGGCACCTCGAACTCCCAGGAGGGGACGTGCTCGCGGAGCGCCGCCACGACCGCGGCCCGGCTCTCCCGGATCTCGGCGCGGCGCTGCTCCGTGGCCTGCTCCCACCCGCCCGAGGTCATCAGCCAGCTCAGGGCCAGCTGCTCCAGCACCGGGCTGCCCAGGTCCGCGTAGGCGCGGGCGGCGACGAGGCTGCGGATGACCTCGGGCGCGGCCCGCACCCAGCCGATCCGCATCCCGGCCCAGAAGCCCTTGCTGGCCGAGCCGACCGTCACCACCCCCGCCCCGCCGTGGTCGAACGCGCTCACGGGCCGCGGCTGTGCGCCCGGCGGGAGGTCCAGGGCGAGATCGGTCATGGACTCGTCGACCAGCAGGACCGTGCCCGAGGCCCGCGCGGCGGCCACCAGCTCCCGGCGGGCCTCCTCGCCGGCCAGCGCGCCGGTGGGGTTGTGGAAGTCGGCGACGACGTACGCGATGCGCGGCGCCGCCTCCTTGAGCACCCGCCGCCAGGCGGGCAGGTCCCAGCCGGCCAGCCCCTCCCCCATCGGCACCGGCACGAGCCGGGCCCCGGCCTCCCGCATCAGCTGGAGGGCGTTGGCGTAGGAGGGGTGCTCCACGGCGACGCGCTCCCCGCGCGGTGCGAACAGGCGGCAGATCGCGGCGATGGCCCCCATCGCGCCGGTGGTGACCATGATCTGCTCGGGCATGGTGGGCACGCCCCGCGCGGTGAACCGGTCGGCCAGGGCCTGGCGCAGCGCGGGCAGCCCGTAGGGGAAATCGCCGTGCGTGCGGGCAGCCGGGGGCAGCGCCTCCAGCGCGGCCCGGCAGGCGCGGGTCAGCCACGGCTCGGGGGCGGGCAGCGCGGCGCAGCCCAGGTCGATGACCGAGCCCGCCGCCTCGGGCGGCAGCGGCTCCAGCCCCCGGGAGGGCATCGGGCGCCCGGCGGGCACGGCCGTCCAGCTGCCCGATCCGCGGCGGGACTCCAGGAAGCCGTCGGCGCGCAGCGCCTCGAACGCGGCGGCGACGGTGGTCCGGCTGACGGCGAGCGCCCCGGCCAGCTCCCGCTCGGCGGGCAGCCGCGCCGCGACGGGCAGGCGGCCCTCCAGCACCAGCAGCCGCACGCCGTCCGCCAGCGCCCGGTAGGCGGGGACCCGGGGCGCGCCCGGCCCGCCGCCCGTCCCCGCCCGGGGGCCGAGCAGCCGGGCGAGCTGCCCGGCCCCGACCGTCGAGGTCCACTGCGCCATGAAAGGAATCCACCTTCCGCCGATTGGATCTGGATCCGCCCACCGACCGGGCCACAGGGTGGCACGAGGCGGGCCACCCGCGCCACCCGCGCCCTGCCGAGACATGCGGACACCACGCCACGAGGAGGGACCCGGGATGAAGCGCCGGCTGCCGCGCCGCCTCGCCCAGCTCTACGTCGGCCTGCTGCTGTACGGCGCGAGCGGCGCGCTGATGGTCAGGGCGGGCCTGGGTCTGGATCCCTGGGACGTCTTCCACCAGGGCGTGGCCGGGCACACCGGCCTGTCCATCGGCTGGGTGCTGAACCTGACGGGCGCGGCGGTGCTGCTGCTGTGGATACCCCTGCGCGAACGGCCGGGGCTGGGCACCGTCTCGAACGTCCTGCTGATCGGCACGGCGATGGACGCCACGCTGGCGGTGGTGCCGGACGTGCGCGCCCCGGCCGCGCAGGTGCCGCTGATGCTGGGCGCGGTGGCGCTCAACGGGGTGGCCACGGGCCTCTACATCGCGGCCCGCTTCGGCCCCGGGCCCCGGGACGGCCTGATGACCGCCCTGCACCGCCGCACCGGGCGTTCCCTCAGGCTGGTGCGCACGGGCATCGAGGTGGCGGTGCTGGCGGCGGGCATCCTGCTGGGCGGAACGGCCGGGGTGGGCACCGTCGTGTACGCGCTGGCGATCGGGCCGCTGGCCCAGTTCTTCCTGCGGCTGTTCGCCATCCGGGAGAATGATTCCGGAATGGATTTCAACCACCGGCGGCGGCGGGGTATTCTACGCCTTCGGTCCCGCCGGATGGACCGTTACCCCGAGCCATCCTGTGCGGACGCCGGGTGACATCTCCAGCCAGATGTGACAAACCGGACGCCGGTGGGTACTAAAGGGGCGGTACGACGGGCGACGCATGACCTGCAACGGGAATCTTCACCGCCGACCGGACGTTGACCTGATTGATGACGACAGCGACACCTGTCCTGTGGGCGACCAGCCCGGGAGGCACGATTCATGAGTGAGCGAGCTCTGCGCGGCACGCGGCTCGTGGTGACCAGCTACGAGACGGACCGCGGCATCGACCTCGCGCCGCGTCAGGCGGTGGAGTACGCATGCCGTAACGGCCATCGGTTCGAGATGCCGTTCTCGGTGGAGGCCGAGATCCCGCCGGAGTGGGAGTGCAAGGTATGCGGTGCCCAGGCCCTCCTGGTGGACGGGGAGGGGCCCGAGGAGAAGAAGGGCAAGCCCGCGCGTACGCATTGGGACATGCTGATGGAGCGGCGCACCCGGGAGGAGCTGGAGGAGGTCCTGGCCGAGAGGCTGGCGGTCCTGCGCTCCGGAGCGATGAACATCGCGATCCATCCGCGGGACAGCCGCAAGACCGCCTGACGGCGGCGCGAGGGACGACGAGGGCCGGGTCACTCACGTGACCCGGCCCCCCTTTTTTTGCCCTTTTTGCTTGGGCCTTCCGGCCAGGCGCACATCCCGGCCCGGGGGCCCGGCGCCTCCGCACGGCCGCCGGTGGGACCGTTCAGCGCGGGTGCCGCCCGGGGTCGTCCTCCCCGGGGTCGTCGTGGACGACCTCGCCGGGGACCACGCGGCCGTTCGGGGGGGTCGGGCCGCGGCGGCGGGCGGCTTCGTCGAAGGCGGCGGTCAGCGGGCCGGCGCGGCGCTCGACGTAGCGGGCCGCGCCCCGGCGCAGCAGGGCCGCCGTGGGCGGGAAGAGGCACAGCAGCCCCAGCACGTCGGACAGCAGCCCCGGCACCATCAGCAGCAGGCCGCCCAGCATCGTCAGCGCCTGGCCCCCGCCGGGCCGCGGCCCCGCCCCGGAGCGCACGCTCTCGGCGAGGCGCTGCCACGCGCGTTGCCCCGCCCGCTTGATCACCACCGCGCCGAGCACCACGCCCGCCGCCAGCAGCAGGAAGACGGTCAGCCCGCCGGCCGCCTCGCCGAGGGCGAGCAGCAGCCAGATTTCCGCCACGGCCCAGGCGGCGATCGCCAGGGGGAAGAGGGCCCACGGGCCGCGCCGGGGGCGCCGGGCCCGGTACGGGTGCGCACCGCCGGTCGTCATGGATCAAGTGTGCCTGGTGCCGCCGCGTTTCCCGAATCGGGCGGACAGGCCCCAGGCCGTGACCCGCCACAGCGCCTCGGCCACGATCTCCCGGCTCATCTTGCTGTCGCCGTGCTCGCGCTCCACGAAGGTGATCGGCACCTCCACCACGCGGTGCCCGGCCCGCACCACCCGGTGCAGCACGTCCACCTGGAAGCAGTACCCCTGCGACTCGACGTCCTCCAGCAGGTCGCTGTCCAGCACGTGCCGGCGGAACGCCCGGTAGCCGCCCGTCACGTCCCGGATCGGCAACCCGAGCAGCAGGCGGGAGTAGGCGCTGCCGCCACGGGAGATCAGCTCGCGGCGCCGGGGCCAGTTGACGATCCGGCCGCCCGGGACCCAGCGCGAGCCCAGCGCCAGGTCGGCGTCGGACAGCGCGGTCAGCAGCCGCGGCAGCTCCTCGGGGCGGTGCGAGCCGTCCCCGTCCATCTCCACCAGCACGTCGTAGCCGCGCTCCAGGCCCCAGCGGAAGCCGGCCACGTACGCGGCGCCCAGGCCCTCCTTGCCGGCCCGGTGCAGGACGTGGACCTGGCCGTCCTCGTCGGCGATCTCGTCGGCGATCTTGCCGGTGCCGTCCGGGCTGTTGTCGTCGGCGACCAGGATGTCGCAGGACGGCACGGCGGCCCGGACGCGGCCGATCAGGGGCTGGATGTTGTCGGCCTCGTTGAAGGTCGGCACGATCACCAGCACCCGGCCGGGGCCACGGCCGGCGCTCCGCTCGCGTTCCGTCACCCGGCTTGCTCCTCGTGCTCGGGCCGCGCGGCCCGCGCGGCGCGTTCCTTGCCCGCCACCCACGCGCAGGCCAGCAGGCCGAGGACGGCCAGGACCCACTCGGGGGCGGCTCCCACCCGGTCGGCGAGGGTCCGCCCGTCCCGCAGCGGCAGCTCGGCCAGCAGCACGTCCTGCACGAACTCCTCCGTGCGCTGCTCGATCGTCCCGTCCGGCGCGACGACGGCGCTGATGCCGCTGGTCGCCGCGGTGACGACGGCGCGGCCGTGCTCCACGGCGCGCAGCCGGGACATGGCAAGCTGCTGCTCGGGCTGGCCGGTGCGGCCGTAGGTGGCGTTGTTGGTCTGGACGACCAGGGCGCGCGCCCCGGCGTTGACGGTGTCGCGGACGATCCCGTCGTAGGCGACCTCGAAGCAGATGACGTCCCCGAGACGGGCGGGGCCGATGTCGAGGACGCCCGGCTCGTCGCCCGGCCAGAAGTCGCGCGGGACGCGCTCCAGGCGGCTGATCACGGCGCTGAGCTGCTCCCGGAAGGGCACGTACTCGCCGAAGGGCACCGGGTGCTGCTTGGTGTAGTGCTCGCCGGGCCCGGTCTCGGGGTGCCAGACGATGCCCTGGTTCTCGACGTAGCCCTCCTCGGTGGGGTGGTGGACCAGGGTGCCGACCAGGACCGGCACGCCGATCGCCTCCACCGCCCGCTCGATGGCCGCGCGCGCCTCGGCGTCGCGGAAAGGGTCGAGGTCGGAGGAGTTCTCGGGCCACAGCACGAGGTCGGGACGCTCCACGCGGCCCGCGTCGACGTCGGCGGCGAGGTCGAGGGTGGCCTCGACGTGGTTGTTGAGGATCATCATCGGGCGGCCGAGGAAGTCCATGCCGGGCTGCTGGACGTTGCCCTGGACCACGGCGACCGAGGCGGTGTCGGCGGCTGCGGTGGGCACCGGGACGGCGTACCCGGCGGCGGCGAGGGACACGGCCAGCGCCAGGGCGCCCCCGGCCGGCACCAGCGCCGGGCGGGCCCCCGTCGCCGGGGCGCCGCGGCGGGTGAGGCGGGCGGCGGCCGGGGGCCACAGGCGCAGGGCCGCCCAGGCGAGCAGGGCGCCGGAGAGGGCCACGGCGAACGTCACCAGCGGGGCGCCGCCGAGCGCGGCCAGCGGCGTGTAGGGCGTGGCGGTGTTGGCGAAGGCCAGGCGGCCCCAGGGGAAGCCGCCGAAGGGCACCCGGTCGCGGGCCCACTCCTGGGCCACCCACAGGCAGGCGGCCCACAGCGGCCAGCCGGGCAGCCGGGAGGTGAGGGCCAGGCCGGCGCCCATCGGGACGAAGAACAGCGCCTCGACGAGCGAGAGGCCGACGACGGTGTCCCAGCCGATGACGTTCAGCCACTTCAGCAGGCCGACGAAGAAGGGGAGGCCGAGGGCGAAGCCGAGCCAGGCGCCCTGCTTCGCGGTCCGGCCGCGGGTCAGGAGCGAGAGGGCGGCCACCGCGACCAGCGACAGCGGCCACAGGTCGTAGGGCGGGAACGCGGCGGCCAGGGCGAGTCCGGCCCCGGCGGCGGTCAGCGAGACGCGCCAGTGGCGGCGCCCGGCGGCGGCGAGGCGGCGCGTGCGGCCGGGCCTGCGGGGCCGCCGCGGCGGGGCGGTGTCCGGACCGGGCGGCGGGACGGGGTCCGGGCCGTCGGCCGGTGCGTCCGCGGCGGCACCTGAGAAGGTCGTCTCGGGGCCCGATGGCACGGTCGTGGCCTCTCCTCGGATCGCGGAGCGTTCGATGACCGAACGACCGTACCTCGTCGGCGGCCCGGGAGGACACGTGCGGGCTGCGGATCGGGACCCGGCGCCCTTCGGTCCGACCCGGGGCCCGCTGGCTGCGGGCCGACCGAAGGCCGTTGTCTACTGAGCGTCCGGGCCCCGCCCGGGGTCGCACCAACCGACCGGACGAGGCCTTCCGCCCCCGTGCCGCAGGCACTGGACCTGGCTCCCGCTGGCGGCGTGCCGGTTCCTGGCGCCCCGCCCTCTGGCCCAGCAGCGTTCGACGACTGCGCGGAGGAAGCGCCGGCCGGACGTCCTGTGGTGGACCCGGCCGAACCTACCGGTCCGTGGCGGTCGGCTGTCAACAGCCGTCCGACCAGGGGTTTTGCGTCAAAGCGGCAGGTCAGTGCCACGCGGTGGCGGCGGGCCGGCGATCACGAGGCACGTCGTTCGGCCGTATCCGTACGCCGGTGATCACTCGTTCGGCCGCTCGTACACCGTGCGACCCGCGACGACCGTGCGCAGGCAGACGGGGAGCGGCGAGCCGGGGTCGAGGGCGGGCAGGCCGGGCGTGCCCGAGCGGGGGTCGGTGGACCAGCGGGCGACGCGGTCGTCGGGAGCCTGGACGACCAGGTCGCCGGTGCGCCAGACCGCGTAGTCGGCCGGGGCGCCGGGGACCAGCACGCCGCCGTCGTCCCGGCCGGCGGCGCGCCAGCCGCCGCGGGTGTGGGCGGTGAACGCGGCGCGCACGGCGATGCGGTGGGCGGGGGTGCGGTGGTGGGCGGCGGCCCGCAGGGCGCCCCAGGGGTCGAGCGGCGTGACGGGCGCGTCGGAGCCGAACGCCAGGGGCACCCCGGCGCGCAGCAGGGCGGCGAAGGGGTTGAGCCGAGCGGCGCGGCCGGGGCCCAGGCGGCGGGCGTACATGCCGTCGGGGCCGCCCCAGGCGGCGTCGAAGGCGGGCTGCACCGAGGCGGTCAGGGCGAGGTCGGCGAAGACGGCCAGGGCGGCGTCGGTGAGAAATTCGGCGTGCTCGACGCGGTGGCGCAGGGCGCGGACCCGGGCGGTGCCCAGGCGTTCGGCGGCGGCGAGGAAGCCGTCGGTGACGGCCGTCACGGCGGCGTCGCCGATGGCGTGGAACCCGGCCTGGAGGCCGGCCTCGGTGCAGGCGGTGACGTGGGCGGCGATCTCCTCGGGGCCCAGGTGGGCGGTGCCGGTGTGGGGGGCGTCCGCGTAGGGCTCGCGCAGGTGCGCGGTGTGGGAGCCGAGGGAGCCGTCCGCGAACAGGTCGCCGGCCGCGCCGACGGCGCCGAGGTCGCGGACGGCCTCGGCCTCCTTCGCGGAGGTGACGAGTCCGGCCCAGTAGCCGACGACGCGGGGGCCGGGCTCGTCGGCGGCGAGGGCGAGGAGGGAGGCCAGGTCCTCCTCGCTGGAGATGTCGGGGCCGGCGCACTCGTGGAGGGTGCCGATGCCCAGGGCCGCGGCCCGGGCGCGGGCGGCGCGCTGGGCGTCGGCGCGCTGGGCGGGGGCGAGGGCGGCGTCGGCGGCGCGGCGCACGGCGTGGTGGGCGTCGCCGGTGAGCGGCCCCTCGGGGTCGTAGCCGGGCAGGTGGCGGGCGCCGGGGACCAGGTCGAGCAGGGCGGTGGTGACCAGCGCGGAGTGGGCGTCCACGCGGCTGAGGTAGAGGGGCCGGCCCTCCGCCGCGGCGTCCAGTTCGGCGCGGGTGGGCGGGCGTTGCCCGGGCCAGGCGGTGCTGTCCCAGCCGTGGCCGGTGAGGACGGCGCCGGGCGCGGAGGCGGCGGCGTGGGCGCGGACGCGCTCCAGGGCGGCGGCCAGGGCGGGGGCGCCGCCGAGGTCGAGGCCGGTGAGGGCCAGGCCCGCGGCGGTCGTGTGCACGTGTGCGTCCGTGAACGCGGGGGTGACGAGCGCACCGGCGAGGTCGACCGTCTCGTCGGCGGTGGGGGCCAGGGCGTCGGCCGCGGCCTCGGAGCCGACCCAGGCAACGCGGTCGCCGGTCACGGCCAGGGCCGTGGCGAAGGGGTCGGCGGGGCTGTGGACGACGCCGCCGCGCAGGAGCACCGTGCGGCCGGTCGTGCGTTCCGTCATGCGGGCAGTCTTCCGGGTGGGGCGGGGACGGCTAGACCCGGGGGGGCCTGGCCTCGTAGGGGGTGGAGAGAACGACGGTGGTGCGGGTGGAGACGCCGGCCAGGGTGCGGATGCGGGCCAGGAGGTTCTCCAGGTCGGCGGGGGCGGCCACGCGGACCTTCAGCAGATAGTTCTCGTCCCCGGCGACGCTGTGGCAGGCCTCGATCTCGGGGACGCCGGCGAGGCGGTCGGCGATGTCGTCGGGCGCAGAGGGGTCGAAGGGCTTCACGGAGATGAACGCCGTGAGCGGCAGGCCGACGGCCTCGGGGGCGACGATGGCGGCGTAGCCGCGGATGACGCCGCGCTGCTCCAGGCGGCGTACGCGCTGGTGGACCGCCGAGGTGGACAGGCCCGTCGCCCTGCCCAGGTCGGTATAGCTCATCCGCCCGTCCGTGACGAGCAGCTCCACGATGCGCCGGTCCAGTTCCTCCACGGCTCCGTAACCTACCTGGCGCACCGGGGTGGCGAGGCACGGATTCCGCCCCGGAGGCTCGCGTGGGGGGCACGTTTTCGCAACGGTTGTGTGACGAACGACACAACGGGCTCCTCCGCGCCGGATCGGCCGGGCGATTATCCGCCGAGCGCGGCGGGAAGTGCTTGCTGTGGCCAACGCACCGTGCCTCCGAGGGGGATGCCCATGCGCACCGTGAAGCCGGAACTCGCCGCATTCGACGCCGACGGCGGCGACTTCGCCGAGGAGGAGCCCGACCCGGCGGCCCCCGCGCCGCTGCGGGTCACCTGCCCCGAGTGCGACCGGCCGATCGCGCTCGCCGGCCCGGGGCGGCCGATGCCCCAGCACGCCGTGTGCCCCACCCCGTGGGACCCGTTCGGCCTGACCGTGTGCGCCGGCTCCGGGCGGGCGGTCCGCGAGGCGGGGGCGGCCCCGTCCTCCTCGGTGGACGGGGCGGAGGCGGGCGCCGCGCTCGCGGTCCTGCCCGAGAGCCTGGACTGGCGCCTCCAGCCGTTCTCGCACGCCGCCTGGCTGCGGCAGGCGGCCTGACCCGAGAACGCCCGGCGCCCGGGGGCCCGCGACCCGCCGGGCCGTGACCGCCCGGGCCGTGACCGCTCAGGCAGCGGCGGCCCGGCCGGGAGCCGGCCCCAGGAGGTGGCGGGCTATCACGGCACGCTGGATCTGGTTGGTCCCCTCCACGATCTGCAGGACCTTCGCCTCCCGCAGATAGCGCTCCGCGGGGCGGTCCGCGCCCCACCCGGCCTCGCCCATCAGCTGCACGGCGTCCGTGGTGACCCGCATCGCCGCGTCCGTGCAGAACAGCTTGGCCATGGACGCCTGCGCGGCGAAGGGCTCGCCCGCGTCCCGCAGCCGGGCGGCGGCCAGGCACAGGGCCCGCCCCGCCTCCACGCGCGTGGCCAGGTCCGCGAGCAGGAACCGCGCCCCCTGGGAGTCCGCGTCCTCCCCGCCGGCCGCGGCCCGCTCCCGGGTGAACGCCAGCGCCTCCTCCAGCGCCGCCCGCGCCAGGCCCACGGCGCAGGCGGCGATGCCCAGCCGCCCGGAGTCCAGGGCGTCCAGCGCGATCCGGAAGCCCTCTCCCTCGGCGCCGATCCGGCGCGCGTCGGGCACCCGCACGCCGTCGAGGTGCAGCACGGCGGTGGGCGAGCCGTTCAGGCCCATCTTCCGCTCGGGCGGGGCGGGGTGGAGGCCGGGGGCGTCGCCCGGCACGAGGAAGGCGGTGATGCCGCCGGGGCCGGGGCCGCCGGTGCGGGCGAGCACGGTGTAGAAGTCGGCCAGGCCCCCGTGGGTGATCCACGCCTTGGTGCCGGTGAGGACCCAGTCCCCGCCGTCCCCGCCGTCCCGGACGGCGCGGGTGCGCAGCGCGGCGGCGTCCGAGCCGGAGCCCGGCTCGGAGAGGCAGTACCCGCCCAGGAGCCCGCCCCGCAGCATCCCCGGCAGGTGCGCGGCGCGCTGGGCGGGCGTTCCGCGGGTGGCCAGGGCGTGGCAGGCGAGGGTGTGGACGCTGACGCCCAGGCCCACGGTGAGGCGGGCGGCGGCCAGCTCCTCCAGGACGCGGAGGTAGGTCGCGTAGGGCTGCCCTCCGCCGCCGTGCTCGGCGGGCTGGGGCAGGGCGAGCAGTCCGGCCGTGGAGAGCCGGGCGAAGAGGGCGCGGGGGAAGGTGCCCGCGGCCTCATCGCGGGCGGCCCGGGGCGCGATCTCGCGCCGGGCCAGGTCGCGGACGAGGCGGAGCAGCCGCTCGCCCTCCTCGGGGCCGGGGCCGTGGGGTGCGGGGCCGTGGGTGCCGGTCGTGGATGTCGTCGCGGTCATCGCGTCCCTCCCTGGGTGCGGCAGGCAACACGCGGGGCCGCCGGGTCGCGGCGGTCCCCGGATCCAGCTTACGGAGCGACCGGGTCAGGAGGCGGGCGCCCGGGGGCGCGCGAGGGAGGAGGGGCGGGCGCGCGAGGGCGCGGGGGGCTCAGCGCACACCCACGGAGGCCAGGGCGCGGCGCTGGGCGGCGGTCGGGGTCCCGGGGAAGTAGAGGTAGCAGACGCCGCCGGTGCCGCTCCGCTCGCGGCCCTGCTCGTCCAGGCGCCGGGTGCGCAGCCAGACGTTCTCGAAGGCCCGGCGCGGGTAGACGCGGCGCACCCCGGCGTTGTCCTCGGCCGCCGGGTCGTTGGCGATCACGTCACCCTCGGCGGTGAAGCCGACGACCGTCATCAGGTGCCCCGAGGTGCCGTACCCGGCGCCCTCCAGCTCGGCCTCGTGGAAGGACTGGGAGGTGATCAGCGGGATGCCGGCGGCCACCAGCCGCTCCGCGTCGGTGAGCGCGGCCAGCCGGGTGACGACGGAACGCAGGCCGTGGTGGGTGGCG
This sequence comes from Streptomyces boetiae, assembly GCF_031845405.1. NCBI lineage: Bacteria > Bacillati > Actinomycetota > Actinomycetes > Kitasatosporales > Streptomycetaceae > Streptomyces > Streptomyces boetiae. Next base: position 25,312 of record NZ_JAVREN010000037.1, read on the forward strand.
GCGTAGGCGGCGTTGAAGGGCCAGTTGCCGCAGCCCTGGTAGCCCCAGTCGAACGTCCGGCGCGCGGCGTGGCAGACCTGCGGGTCGCTGTAGGAGGGGTCCACCCAGGCCAGGTCCTCGGGCGAGGGGCGGTGGCCCCAGGACTCGACGATCATCTGGGAGGAGGTGGGGCTGCACCAGGCCTCGCCGCCGTTGTCGTACTCGGGGTAACGGCCGAGGTGGACGTTCTGGGAGTACCGGGGAACGACCAGCTCGGTGCCGGCGGCCGGGCCGGGGGCCGTGGCGGGAACCTCGAAGCGGTCGGGCAGGGCGGAGGTCATCGCCCCGGCGCGCCGGACGGTGGGGGCCGCGGAGCCGCCCGGCGCGCGGCACAGAGTCAGGCGCAGCCGGTAGGCGGCCAGCAGGGGCCCGGCCGGGTCGTCGACGGCGAGGGTGTCCGTCCACACGGTGCTGCGCCCGTCGCCCTGGCCGTCCACGGAGGTGCGGCGGATGTCGCCGTCCCCGGAGGCCCAGACGCCGAGGGTGTACCAGGGGCTCTCGGCGCCGTCGGTGTAGGTGGCGCGCACCTCGGCGCGCAGCCAGGTCCCGGCCGGGGTCTCGGCGTTCCAGGAGGGGATCAGCTCGGTGGCGGGGGCGGCGGGCCGGGCCTCGGGGGAGGTCCAGGTGGCGTACTCCCAGCGACGGGTGGTGCCGGTGTGCGGGTCGGCGTACTCCAGCGTGCCGGCCGGGCGGGCCAGGGTGAGGCCGGGGCGCGGGCCGGTGAGCACGGCGGTGCCCTCGCCGGTGCCCTCGCGCCACTGGGCGGCGGTGGCCCAGGCGCGGTTGCCGATGGTGGAGGCGGGGGCCGGGCCGGCGGCGCGGCGGGACCCGCCGGCGTGGGCCAGGCCGACGGTGACGGCGGCGGTGCCGCCGGCCGCGGCGGCGACGGCCGCGGCGAGCACGGCGCGGCGGGGGGTGGGGGTCACGGCGGTCTTCTCTCCCGGGGGTACCCGGCGCGGGGGCCGGAGGGTCAGGGGCCGGAACGTGGTGCCTGAATCACTATCGCCCGCGGGGGCGCTGACGGCCAGTAAGCGAACGGGAACGCGCGGCGCCGCCGGTGGTCTCGACCGGTGGCGATCCGCGCGCGGTGAGCGACGCTCCCCCGCGCGGGGGTCCCCCCGGGCGAGGCCTGGGGTGGGAGCTACCCCCAGCGCGGCTGCCGGGCGGCGGATGAGGACGATGGCCGCGCCACGCCGCGCGGGCGGAGAAGCGAGCGAGGGGTGCCGCGCGGCGGGCATGGGCAACGGCCGGGGCGGGGGGCGGGCTACGCTTCCGGGCCATGACGCGCGCCGACGACGCCGGGGAGGGCGAGGGGGAGGACGCCCTCGCCGGGCTGGCCGCCCGGGTGCGGGCCCTGCCGCCGTCCCTGGGCCCGGTGCGGCTGGTGGCCGTGGACGGGCACGCCGGCTCGGGCAAGTCGACGCTCGCCGCCCGCCTGTCCGCCGCCCTGGGCGGGGCGCCCGTGGCGCACCTGGACGACCTGGCCGCGCACGGGGCGTTCTTCGGCTGGGTGGAGACGCTGCGCGCGGGGGTGCTGGAGCCGCTGGCGGCCGGGCGCGAGGGCCGCTTCGCCGTGTACGACTGGGAACGCCGGGCGTTCCGCGGCGAGGCCCGGGTGCCGCCCGCGCCCGTGGTGCTGCTGGAGGGGGTCGGCGCGGGACGGCGGGCGCTGCGCGCGCACCTGGCGCTGCTGGTGTGGATGGCGGTGGAGCCGGAGGAGGCGTGGGCGCGGGGCCGTGAACGGGACGGGCCGGGCCTGGCCGGATTCTGGCGGGAATGGGTGCGCGCCGAGCGCCGGCACTTCGCTGATGATCCGTCAAAGCCCTTTGCGGATATCCTGATGATACCGAGTGGTGGCAGCTACCAGGCCCGCGCGTGAGGTCCCGCAGGGACGGCCCGCGCGCGAGGCGGGAGCCCGTTGTGGGGGTCGTCATGAGTTCTGGCGCGGACCGCGCGCACGGGCCGCCTGGCCCGCACACCGGCGCCGACCTCGCCTGGCTGCGGGGTGTGGACGCCTACACGGCGGCGGCCTACCCCGAGGCGGAGGAGGAGTTCCGGACGGCCGCCCGGGAGGACCCGGGGATGGCCGACGCCTGGCTGGGGCTGCACGCGCTGCGCGTGGACGTTCCCGTGGCGCTGCGCCAGATGCACCGCAACCGCGCCCGCTTCGGGGAGCAACGCACGCGGCACGGCCGGTCGTTGAGCTCCTGGTACTGGCTGGGCTGGTGGGTGCAGCCGGTGCTGGAGACCGAGCGCGACCTGCTGCTCGCGCACGCCTCCCACCTGCTGGACGGGCGGCGGATGGCCGAGCTGGACCGGGCGCTGGCCGAGTGCCCGCCGCCGGAGTCCGACCCCTTCGCCCGCTTCCTGCACGCCTGCCGCTGCTACCTCTCCAAGGACTGGGAGGGGCTGTACCGGTTCACCGCCTCCCTCACCGACGACCCCCAACTGGGCGTGGAGGCGGGCCTGTTCGCGGGGATGGCGCGGGTGAGGCTGGAGATGTACGACCAGGCGGAGCCGCTGCTGGCCGCCGCGCTGATGCGCTGCCGGGCCGAGCAGCCCCAGCGCAAGGAGCTGCGGTACTGGCTGGCGCGGGCCCGGGAGGGCAGCGGGCGCAGCGCCTCGGCCATTCCGCTGTACCGGGCGGTGCACCAGGTGGACGCCGAGTTCATGGACACGGCCGTGCGGCTGATGGCGCTGACCGCGGAGGACCCGGAGTCGGCGCACATGACGGCGCCGGGCGCGCGGAAGGCCGCCGGGCCCGGACTCGAGGACGAGGCGGCCGGGCTGTGGCTGCCGCCCGGCTACCCCGGCGCGGGCCGGGCGGCCTCCGCGGCGGCCGTTCCCGGGACGGTTCCCGGGGCCGTCGCCGGGGGCGGGGCCGGAGGCGCCGGGGCGGAGGACCAGGCCGGGGGCCCCGCCGGGCACGCCGCTCCCCCGCCGGGCCTGGGCGGGCTGCCGCCGGCCGCCGACCCGGCGCTGCTGGCGCGGGCCCTGGCGGAGCTGGACCGGATGGTGGGCCTGGGCCCGGTCAAGGAGCAGGTGCGGGCGATGTCCGCCCAGCTGCGGATGGCCCGCCTGCGCTCGGGGCAGGGCCTGCCGGTGCAGCCGCCGAAGCGGCACTTCGTCTTCTCCGGTCCCTCGGGCACGGGCAAGACGACGGTGGCGCGGCTGCTGGGCCGGGTCTTCCACGCGCTGGGGGTGCTGGCCCACGACCGGCTGGTGGAGGCCCAGCGGGCGGACCTGGTCGGCGAGTTCCTGGGGCAGACGGCGGTGAAGGCCAACCGGCTGATCGACTCGGCCCTGGGCGGGGTGCTGTTCATCGACGAGGCGTACAGCCTGGTCCACTCCGGCTACAGCAAGGGCGACGCCTACGGCGACGAGGCGCTCCAAGTGCTGCTGAAGCGGGCCGAGGACAGCCGCGAGCACCTGGTGGTGATCCTGGCCGGGTACCCCGAGGGCATGGACCGGCTGCTGGCCGCCAACCCTGGCCTGGGCTCCCGCTTCTCGGCGCGCGTGGAGTTCCCCAGCTACAGCCCGCGCGAGCTGACGGCGATCGGCGAGCTGCTGGCGGCCGAGCACGGGGACAGCTGGGACGCCGAGGCACTGGAGGAGCTGCGCAGCATCGGCGAGCACGTGGTGAGCGAGGGCTGGATCGACGAGCTGGGCAACGGCCGTTTCCTGCGCACCCTGTACGAGTCCTCCTGCGCCTTCCGGGACATGCGGCTGGCGGAGGCGGCCGTGGCACCGAACCGGGCCGAGCTTTCCACGCTGCGGCTGCCGGACCTGATGCAGGCGTACGGCGAGGTGCTGCACGGGCGGGACCGGCCGGGCGGCGGGGAGGACGGGCTGCCCTCGCTGTCCTGAACGGCACCGCCCCCCCGGCGGGGCCACGGGGGCGGCGCAACGGCCGGGGCGCGCGGCCTCAGGACGGCGGCGGCTCCGGGCGTTCCCCGTGGGCCTCGGCCAGCGAGCGCAGCGTGCGGGCGGCGGCGAGCGCCGCCGCGCGGCCCACGCCCGGCTGGATCGCCATCACCGCCAGCACCGTGCCGTCCGCGAGGTCGAGCGTGACCCACGGGTCGCCCGGCCGCAGGGTCACGCGCAGCACCTCGGGCCAGGCCAGGCGGCGGGTGGTGGTGAGGTTGACCACCGTCACGCCCTCGGCGTCGGCGACCACCCGGGGGCGGGTGAGCACGGCCAGCACGCCCCAGACCAGCACCCCGGCGCCCGCCACCGCGGCGCGGTCGCCCGCGCCCCAGCCGACCGCGCCGCCGGAGGGCAGCAGGAAGGAGATCAGCACGAGGACCGCGCAGACGGTGGCGCCGATGACGTGGAGAACGACCCGGGTGAGCACCGGCCGGAAGGTGACGGGCAGCGCGGGCGGCGCGGCAGCCGCCCCGGGGGTGGGGGCGCTCACAGCCGGGCGGCGTGGATGCCGGTGGTGAGGATGGCGCGGGCGCCCAGGTCGTACAGCTCGTCCATCACCCGCTGGGCGTCCTGGACGGGCACCATCGAGCGGACGGCGACCCAGCCCTGGTCGTGCAGCGGCGAGACGGTGGGCGACTCCAGGCCCGGGGTGAGAGCGACGGCCTTCTCGACCAGCTCGGCGCGGATGTCGTAGTCCATCATCACGTAGCGGCGGGCCACCAGCACGCCCTGGAGACGGCGCAGGAACTGCTGGACCTTGGTCTCCTCGGCGGTGTCCCCGGTGCGGCGGATGACCACGGCCTCGGAGCGCAGGATCGGCTCGCCGATGATCTCCAGGCCCGCGTTGCGCAGCGTCGTGCCGGTCTCCACGACGTCCGCGATCACCTCGGCCACGCCGAGCTGGATGGCCGTCTCCACGGCGCCGTCGAGGTGGACCACCGAGGCGTCCACGCCGTGCTCGGCCAGGTGCCGGGCGACGACGCCGTCGAAGGAGGTGGCCACGGTCAGGCCGCCGAACTCGCGCACGTCGCGCACGGTGCCGGGGCGGGTGGCGTAGCGCAGCGTGGAGGCGGCGAAGCCCAGCTGCATGATCTCCTCGGCCTTCACGCCCGAGTCCAGCAGCAGGTCGCGGCCGGTGATGCCGAGGTCCAGGCGGCCGGAGCCGACGTAGACGGCGATGTCGCGGGGGCGGAGGTAGAAGAACTCGACCTGGTTGTCGGAGTCGAGCATGACCAGCTCGCGGCGCTCCTTGCGCTGCCGGTAGCCCGCCTCATGGAGCATCGCCGCCGCGGGCTCGGAGAGTGCTCCCTTGTTGGGGACGGCGATGCGCAGCATGGGGCGTGCTTCCTTCTCGGTCTCGGTCTGCGGCGGTCTGCGGCGTCGGTCCGCGGGGGGATCCGCGAGCGGGGGCGCCGGTCAGAGGTGAGCGTATACGTCGTCCAGGGAGATGCCGCGGGCGACCATCATCACCTGGAGGTGGTACAGCAGTTGGGAGATCTCCTCGGCCGTGCGGTCGGCGCCCTCGTGCTCCGCCGCCATCCACACCTCGGCCGCCTCCTCGACGATCTTCTTGCCGATGGCGTGGACGCCGAGGTCCACCAGCTCGGCGGTCCGGGAGGTGCGGGGGTCGCCTGTGGCGGCCTTCTGGGCCAGCTCGGCGAAGAGCTGGTCGAAAGTCTTGTTGGCCATGGTGGTCCCACCCTAACGGCCCGCACGGACAGGGCCCGCCCCCGGGCGGGGGCGGGGGCGGGCGTCCGGCACGGGCGTCCGGCGGGGACGTTCAGGGGAGGGCGCGCAGAACGGCCGCGGTGGCGACGGCGGCCGAGACCGCCTCGTGGCCCTTGTCCTCGGCGGAGCCGGGCAGCCCGGCGCGGTCCAGGGCCTGCTCCTCGGTGTCGCAGGTCAGCACGCCGAAGCCGACGGGGACGCCGGTGTCCACGCTGACCTGGGTCAGCCCCTGCGTGACGCCCTGGCAGACGTAGTCGAAGTGCGGGGTGCCGCCGCGGATGACGACGCCGAGCGCGATGACGGCGTCGTAGCCGCGGGAGGCCAGGGCCCGGGCGGCGACCGGCAGCTCGAAGCTGCCGGGGACGCGCACCAGGGTGTGCCGGGTCACGCCCAGCTCCTCCAGGGCGCGGCGCGCCCCGTTCACGAGGCCGTCCATCACCGTCTCGTGCCACTGGGCGGCGACGACGGCCACGTTGAGGTTCGTGCCGTCGATGGTGGCCAGCTGGGGGGCGCCCTTGCCGCTCACGTGCGTTCTCCTTCTCCGGTCCCGGCGCTCGCCGGGGGCTCCCGGTGGTCCTGGTCGTCGGCCGGCGGCGTCGTCCGCGCCGCCGGCGCTGTCGGGTGGGTGTGTGAGGGTGTCGCGGGTGTCCGAGTGGGGTGACTCCCCCGCCCGGCCGCCTACTGGTTGGGGCAGGGCTCCAGCCACGGCAGGTCGTGGCCCAGCCGGTCCCGCTTGGTCAGCAGGTAGCGGAGGTTGTGCTCGCCCGGCGGGACGGGCACCGGCTCGCGGCCGGTGACGCGCAGGCCGTGGCGGACCAGGGCGGCCGTTTTGTCCGGGTTGTTGGTCATCAGGCGCACCGAGCGTACGCCGAGGTCGGCCAGGATCCGCGCGCCCGCGGCGTAGTCGCGCGCGTCGGCCGGCAGGCCGAGTTCGAGGTTGGCGTCGAGGGTGTCACGGCCGCGCTCCTGGAGCTCGTAGGCCCGCAGCTTGGAGAGCAGCCCGATGCCGCGGCCCTCGTGCCCGCGCAGGTAGAGGACCACGCCTCGGCCCTCGCGGCGGATGCGGTCCAGGCCCTCGCGCAGCTGCGGGCCGCAGTCGCAGCGCTGGGAGCCGAGCACGTCGCCGGTCAGGCACTCGGAGTGCAGCCGCACCAGGACGTCCTCGCCGTCGCCGAGGTCGCCGGCCACCAGGGCGATGTGCTCGCCGCCGTCGGAGGCGGAGCTGTAGCCGTAGGCGCGGAAGTCGCCGTGGACGGTGGGCAGGGAGGTCGCGGCCTCGCGGCGCACGGCGGGGGCGGCCTCCTCCTCGGCCTCGGCCTCCTTGAGGTAGGCGATCAGGTCCTGGATGGAGATCAGCGTCAGGCCGTGGCGGCGGGCGAAGGCGCGCAGGCCGGGCAGGCGCAGCATGGTGCCGTCCTCGGCGGCGATCTCCACGACGACGCCGGCGGGGCGCAGGCCGGCGAGCCGCGCGAGGTCCACGGCGGCCTCGGTGTGGCCGGGGCGGACCAGGACGCCGCCGGTGCGGGCGCGCAGCGGGAAGACGTGCCCGGGACGGGCGAAGTCGGCCGGGCCGGCGGCGGGGTCGGCCAGCAGCCGGATGGTGGCGGCCCGGTCGGCGGCGGAGATGCCGGTGGTGACGCCGTGCGCGGCGGTGGCGTCGACCGAGACGGTGAAGGCGGTGGCCATCGACTCGGTGTTCTTCTCCACCATCTGCGGCAGGTCGAGCCGTTCGGTCTCCTCGGGCGTCATCGGCACGCAGATCAGACCGCGGCACTCGCTCATCATGAACGCCACCAGCTCGGGCGTGATCAGCTCCGCGGCGGCGACGAGGTCGCCCTCGTTCTCGCGGTCCGCGTCGTCCACGACGACGACCGGGCGGCCGGCGGCGATGTCCGCGACGGCGCGGGCGACGGGGTCGAGGGCGGGCACGGCGACGGCGGCCGGGTGCCCGGCCTCGCCCGCCGCCGCGGGGGCGGTGGCGTGCTGGGTGAGGGTCATGCGGGGGCTCCTTCCAGTGCGGCCGGCTCCGGCCGGGCGGCCCCGTCGCGGGAGCGCAGCCACCAGGCGCGCATGCCCCACAGGACGAGGACCAGGTAGACGACGTAGACGAGGCCGGAGAACGGCAGGCCGCTGTCGAAGGCGAGCGGCACGCCGACGAGGTCGACCAGCAGCCAGGCGAACCAGAACTCCACGAGCCCGCGGGCCTGGGCGACCATGGCCACCAGCGTTCCGACGAAGATGTAGGCGTCGGGCCAGGGGTTCCAGGACAGGTCGGGGAAGGCGGTGAACAGGCCGCCGACGGCCAGGGTGCCCGCCGCGGCGCCCGCGGCCAGGGCCCCGCGCTCGCCCCAGGTGGCGAAGCGGACGGCGACGTGGCCGCCGGCGCCGCTGCCGCGCTGCCACTGCCGCCAGCCCCACAGGGCGACGGCGATGACGAGCACCTGCTTGCCGACGCCGCCGCTGAGCTGGGCCGAGGCGTAGGCGGCGACGAGGACGAGGCCGGAGAGCAGCTGGACCGGCCAGGTCCACAGGGAACGGCGCCAGCCCAGGGCGAGGGCGGCGAGCCCGGCGAGGTTGCCGAGCATGTCGGACCAGATGACCTCCTGCCCGAAGGCGGTGAAGGCCGCCGAGTTCAGCGGGTCGAGGAGGCTCATGAGGCCGGCCCACCCGCCTGCGCGCCGTGGGCGAGCAGCCGCTCGACGTACTTGGCCAGGACGTCCACCTCCAGGTTCACCGGGTCGCCGGGGCCCTTGATGCCCAGGGTGGTGAGCGCGAGGGTGGTCGGGATGAGGCCGAGGGTGAAGCGGTCGGGGCCGGCCGTCACGACGGTGAGGCTGACGCCGTCCACGGTGATGGAGCCCTTGTCCACGACGTAGCGGGCCAGGTGTTCGGGCAGGGAGACGGTGACGCTCTCCCACTGGTCGCCCGGGACGCGCTCCAGGATGGTGCCGGTGCCGTCGACGTGGCCCTGCACCAGGTGGCCGCCGAGCCGTCCGCCGAGGGCCATCGGACGTTCGAGGTTGACGCGGGAGCCGGGGACCAGGGCGCCGAGGCTGGAGCGGTGGAGGGTCTCGGCCATCACGTCGGCGGTGAACTCGCCCTCGCCGTGCTCCACGACCGTGAGACAGACGCCGTTGACGGCGATGGAGTCGCCGTGGCCCGCCCCCTCGGTGACCAGGGGGCCGCGCAGCCGCAGGCGGGCGGAGTCGCCGCCGCGCTCGATCGCGACGACCTCGCCGAGTTCTTCGATGATGCCGGTGAACACTCAACTCTCCTCGGGGGCTGTGGGGATCAGGGCGGGGATCACGGCGGTGATCCGCAGGTCCGGTCCGATCCGGGCCACGTCGGTGACGCGAAGGCGCAACGCCCGCGCGACGGTGGTGATTCCGCCGCCGGCCAGGGCCTGCGGGCCGGCGCCGAGCAGGGCGGGGGCGAGGTAGCCGGTGACCTCGTCGATCGCCCCGGCGGCGGCGAAGGAGCCGGCCAGGGTGGGGCCGCCCTCCAGCAGCACCGAGCGCACGCCCCGCTCGTGGAGGGCGGCCAGCAGGGCCGCCACGTCCAGGCCGGGGGCGCCGCCGGGGGCGCGGGGCAGCCGGATCACCTCGGCGTGCGCGGCCAGGCGCTCGACCCGCTCGGCGGGGGCGTCGTGGGCGACGGCCAGGAGAGTGGGGGCGGCGCCGTCGAGCACCCGGGCGCCGGGGCGGACGGCGGCGGCCTCGGTGTCGGCGACCACGCGCAGCGGGCGGCGGTCCTCGGCGCCGGGGACGCCGCGGACGGCGAGGTGCGGGTCGTCGGCGCGGGCGGTGCCGGAGCCGACGAGGACGGCGTCGGAGCCGGCGCGCAGCCGGTGCACGTCGGCGCGGGACTCCGCCGAGGTGATCCAGCGGCTGGTGCCGTCGGCGGCGGCCACCCGGCCGTCGAGGGTGGCGGCGTACTTCCAGCGCACGTGCGGGCGGCCGAGGCGGACGGCGGTCAGCCAGGGGGCGTTGACGGCCTCGGCCTCGGCGGCGAGCAGGCCGCCGGCGACGTCGAGCCCGGCGGCGGCCAGGGCGGCGGCGCCCCCGGCGGCCCGCGGGGTGGGGTCGGCGACGGCGTAGACGACTCGGGCGAGGCCGGCCGCGATCAGGGCGTCGGCGCAGGGCCCGGTGCGGCCGGTGTGGTTGCAGGGCTCCAGGGTGACGACGGCGGTGCCGCCGCGCGCGGCCTCGCCGGCCTCGGCCAGCGCGTGGACCTCGGCGTGGGGGCCGCCGGCCCGCCGGTGCCAGCCCTCGCCCACGGGGCGTCCGGCGGCATCGAGGACGACGCAGCCGACGACGGGGTTGGGGCTGGTGGCGCCGAGGCCGCGGGCGGCCAGCTCGATGGCGCGGCGCATCGCCGCGCGCTCGGCCGCGGGTGCGGGCCCCTCGTCGCGGGCCTCCGGCGCCGGTGCTGCCACCGGGTCCTCCTGCCTGAACAGGCACGGCTCCGGGGCTTCGAGGGACAGGACGGAAGGCCGGATCCGGGCCCCGCCGGAACCCCGGACCACCCCCGTCGCCGGGGGCGGAGGGTCGCCGGCCTGGCCGGTCCCGCTCCGCCGCGCACTGCCTCCCATCCGGACTTTAACCGTCGGTCCAGGAATTCCACCTGGTCAACCGGCCGCTGGCAGCGGACGGGTCGCGGACTATAACCGCCGGTTCGGAGTTTCACCGACCCCGGAGTGCGCTACGTCACTGGTACGCCTCTCAGTCTGCCACGGCCGCCGCGCCCCGGCGCCGGGCTGTGGGCGGCATCACAAGGCGGCGGGGCGGGGTCGCGGGCGCCCCGCCCGCGGACGTTGCCCCGGCCGGTGAGGCGGAGGCCGTCTCCGGCCCCGGGCCGCCGAAGAGGTCGCGGCGGGCGGTGTCCAGCGCGGTGAGCAGGCCGCCGCCCAGCACGGGGCTCCCGCCGACAACGGCCGCCCTGACCTGGGTCTCCAGCGGTGACAGCTCGCGCAGCCTGCGCTCCACGCGCCCGGCCAGGGCCTCGCCGCCCGCGCGCCCGGTCTCGCCGCCGAGCACCGCGCAGCCCGGGTCGAGGACGGCCGCCACCCCGGCCAGGCCCAGGGCGACCCGGCCGGCCAGCTCGTCCAGGAACGCCGCTCCCGGGCCGGAGTCCGCGGCGGCGGCCCGGGCCACGGCCGCCTCGGCGTCGGTCGCGTCGAGCCCGTGGCGGCGGGCGAGGGCGAGGACGGCCGCTCCGCCGGCCAGGGCGTGGAAGCCGCCCTCGCAGTCGGCGGCGCCGGGCAGGCCGCCGGTGCCGGGCACGGGCAGGAAGCCGATCTCGCCGGCACCCCCGGAGGCGCCGCGGCGCAGGGCGCCGTCCAGCACGACGGCGGCGCCGACGCCAGCCCCGAGCCACAGGAGGACAAAGGTGTCGCGGTCGCGAACGGCCCCGAGCCGGTGCTCGGCGATGCCGGCGAGGTTCACCTCGTTCTCCACCAGGACGCGGCCGGCCTGCCGTGTCCGCAGGGCGCCCGGGAGGAGGCGGTGCCAGCGGGGCAGCGAGCCGGAGGCGCGCAGGGCGCCGGTGGCGGGGTCGGCCAGGCCGGGGGCGCCCATCACCGTGGTGTGCAGGGTGCTCACGCCGGCGGCGCGCAGCGTGTCGCCCAGGGCGTCCGCCACGCGGGCGACGACGGCCTCCGGGCGTTCGTCGCCCGGCCCGCCGCCCGGCACGGGCAGGGCGGCGCGACCCACCGTCTCGCCCGCGAGGTTCGCCACCGCGAAGGTAACGCCCTCGGCGCGGACGTCGAGCGCCGCGACGTGCGCCCGGCCCGCGACCAGGCCGTAGACCCGGGCCCGGGGGCCGCGCCGCTCCCCGCGGTCCTCGCCGACGACCGCGACCAGGCCGTCGCGCGCCAGCCGCTCCAGCAGGTCGGCGACGCTGGGGCGGGAGAGGCCGGTGAGGTCCTTGAGCGCCGCGGCCGTCAGGGGCCCGCGTTCGGCCAGCAGCTCCAGGGCGATCCGGTCGTTGATGGCGCGGGCCGTGCGGGGCGAGGCGATACGCGCGGTGGTCATGGCGGCATCCTCGCAGACCGTGCGGCCTTTTTATCAGGAAGGCTTCCTGATAATTTCTCGGCATGCCGCAGTCCCCCTCCCCCGCCGGAACGGCGGCGGTCCGCCGCGCCCGGATCGCGGTCGGCGCCGTCTTCGCCGTGCACGGCGCCAGCCAGGGCAGCTTCGCCACCCGCATCCCCTGGATCCAGGACCACCTGGGCCTGAGCACCGCGGTGCTGGGCCTGGCGCTGGCGTTCCCCGCGATCGGCGCCTCGGTGGCGATGCCGCTGGCCGGCCGCATCATGCACCGGTACGGCGCGCGGGCGGCGGTGCGCGGCCTGCTGATGCTGTGGTGCGCGGCGCTCGCCCTGCCGGCGCCGGCGCCCTCGCTGCCCGCGCTGTGCGTGGCCCTGTTCGTCTTCGGCGCGACCGCGGGCATGGCGGACGTGGCGATGAACGCCCAGGGCGTGGACGTGGAGCGGGAGTTCGGCCGTTCGATCATGTCCGGGCTGCACGGGCTGTGGAGCCTGGGGACGCTGGCGGGCGCCGCGGCGGGCGTGGGCGCGGTGCACGCCGGCCTTGACGCGCGGGCGCACCTGGGGATCGCGGCGGCGGCGCTGGCCGCGGTCGCGGTCCCGGCCTGCCGCGGGCTGCTCCAGGTGCCGGCGGACCCGATGGCCGAGCCGCCGCCGCGGTTCGCGCTGCCGCCGCGCTCGGCGCTGCTGATCGGCGCGGTGGGGATGTGCGCGGTGCTCGCGGAGGGCGGCAGTGCGGACTGGTCGGGGGTCTACCTGGAGGACGTCACGGGCGCCTCGCAGACGGTGGCCGCGGCCAGCTACACGGCCTTCGCGTGCACGATGGCCCTGGCGCGGCTGGCGGGGGACGCGGTGGTGCGCCGGGCGGGGCCGGTGCGGACGGTGCGGCTGAGCGGGGTGCTGGCCGTCTGCGGCGGGCTGCTGGTGGTCACGGCGCGGGTCCCGGCCCAGGCCATCGCGGGGTTCGCGCTGCTGGGCACGGGGATCGCGGTCGTGGTGCCGCTGACGTTCGCCGCCGCCGGGCACCGGGGGCCGAACCCGGCCCAGGCCATCGCGGGCGTCGCCACCGTCACGTACACGACCGGGCTGATCGCGCCGACGCTGATCGGGACCATCGGCGAGGTGGCCTCGCTCGAAGCGTCCTTCGCGGTGGTCACGGCCGCCGCCACGGTGCTGGTGCTGGGCGCGCGGGTGCTGGCCCCGCCGCCCCGCGACACCCCCGTGGCCGCGGGGCGGCCGGCCGCCGGACGGCGGGCCAGGGGAACGGGCGGGCCGCCCGCGTGAACGGCCCGCCCGCGCGTTCAGCCGAAGGCGCGCACGGCCTGGTAGTAGGTCCAGGCGGTGGCGTCGCAGGCGGAGCCGGTGGCCCCCGAGTAGCGGTCGCACACCCGCTGCAGGTCGGCGTAGAAGGCGCTGTCCAGGCGGGCCTTGTTGGCGCTGAAGGTGCCGGCGGCGCGGTAGTTCCGGTACCCGAAGTCATGACGTGCGCATGACAGGCTAAAAGGGAAGCCGAAGGGGTTGTCCGGGGAGCTGGAGCAGTAGTCGGTGCTCCAGTCGAACCGGTAGGCGGACCAGGCGCCCTGGTTGTTCCGCGCGCTGAGCCAGGCGTTGTAGCTGCTGGCGCTGGTCTGGGTCCAGCTGGAGAGCACCTGGGGCTTATTGGCGGGAACGGCCTGGGCCGGGGCCGCCGCGACGGCGACGCCGCCGAAAGCGAGCAGGGTGGCGGTCAGGACCGTGGCGAGCCGCTGGCGAATACGCATGCGCGTCCTTCGGGGAATCGGGCGGCCGGGAGCCGGCCCGGCCGCGTGGGGGGAACCGGGTGCCGACGCTACGGACGGGCACCCGACGCCTCAACCCTGCGGGCGTTTACGCGAGTTGACAAGCCAACGAACGATTGGTCCGGACCTGGCGGGAGCGCGGCGCCACGGCACGCGCGGAGGGCGCCGCCGGCGCGTGCCGGCGGCGCCCTCCGCGCCCGTTCTCAGGACCAGCTGGCGTGCAGCGGCTTCCCCTCGGCGTAGCCGGCCGCGCTCTGGACGCCGACCACGGCGTTGCGCGCGAACTCCTCCAGCGTGCCCGCGCCCGCGTAGGTGCAGGCCGAGCGCACCCCCGCCACGATCGAGTCGATCAGGTCCTCCACGCCGGGCCGCTCGGGGTCCAGGTACATCCGCGAGGTGGAGATCCCCTCCTCGAACAGGCCCTTGCGGGCGCGCTCGTAGGGCGATTCCTCGCTGGTGCGGCTGCGCACCGCGCGGGCCGAGGCCATGCCGAAGCTCTCCTTGTACAGCCGGCCGTCCGCCGCCTGCTGGAGGTCGCCCGGCGACTCGTGCGTCCCGGCGAACCACGATCCGATCATGACGTTCGACGCCCCGGCCGCCAGCGCCATGGCCACGTCCCGGGGGTGGCGCACGCCGCCGTCCGCCCACACGTGCTTGCCGTGCCGGGCGGCCTCCCGCGCGCATTCCAGCACCGCCGAGAACTGCGGCCGGCCGACGCCGGTCATCATCCGCGTGGTGCACATCGCGCCTGGGCCGACGCCCACCTTGACGATGTCGGCGCCCGCCGCGATCAGGTCGCGCGTCCCGGCCGCGGAGACGACGTTGCCCGCCACCACCGGAACGCCCGGATCCAGGCCGCGCACGGCGGCCAGCGTGGCGATCATCGACTCCTGGTGGCCGTGGGCGGTGTCCACGACCAGGGCGTCCACGCCCGCCTCCAGCAGCGCCTTGGCCCGGCCCGCCACGTCGCCGTTGATGCCGACGGCGGCGGCGACGCGCAGGCGTCCTGCCGCGTCCGTCGCCGGGGTGTAGAGAGTGGCGCGCAGGGCGCCCTTGCGGCTGAGGATGCCCGCCAGCCGCCCGTCCGCGCCGACCGCGGGCGCGATCTTGCGGTGCGCGGCGTCCAGCGCGGCGAACGCCTCCTGCGGGTCCATCTCCGCGCGCAGCAGCACCAGATCCTTGGACATCACCTCGCCGACCTGCGTGAAGCGGTCCACGCCCGTCAGGTCCGCCTCGGTGACGATGCCGACCGGCCGCTCGGCGGAGACCACCACGCCCGCGCCGTGCGCGCGCTTGGGCAGCAGCGCCAGCGCGTCGGCCACGGTCTGGGTGGGGGCCAGCACGATGGGGGTGTCCAGCACCAGATGGCGGCGCTTGACCCAAGCGATGACCTCGGTGACCACGTCCAGCGGGATGTCCTGCGGGATGACGGCCAGCGCGCCCCGCCGGGCCACCGTCTCGGCCATCCGGCGGCCGGAGACGGCCGTCATGTTGGAGACCACCAGCGGGATGGTCGTTCCCGTGCCGTCGGGGGTGGCGAGGTCGACGCCCTGGCGGGAGCCGACCGCCGAGCGGTTGGGGACCATGAAGACGTCGTCGTAGGTCAGGTCGTACGACGGCGTCGCGTCGTTCAGGAACCTCATGCGGTGCTCGCTCTCTCACCTGCTGCTGCGTATCCGGCCGGTGGGGAGCTGTGGCTCCTGTGTCATTATCCCCCGCCGCGCGGGCCGGCGCCCCTCCCGCCGGGGGCCGGCCCGCGGGGAGGCGTCAGGTCCGGGCGGCCAGGGCCTCCACCTCGAACAGCACCCCGGGAACGGCCAGGCTCGTGACGCCGAGCAGGGTGTTCACGGGCGGCTGCGTGCCCCAGCCCTCCCGCACGGCCTCGGCGATGGGCCCGAGCCTGCTCACGTCGTGGTCCACCACGTACGTCCTGAGCTGGACGACGTGGCCGAGGCCGAGGCCGTGGGCGGCCAGGGCGAGGCCGAGGTTGCGGAACGCCTGCCGCACCTGCCCGGCGAAGTCCCCGGAGACGACCGCGCCGTCCGGGCCCGAGCCGTACTGTCCGGCGATCAGCACCAGCTCGGTCCCCGCGGGGACGGCGGCGGTGTGGCTGTAGCCGAAGGGGACGGGGTCGTGCAGGCCGTCCGGGTTGACCAGGGCGTGTGCCATGCGGCTCACCTCTCGTGCGGTAGGGGTCGGGGTCACGCCGGTCAGCCTGCCGTTGATTGGGTGACATCGCCTGTCACCTATTCCCGTAGGGTTGGGCGCGTGCGCGCCGACCGCCTGGTTTCGCTGGTGCTGCTGCTGCGGCAGCACGGCCGGCTGTCAGCGTCGGCGCTGGCCGACCGCCTGGAGGTGTCCCGGCGCACGGTGCTGCGCGACGTCGAGGCGCTGTCCGCGGCCGGCGTCCCGGTGTACGCCGAGCGCGGGCGGCACGGGGGCTTCGCGCTGCTGCCCGGCTTCCGGACCGAGCTGACCGGGCTCAACCACGACGAGGCCCTGGCCCTGCTGATCGCCGGGGCGCGGCGCGGGGCGCGGTCCTTCGGGCTCGGCTCGGCGCTGGCCTCGGCGCTGCTGAAGGTGCTCGACGCGCTGCCCGAGAGCCAGCGGGCCACCGCGGCCGGGGCGGCACAGCGCCTGCTGATCGACCCGGAGACCGACCTCCTGGCGCGCCGGGTCGCGGCCGAGGACGAGGAGGTGCCCGAGGCCGTGGTGGCCCAGGTGCGGCGCGCGGTGTTCGCCGGGCACCGGCTGCGCATCCACTACGAGGCGGTGGGCCGTTCCCCGCAGTGGCGCACGGTGGACCCGCTCGGGCTGGTGACCGTGCGGGAGCAGGGCTACCTGCTGGCCACCCGGGACGGCGAGGACCGCACCTACCGGCTCTCCCGGATCCTGGCCGCCGAGGAGCTGCCCGAACCGGCGCGGCGGCCCGACCGCGTCGACCTGGACCGGACCTGGCGGGAGCGCAGTACTCGCTTCCGGACGGGCGGCGAGCAGGTGGCCGTTCTGCTGCGGCTGACCCCGGACCGCCGCGAGGAACTGGCCCGCACGGCGCTGGTCCTCGGCCCCGAGGAGACGGAGCCGGACGGCCGCCTGCGCCTGGAGGCGACCTTCCAGGACCCACGCCACGCCGAATGGGCCCTATGGCAACTCGCCCCCCACGCCGAGGCGCTCTCCCCCCAGTGGCTGCGCGCCTCCCTGCACACCCGCGCAGCGGCGATCGCCACCCGCTACGAGTCTCCGCCCTGAGCGCGAGGGCTCGGAATGGGCCGCGCGGAAGCGCGCGGACTCGACGCGATCCGGTGCCGGCCCGGGGACGTACTCCCCCGCAGGCTGCGGAGCGGACCGCCCGGGAGCGTCGGCCGCGCCGAGCGCGGGCCGCCGCCGAAGCGGGTGCCCGTCAGCCGGTCTCGCCGCAGCCCGATCCCGGCCCGATGCGTGCTCCCCCGCGAGCTGCGCAGCGGGCCTCGCGGAAGCATCGGCCGCGCCGGACCCGGTGAACGCCGACCCGACTCGCCGCGGTCCGGGCCCGGCCCGGCCCGAGACGTACTCCTCCGCAGGCTCCGTAACGCCTCAACGCCACGCCGCAGGCGTGCGGAGACGGGAAGCGGCGCCGCGCGGAAGCGTTGGCCGCGCCGTGCGGGGCGGGCGTGGCAGGGGGCGGCCCGACCGGCGGGAGGGCCGCCTACGCGTCGGGGTCGGCACGGTCCAGGGCCGGGCGGCGGCCCGCGGGCTGGGTCAGCAGCAGGTCGGCCGCCGCCGTGTCGGTGACCAGGCTGGTGACCAGGCCCGAGCGCAGAACGGCGCCGATCGCGTCCGCCTTGCGCCGTCCCCCCGCGATGGCGACCACCTCGGGCACGCGGCGCAGCCGCTCCGCCTCGACGGTGATGCACCGCTCCCCCAGGTCGCGCCCGACGCGGCGTCCCTCCGCGTCGAAGAGGTGCGCCGACATCTCGGCGGCCACCCCGAGCGAGTCGTAGTGCTCCAGCTCGTCCTTGTTGAGCATGTCGTGGACGGTGGAGATGCCCGCCTCCCAGGAACCGATGGAGACGGCGGCGATCGTGACCTTGTCGAAGTACTCGAAGGCGGCGGCGATGCCCGGCTGTCTGCGCAGGGCCGCGGCCGTGCCCGTGTCGGGCAGCAGCATCGGCGCGTAGATCGGGTGCGCGGCGCCGCCGGAGACCGCGGCGGCCCGCCGGACGGCCTCCACGGACCCCCGCTCCGCGCCGCCCGCGTCGTATACGCCCGTGAGCTGGACCACCGTGCACGGCGGCAGCTCCCGCAGGGCCGCCGCCATGTGGATCGTGGAACGCCCCCAGGCCAGGCCCAGCACGTCGCCCTCGGCGACCAGCTCGCCCAGCAGCTCGGCGCCGACCTCCCCCAGGTGCTCCGGGTCGGGCGTGTCCTCGGCGGCCTCGGAGGGCGACTCGGCCACCACCACGTGCCGCAGGCCGAAGCGGGCGCGCAGCGCGTCGGAGCGCTCGGCGTCCAGCTCGGCGGGGACGCGGATCTCGATGCGGACCAGATCGTGCTCCACGGCGGACTCCAGCACCCGAGCGACCTTGAAGCGGCTCACCCCGAACTCGTCCGCGATCTGGATCTTGGACTTGCCCTCCAAGTAGAAGCGGCGCGCCATCGCCGCCGCCTGCATCAGCTCGGCGGGCCCCATCCTTGGAGCCGACCTGCCGGTCTGCACCGCGCTCACCTCACTGTCCTCCGGCTCGTGTCCCCGCTCACGTCTGGGTGTTCATCCTCGCAGATCCGAGGGGCCCTTGACTGTTGTCATGCGCGGTGCGGGCCCCGCGGAACCGTATCGACAGCCGGTGTTCACCGTGGCGTGGCGCGCGGGGCCGCCCGCTCACGCGCCGGAGCCGCCGCTCTCCGTCGCGGGCCTCGCCGCCCGCCCGGCGCGCTCCGCCTGCTCCCGCAGCCCCCGGACGGCCGCGGCCGGGTCGTCGGCGCCGTAGACCGCGGAGCCGGCCACGAAGACGTCGGCCCCGGCCTCGGCGCAGCGCTCGATGGTGGCGGCCGAGACGCCGCCGTCGACCTGGAGCCACAGCGGCAGGCCGTGGCGGTCGATCAGCCGCCGGGTGCGGCGGATCTTGGGCAGCATGACGTCGAGGAACGCCTGCCCGCCGAAGCCGGGCTCCACCGTCATGACCAGGATCATGTCGAGCTCGGGCAGCAGGTCCTCGTAGGGCTCGATCGGGGTCGCGGGCCGCAGGGCGAGCGAGGCGCGGGCGCCCTGGGCGCGGATCTCGCGCGCCAGCCGGACCGGCGCGGCGGCGGCCTCGGCGTGGAAGGTGACCGAGCCGGCGCCGGCCTCCGCGTAGGCGGGGGCCCAGCGGTCGGGGTTCTCGATCATCAGGTGGCAGTCCAGCGGGGTGTCCGTGGCCTTCCTGAGCGATTCCACCACGGGCAGGCCGAGGGTGAGGTTCGGGACGAAGTGGTTGTCCATGACGTCGATGTGCAGCCAGTCGGCGCCCTCGACGGCCTTGGCCTCTTCGGCGAGCCGGGAGAAGTCGGCGGACAGCATGCTGGGGTTGATCTGAGCCATGACCCAAGTATTCAGCATGTGTTAACGCGGCGTGTCGCTCAGGTGCGGCGCAGCAGCGCGAGGTACATCGCGTCGGTGCCGTGGCGGTGCGGCCACAGCTGAACGTCCGGACCCTCGCCGAGCTGCGGAACGCCGGGCAGCAGCGGGCGGGCGTCGATCCACTCGGCGCGGGCGCCCTCCGGGCCCGCGAGCACGTCCTCCACGACGCGGCGGGTCTCGGCGGGGTGGGGCGAACACGTGGCGTAGCCGACCACGCCGCCGGGGCGGGCGGCGTCGAGGGCCCCGCGCAGCAGGGCGCGCTGGAGCCCGGCCAGTCCGGCCAGGTCCTCGGGGCGGCGGCGCCAGCGGGCCTCGGGGCGGCGGCGGAGCGCGCCCAGGCCCGTGCAGGGAACGTCCACCAGCACCCGGTCGAACGCGCCGGGGCGCCAGGCGGGGCGCGTGCCGTCGGCGGTCACCACCTGGTAGGGGCCGGGGGTGCCCGCCAGGGCGCGCGCCACGAGGCGGGCCCGGTGGGGCTGCTTCTCGGCGGCGACCAGGGCGGCGCCGCGCTCGGCGGCAAGGGCGGCCAGCAGCGCGGCCTTGCCGCCGGGGCCCGCGCAGCCGTCCAGCCACCGGTCGTCCGGGCCGCTCAGCGGGGCGGCGGCCAGGGCCAGGGCGACCAGCTGGCTGCCCTCGTCCTGCACGCCCGCCCGGCCCTCGCGGACGGCGGGCACGGCGCCGGGCTCCCCGCCCTCGGCCAGGTGCGCGGCGTAGGGGGACCAGCGGCCGGGCTCGGCCCGCCCGCCGGCCAGCAGCTCCTCGCGGGCGGAACGGCCGGGGCGGGCGACGAGGGTCACCCGCGGGCGTTCGTTGTCCGCCGCCAGCAGGCGCTCGGTCTCCTCGCGGTCGCCGCCCAGGGCCTGGCGCAGCGCGGCGACCACCCAGCGCGGGTGCGCGTGGCGCAGGGCCAGGTACTCCTCGGGGTCCTCCTCGTAAGGAGGGGCGAGTTCGGCCAGCCAGGCGTCGAGGTCCCGGGCGGCGACGCGCCGCAGCACGGCGTTGACGAACTTCGCCCGGCCGTCCCCCAGCACGCAGCGGGCCAGGTCCACGGCGGAGCTGACGGCGGCGTGGCTGGGGATGCGGGTGCCCAGGAGCTGGTGGGCGCCCAGCGAGAGCACGTCCAGCACGGGCGGGTCCACCTCGCGCAGCGGGCGGTCCACGCAGGCGGCCAGGACGGCGTCGTAAGTGCCCTGGCGGCGGAGGGTGCCGTAGACCAGCTCGGTGGCCAGCGCGGCGTCCCGGGCGTCCAGGGTGCCGGCGGCCCGGGCCTTGCCGAGCATCGGGGGGAGCACGAGGTTGGCGTAGGCGCCGCGCTCGTCCACGGCGCGCAGCGCGTCGAACGCCAGGAGCCGCACCGGGTCCCGCCGGGGCCGGCGCGCGGGGCGGGCGGGCCGCTGCCGTTGGTCACTCACCGAGCCGCTCCCCCGGGGCGACGCGGACGCCGCGGGCCCAGTCGGCGGCGCGCATCGGCTTCCTGCCCTGGGGCTGGACCCAGGCCAGCTCCACGGCGTGCGAGCCGGTGCCCACGTGCACCGTGTGCTTCTCCGCGGCGAGTTCGCCCGGGGCCAGGCCCTCCCGGCCGGGCACGGGCACGACCTGACGCAGCTTCAGGCGCTCGCCGCGGAAGACGGTCCACGCGCCGGGCGCGGGGGTGCAGGCCCGCACCTGGCGGTCCACGCGCAGCGCCGGGGCCTGCCAGACGACGGCGGCGTCCTCGGCCGTCATCTTCGGGGCGGTGCTGACGCCGTCGGCCGGCTGGGGCGTGGCGCGCAGGGTGCCGTCCTCGATGCCGTCCATGGTGGCGGCCAGCAGGCCGGAACCGGCCAGGGCGAGGCGGGTGAGGAGGTCGCCGCTGGTGTCCTGGGGACGGATCCGCTCGGTGAGCATGCCGTAGACGGGCCCGGAGTCCAGGCCCTCCTCGATGAGGAACGTGCTCGCGCCGGTGATCTCGTCGCCCGCGAGCACCGCGTGCTGCACGGGGGCGGCGCCGCGCCAGGCGGGGAGCAGCGAGAAGTGCAGGTTGACCCAGCCGTGCCGGGGGATCTCCAGCGCGGACTTGGGCAGCAGCGCGCCGTAGGCGACGACGGGGCAGCAGTCGGGGGCGATCTCGCGCAGCCGGTCCAGGAAGGCGGGCTCGCGGGGCCGGGCCGGGCGCAGGATCTCCAGGCCCGCCTCGGCGGCGCGCTCGGCCACGGGGCTGGGGTGCGTGCGCCGCCCGCGCCCGGCGGGCGCGTCGGGCCGGGTGACGACGGCGACGACCTCGTGCCGGTCCGAGGCCAGCAGGGCGTCCAGGGCGGGCAGGGCGACCTCGGGAGTGCCGGCGAAGACGAGCCTCATCGTGCGTGTGTCACCTGATCCGTGTCGGGCTTGCGCGTGGTCCTGGCCCGGGGCGGAGGCGGGTCCGCGCCGCGGGAGCGGCTGGCCAGTCTACGGTCACCGGCCGCGCGGCGCCCTCAGGGGCGTGCAGCCCCCCGTGCGCCCCGTCGAGTTGACGATGCGCTCCGGCACCGTGACCCCGGGCGCCGCTGGCGCGTTGGTCAAGACAGATTGACCCTCCCGGCCCCTCCGGGTCCGGGAGGCCCCCACGGGCCGCTTGCCGGGCCCTTCCCTGACGCCGGTTCGAGAGGCTTGCTTCATGGCCGACCACGCCACCCCTGACACGCAGGCACGGGCCAGCCTGCATTTGCTGGTGCGGGACATCGAGCGGGTCCGCCGCCAGGTGGACGCGCTGCGCACCCTGACCGCACAGCTGGGCAACGTCTACCGCCCGCGCCGCCCCGGCCCCTCGGCGGGGTTCGTGGTGTACGGGCGTGCCCCCGCCCCGACCGTCCGGCTGGCCCAGGAGTTGCGGGACAGCGTGGAGGCGCTCGTGACGGCCGCCGTCGACTTCGACCGCTCGCTGGGGTTCTCCTGGGACGCGGTGGGCTCGGCCCTGGGCGTCACCAAGCAGGCGGTGCACCGGCGTTACGGCGCGCGCCGCCCCACGGCCCAGCCCCCCGGCGGCGCCGAGCGACCCCCGGCGCCGGCGCCGCCGGCGGTCCCCCCCGCGCGCGCCCTCCCGCCGCGCCCGCCGGCCGCCGCCGAACGCCCGGCCGACGCCCCGCGCCCCGGCGCGTTCCCGGGCCAGCGCAGCGGCTGAGCCGCCGCGCCCTGGGGGGCGCACCCGGGGCGCGTGGAGGCACGGGCCGGCCGCGGGGTGCCGTTAGCCGATGTCCGGGGGGTCGACGGTGACGCGGGCGCGGGGTCCCTCGCGGCGGGCGAGGCGGGCGGCCTGGGCCGACTTCAGCGCGGCGGCCAGCGCCCCGCCGCTGCCCGGCGGCACCCGGACCAGCGCCCGGACCCAGTCCTCGCCGGGGGGCGGGTCGCCGGGGCGGCGTGGCCGCCCCGGCTCGGCGCGCGGCAGCGGCACCGGCCCGAGCACCTGCGCGGCCTCGGGAAGCGCCGCCGCCCCCAGCAGTCCCTCGACGGCCTCCGGCGGGCCGGCGACGGCGGCCATCCGGGAGACGGGCGGGAAGCCCAGGGCCGCCCGGTCGGCCAGCTCCCGCGCGGCGTGCCCGTCGGGGTCCCAGCGCACGAGGGACTGCACGGGCCGCAGGGTCGCCTCGGCCAGCACCACCACCGTTCCCCCCTCGGTCTGCGGGCGGACCAGCGCGGCGGCGTGCAGCCAGCGGCGCAGCGCCTCCTCCCCGGATCGCAGGTCGGCGCGGCCCAGCAGGGCCCAGCCGTCGAGCAGCAGCGCCGCCGCGTACCCCGGCCCCTCGGCGACCGGCTCGGCGCCCGGCGTGCTCACCACCAGGGCGGGCCGGTCGGGGACGCCCTCCAGCACGTGGTCGCGGCCCGAGGTGCGCACGGGGACGGCGGGGAAGGCGCGCCCCAGCTCCTCGGCGGTGCGGCGGGCGCCCACGACGACCGCCCGCAGCCGGGCGCCCCCGCACTCCGGGCAGTGCCAGCCGCCCGTCCGGGTGCCGCACCAGCCGCAGGACAGCTCCTCGCCCGCGGCGACGGCGGCGAGGGGCCCGTGGCAGCGCCCGCAGCGGGCGGGGGCGCGGCAGCGGTCGCAGGCCAGCCGGGGCGCGTACCCCCGTCGGGGCACCTGCACGAGCACGGGCCCGCGGGCGAGGCCGTCGCGCAGCGCCTGCCAGGCGAGGGTGGGCAGGCGGGCCGAACGGGCGGCCCCGTCCCGGGCCTCGTCGTCCTCCCCCACCGTGCGGATGCGGGGCGCGAGGACGCGGACCGTCTCGCGGTCCGGCGCGAGCGGGCGGGCCCAGCCCGTCTCCACCAGCTGCGCGGCCTCGGCGGTGCGGGCGTGGGCGCCCAGCAGCAGCGCGGCCCGCTCCTGGGCGGCGCGCAGCAGCAGCACCTCGCGGGCGTGGGGCTGGGGCGCGCGATCGTCGCGGTGGGCGTCGTCCCCGTCGTCCCAGACGGCCGCCAGGCCCAGGTCGCGCACGGGCGCGAAGGCCGCCGCCCGGGTGCCGACCACGCAGCGGACGGCGCCGCGGCTGACCGCGAGCCAGCGGGCGTAGCGTTCCTCCGGGCCGGAGTCGGCGGTCAGCAGCACGTGGTGCCCGGGGCCCACCAGGGCGGTGAGCGCGGCGTCGGCGCGGGCGGCGGCCCGCCCGTCGGGGAGGACGGCCAGCGCGCCGCGCCCGGCGGCGAGGGCGGCGGCCAGGGCGCGGGCCAGTTCGTCGGGCCAGCCGGGTCCTGGCAGCGCGGTCCACACCGCGCGGGGCGCGTCGCCGCGGGCGAGCGCGGCGAGGAAGCCGGGGCCGTGGGGGTAACGCGCCCACCCGCGGGGCGGGGGGGCCGGGGGCGCGGGCGGGGCGGGCG
>NZ_JAVREN010000038.1:0-49015 GCF_031845405.1 Streptomyces boetiae
CCCCCCGCCCAGAACACCCCGTGAGGAAGCGCCCATGTGTGGCATCACCGGATGGGTCTCGTTCGAGACGGACCCCCAGTCGGACCCCTCGGTCATCGAGCGCATGACCGCCGAGCTGAGCCGGCGCGGACCCGACGCCCAGGGCGTGTGGCACGGCCCGCACGCCGCCATCGGCCACCGGCGCCTGGCCGTCATCGACCCCGCGGGCGGCGCCCAGCCGATGACCGGGGGAACGGCCGGCCGCGAAGTCGTCCTCACCTACAGCGGCGAGGTCTACAACCACCACGAGCTGCGCGCCCAACTCGCCGCCCGGGGCCACGCGTTCCACACCCGCAGCGACACCGAGGTGGTGCTGCGGGCGTACCAGGAGTGGGGCGCGGCCCTGGCCGCGCACCTGCACGGGATGTTCGCCTTCGCGGTCTGGGACGCGGAGCTGGGCCGGCTGCTGCTGGTCCGCGACCGCCTGGGCGTCAAGCCGCTGTTCTACGCGCGCGTCCCCGGCGGGCTGGCGTTCGGCTCCGAGCCTAAGGCCCTCTTCGCCCACCCCGATCTGCGACCGCGGGTGGACGCCGACGGGCTGCGCGAGGCGTACAGCCTGCTGTTC
The DNA here is from genome assembly GCF_031845405.1 of Streptomyces boetiae. NCBI lineage: Bacteria > Bacillati > Actinomycetota > Actinomycetes > Kitasatosporales > Streptomycetaceae > Streptomyces > Streptomyces boetiae. The sequence goes on from NZ_JAVREN010000038.1 coordinate 605, forward strand.
AACACCGGCCCCACCGTCTGGTCCGGCGTCCGCGAGATCCAGCCCGGCGGGGTGGCGGTCTTCGACCGCGCCGGCCTGGCCGAGCGCACCTACTGGCGGCTGACCGCCCGGCCCCACACCGACGACCTGGAGACCACCGTCGAGCGGGCCACCGCCCTGGTCGACCGGGCCGCCCGCGCCCAACTGGAGGCCGACGTCCCGCGCTGCACGCTGCTCTCCGGCGGGCTGGACTCCACCGTCCTGACCGCGCTGATCGCCGACGAACTGCGCGTCCGCGAGGGCGAGTCGGCGCGTATCAGGTCCTACGCGGTGGACTACAGCGACCAGGCGGAACAGTTCACCGGCGACGTGCTGCGCACCGGGCACGACACCCCCTACGCCGCCGAGGCCGGGGCGTTCATCGGCACCGAGCACAGCACCGTCGTACTGGACCCGCACGACCTGCTCGACCCGGAGCACCGGCGCGCCGTGGTCGTCGCCCGCGACTCGCCCATCGGCGTCGGTGACATGGACACCTCCCTCTACCTGCTGTTCGGGGAGATCGCCTCCCACTCCACGGTGGCGCTCTCCGGCGAGGCGGCCGACGAGGTCTTCGGCGGCTACCCCTGGTTCCACAGCCCGCGCGCCGCGCAGGCCGCGACGTTCCCCTGGCTGCTGGTCACCAGCGACCAGGCCGCGATGCCGCTGCACCCCGACCTCGCGGCGACGCTGCGCATCGGGGAGTTCCAGGACGACACCTACCGCGACGCCCTGGCCCACGTCCCGCCGCTGGAGGGCGGATCGCCCGCGGCCCGGCGTTACCGCGAGCTCCAGCACCTGTCGTTGACCCGCTGGCTGCGCCAGCTCCTGCACCGCAAGGACCGCCTGAGCATGGCCCGCGGCCTGGAGGTGCGCGTGCCGTACTGCGACCACCGGCTGGTGGAGTACCTCTACAACGTCCCCGCCGAACTTCAGGGCCACGACGGGCGGGAGAAGAGCCTGCTGCGCTCGGCCGGGGCGGGCATCGCGCCCAACTCGGTGCTGTACCGGGCCAAGAACCACTACCCCGCCACCCATCACCCCGACTACAACCGGGGGTTGCAGACGATGGCCCGCGAGGCCCTGGACGGCCACGGCGGGCGGGTCCGCGACCTGGTGGACGAGACGGTGATCAAGGCCGGCCTGTCCACGCCGCCCGAGGAACTGACCTGGGAGCACCGGCTGCGCCTTGAGCGCGTGGTCGACCTGGCGCTGTGGCTCGACCACTACCGGCCGGAGCTGGCGCTGTGAACGTCCGCGCGAACGGCCGCTGCCCGGATGCCGCACCGCTCACCGACTCCACTCATGCGATCAACGCCACCGACCCCGGAGGCACTTCCGCCATGCCCACCCCGCCCGCCCCCTCCGACCCGTCCCGCCCCTCTTCCCCGCCGCCCGCAACGGCCGTGCCGGCCGAGGCCGTTCCCCTGCACGGCGAGGCGTACAAACGCGATCCGGCCGAGCTGTACCGGGAGTTGCGCGAGCGGGGCCCGGTGCACCGGGTCGCGTTCCCCAGCGGCGTGCACGCCTGGCTCGTCACCGGCTACGAGGCCGCCCACCGCACCCTCAACGACGAGCGCCTGGGCAAGAATCACGCGCTGGGGAACGACGCCTGGCGCGCCCGCGCCTCGATCATGCCCGAGCCGCAGCACTCCCAGCTCCAGGTCCACCTGCTGCACCAGGACCCGCCCAGACACACGGCCATGCGGCGGCTGATCACCGACGCCTTCGCGCCGCGCCGGGTGGCGGAGCTGCACCCGCGCATTCAGGCCATCGCCGACGAGCTGCTCGACGCCGCCCTTGAGCGAGCGGGATCGCGGACGGACGCCGAGGGCGCGGCCCGCCTCGACCTGGTCGCCGACTTCGCGGCCCACTTCCCCTTCCGGGTGCTCGCGGAGGTCATCGGCCTGGCCTCCGAGCCGGCCCGGCGCTTCGACCGCGACTGGGGGAAGGTCGTTCAGCCGGTCGGGCCCACCGACCCCGGGCGCCCGCTGTACGAGGGCAGGCTGCGCGGACTCCAGTCGTACATCGATGAGGTGACGGCCAGTCAGCGCACGCACCCGAGCGAGGCGCTGCTCGGCCGGCTCGTCGCCGCCCAGGAGGCGGGCGCGCTGACCAAGGAGGAACTCGACTCCATCGTCTTCCAGTTGCTGGTCGCCGGGCAGGAGCCGGTGACCAACCAGATCACCACGAGCGTGCTCGCCCTGCTGCGCCACCCGGACCAACTGGACCGGCTCCGCGAGGACCCCGGACTTCTGCCCCGGGCGGTCGAGGAACTGCTGCGCTACGACGCGGCGTTCGAGCTGACCACCTGGCGCTTCTTCGCCGAGGACAGCGACCTGTACGGCACCCGGATTCCCGCCGGTGACTCGGTGATCGTCTCGCTGTGGGCCGCCAACCGCGACCCGGATCGCTTCCCCGAGCCCGACGCGCTCGACCTCGGCCGCGCGCCACAGCAACACCTGGCGTTCGGCCACGGCATCCACTTCTGCCCCGGCGCCTCGCTGGCCCGCGTCGAGCTCCAGGTGGCGCTCGGCACGCTGCTGCGCCGACTGCCCGGCCTGCGCGCGGACTTCGGGGCCGAGGAGCCGCGCTGGATCCGCGCGGTGCTGGCCCGTGGGGTCGACGCGCTGCCCGTCGCGTTCCGGCCGGGCGCCGGGGGCGCCGCGCCGGCCGGCGGCTGCCCCGTTCACCGCCTCGGCTGACCCCCCGGCCGACCCTCTTCCGGCCCAACGGCCGCGGCCCGTCCCGGCGTTCGCCGCCCCTCGCGGCGACGGACGCCGACCGGCGGTGCCGCCGTGCCGCCATGCCGCCGTGCCCGCGCGCGGCCCCTTCTCCCGACCCCACCCGGCATCCCTCACCCACCCCAGGAGGCCCCGCACATGTCCGCATCCGCACCGACCGATCCCGCCGCAGCCTCGGGCGTCGCCCCCGCCCCTGCCCCCGTGGCCGACGCCGCGGCCCGGCACGTCTGCGCGGAGATCCTCCGCCTGCTGCTGCCGCACCGCCGCACCGTGGAGGCACTCTCGCCGCGGCTCGACACCCCCGACGCCTTCCCGTGGCAGCTCAGCCAGCTCGCCGCGTTCGTCCGCGAGGGCGACCCGATCCTCTTCACCCTTCCGGGGTTCCCCTGCAAGTCCCCCAACCCCGAGAAGGTGCTCGGCCACCTGCCCGACGAGGGCGAACGCCTCTCCCTGCGCTTTCTCGAACAGCTCAGCGCCCAGGTGGAGAAGGTCTACGCGCCGGGCGCGCGCATCCTCATTTGCTCCGACGGCCACGTGTTCGCCGACCTCATCCAGGTCCCCGACGAGCACATCGACGCCTACGGCGACGCGCTGCGCGAGATGATCGCGGAGGAGGGCCTGGACCACATCGACACCTTCGACCTGCGCGACGTCTACGGCGACGGCCTCCCCTACGACGAGAAGCGCCGCCTGGTCAGCGAGCAGCACGCGCCGACGCTGGACGAACTGCGCGCCGAGGTCCGCTCGGACGAGGCGACGCTGGGGATGTACCGGGGCATCACCCGCTTTCTGGTCGCGGACACGGCCGGCTTCACCGGCAGCCGCTCCGCCCTCCAGCGGGAGTGCCGCAGACGCGCCTACGGCGTGATCCAACGCAGCCGCGCCTGGGGCGAGCTGATCGCCGCGCACCACCCGCGCTCCGTGCGCCTGTCCATCCACCCGCAGCCGCGCGGCGCGGCCAAGTTCGGCATCCGCCTCCTGGACGCCGACGACGCGTGGACCACCCCCTGGCACTCGGTCGTCCTGCGCCGCCCCGACGGCGGCCTCGTCCTCCTCCCCCGCGCCGAGGCCGAGACCCGCGGCCACCTCATCCACCACAACGGCCGACCCAGCCACTACCAGGCCCCCGACACGGGGGCCCCGGCCTGAGCCCGGCCTCACCGCCCCTCGGCAGCCGGTCCGCCCGCTCCCGCCCGGCCCGGGCGGAACCGGCGCCGCAAAACGGGCCGACCGAGAAACCGGGGCAGCCCGGCAAAACCCGGCCTGCCTGGCATCACCCTCTCCGCGTGACACGACGTGCACGCCACCCGCGATCACGTCGAGTCGGCAGGCACGGGTACGGGTGCCTACCCAAACCCGGTTGGCCTCCAGCATGATGTGCACAGCCGCCAGGTCACTCCTCGGGCTGCCGTGCCGGACGACGAGCGAGAAATTCTCGGCAACGGTGACGGCATTGTGTCGTGTCGTTCACGCACGTGCACGGGAAGCACTGGACGACGCCCGGGAAGTCGGCGCGTCTCCGCCCGGACCCACGCGGCGACATCCGGGGAGCGTGTCGGGTCGACATCCACGGGCCGGGGGCAGGGAGCGAAGAGAGGTTTCGGGTGAGGGCTGCGGAAAGGCGAGGGAGCGGGGGGCCATGCGCTTGGCCGGTGGTCGGACGGCGCTTGGTCTGCACGCTGTAGTGCCCAATTGCCCCCCGCTCGTAGCGGCTCGTCCCGCCGTGGAGGCCATCCGCCCGGTGCCGAGAGCGGGCCTGCGGGATGCAGCCTGTTTCAGTGGGTGGTGCCGTGCCTCACGGCCTCGATGGCGAGCACGACCTGTCGTTCGATGCGTGCACGCGCGCGGGCGTCGACCTCGTCGTCGGTGGCGAGTGGGAGGGTGCCTCGCATGACAGCGCCGGCGTAGTCCTCGGTCTGCAAGAGACCCGGCACGAACCGACTGCATCGCATACGGACGAGGAAGAACTCACGCTCGCGGAACTGCTGGCGCGGAGCGCCACGCTCCGACGTGAGACCGCCCGGCTGGTGAGCGACCACGCCGTGACGATGGCCTTGGAGCACGGACGAGGAACATGACTCCGCGTCGCCCCGCAATCAGCCTTGCCCAACAGGCTCCCTGCCTCCGGTGAGCGGCCCTCCGTGGCGCCGTGGCTCGCCGTGACCGGACAGAGGCAGGGACGAGGTCCGCCCCGGTGCCGGCCCGTGTGCTGCGCTCCGGGGCGGGCCGCCGCACCTCTCATGGCGGCCGTACGGGTCAGGGCCGCACCCCTTCTTCCCACCCCTCACCACTGGAGGACGCGTGTCCGCTCCACTCAAGAATGTTGTCACGGTGGCCTGCTGGAACGTCGCAGACAACGGCATCGATCCGGAAGGCCGACACGACCGACGCCACCTCGCGCTGGACGTGCTGGACTCCTGCAGCCCGACTTGTGTGGCGTCAGGAGGAAAGCCACGCCCGGGGGCAGGGCGCCCAGCTGCGGGGCGCCGAAGCCACCGCCCTAGTTCACCTCTTGAGCCATCGATGACTGGCCGTTAGCGTGAGGTTGCGGGCTGCCGGGAGGGACCCGTCACGGAGGGTGGTGGGGGGAGTGTCGCGTCCGTCTGATTGGTCGCCGGTGGACCTGGACCGCGATCCGACGCCGGGTGAGCCGGAGGAGATCAGGGAATTATCCGAGGAGCTCCAGGAGTTCGCGGACGACGTCGGCGAGGCGCTCGGACGTATCCGGGGCATGGCCTCGGACCGGGCCGTGTTGGAGTGGGCGGGGCTGTCGGCCGAGGCGTTCCGCAGCGAGTTCGAGGACGTTCCCGGCAACCTCACCAAGCTGCAACGCTCCTACGACATGGCCGCGGATGCCTTGGCCCGCTACTGGCCTGAACTCCAGACCGCCCAGGGCATGGCCGACCGGGCGTTGCAGCGCGCCATCGATGCCCAGGCGGCCCTGTCCTCCGCGCAGACGAATCTGGCCGACGCTCAGGATTGGTTCTCCCGCGCCGGAGACGAGGCCGAGCGCCTGCGGGAGGAGGGTGAGCGGGAGAACAACGCACACCCTCCGGACGAGACCGAGGTCCGGCAGGCCGTGCGCGATCACCAGGCCGCCCGGGAAGCGGCCTCCGCCGCCCAGACCCGCGTCGACAACGCCCAAGCCGATCTATCCGCCGCCCGCGAACTGGCCCGCCAGGCCCTGGACATGCGCGAAGAAGCCGCCCGCACCTGCGCCCAGGGCATCGAGGAAGCCTCGGACGCAGGCATCCACAACCGCCGCTGGTGGGAGCGGGCAGTCGACTGGGTGGTGGACAACTGGGACACCATCGTCTCCGTCTGCCAGGCCATCGTCGCCGTCCTCGGCATCGTCGTCATGATCATCGGCGGCCCCCTCGCCTGGGTCGTCCTCGCCGCAGCCCTCGTCGTCCTCGCCGACACCCTCATCCGGTACTCCCGAGGCCAATGCGGCCTGCTCGATGTCGCCTTCGCGGCGCTCGACTGCATACCCGGCGGACGCGGCCTCACCACCCTCGGCGGCCTCGCCGCAGGCTTCCGTGGTCTCGCACGGGGCGGGCTACGGGAGATGGCCGATGGACTGCGTCGAGGTGCCGACGACATCGTGCCACCCGGACGTCAGACCGGAGGCGAAATTCGGCCCACGCGCGGCGAAGACGATTTCGATTCGGAATGGGCCGACGAGGCGTACGACTCGATTCGAGCCACGGACGACGTGGACGATATTGCCGCCAATGTGGCAGAATATGGTTTTACGCGCGATGAGATAGCTCAGATCAGGTCCCATGTATTCGAGGAGGAGCACCTGCTGGACAGCTATGTTGACTACGGCGTACCAGCAGAGATGGCCAGATTCGAGTCCAACCCGAGAATAGCAGAAGCTTGGCTGCGTCTTCGGGAGGGCAATCCGCACCCGGAAGACATTACGCTCCTACGTCATGAGCTGCATGAGTCGAACTATATGCGTGACACGGGGAACCCCAGCTACAGTGAAGCGCATAGGGCAACCATCGACGCTGGTCTGGCGTGGGACGGCGAGGCTCCCTCTCGCGAAGGAATCGGATTCCAGCGGCGTCGATAAAGGAGATGGATTCCCCAATGATGATGTCATTCCTCGCTCAACTGATCAAAAGTGTCGATGCGGCGCATCTCTACCGAATCATCATGGACGGCGGTGAAAGATTCGCCTTCTTGGTTCTGGACGCCGGTAGCCGAGAGGTCTTCTCCTCCACCTCCGCAGGAGAGCCGGCGGGCGACATAAGACTGTCCCTTGAAGACGGAAGCTTGCTTCCCTCCAGGGGCGGGGAGAGCTCTGAAAGTGAAGCTCATATGAGTCGGGAGGAGTTTGCACTGATCTCAGGCAGTATCCGGCGTGAATGGGCCAAGGAAGGGTCACCGCCCCTCATGGTGACTAAGACCTACGGCTGAATTGCCCCTGAATTACACCTACGGCCGGAGAGCCAGGGCTGCCACCCTCAGGCTGGTGAATACCGAACGCTGATTCTTGCTAACGGCTTGTGCCTGCTCGTACAGGAGACGTGCCGTTCGATTGAGGCTTTCTCAGTGAAATGATCTACGCGAAACCGCGTGAAGTGTTTGTGTCTGGATGGATGGAGCGGGTGGGGCCCGGTGGCCGGCAGACGTAAGGCCCCAGGTAGGACGGATGTACCGGGGCATCACCCGCTTTCTGGTCGCGGACACGGCCGGCTTCACCGGCAGCCGCTCCGCCCTCCAGCGGGAGTGCCGCAGACGCGCCTACGGCGTGATCCAACGCAGCCGCGCCTGGGGCGAGCTGATCGCCGCGCACCACCCGCGCTCCGTGCGCCTGTCCATCCACCCGCAGCCGCGCGGCGCGGCCAAGTTCGGCATCCGCCTCCTGGACGCCGACGACGCGTGGACCACCCCCTGGCACTCGGTCGTCCTGCGCCGCCCCGACGGCGGCCTCGTCCTCCTCCCCCGCGCCGAGGCCGAGACCCGCGGCCACCTCATCCACCACAACGGCCGACCCAGCCACTACCAGGCCCCCACGACCTGACCGCCCCGTCACCCACCCGGTTCCGCCCGACTCCCGGGCGGTACCGGCCCTTTGCCACCCCGCTGGGCGAGAGCCGGGGACTTCCGGGCCTGTCCAATGAGTGGTGTATCTGGGTTGGTTGGGTTACTGGCGGACTGCTGAGAGTCGGCCGTCGAAGGCGTTCAGGGCGGTCTTCCAGCGGCTGGTCCGGCGTTTGCGGCCGGTGCCGGTGGGATCCAGGGACATGATCGCCATGTAGACGCACTTCAGCGCGGCCTGCTCATTCGGGAAGTGGCCACGAGCCTTCACAGCCCGCCGGATGCGGGCGTTGACCGACTCGATCGCGTTGGTGGTGCAGACGATCCGGCGGATCTCGGCGTCGAACCGCAGGAAGGGAGTGAACTCTTCCCAGGCGTTCTCCCACAGCCGCACGACCGCCGGGTACTTCTGGTCCCAGGCGTCGGCGAACTCGGTGAACCGTTCCAGTGCCGCGTCCTCGGTGGGGGCGGTGCAGACCGGTTTCGATGCCCTGGCCATCTTCTCCCAGTCCTGGCGGGCCGCGTAGCGGAACGATGCCCGCAGGAGGTGGACCACACAGGTCTGGACGAGGGCGGCCGGCCAGACGGTGCCGACCGCATCCGGCAGGCCTTTTTGCCCGTCGCAGACCAGCATCAGCACGTCCGCGACGCCGCGGTTCTTCAGCCCGGTCAGGATGTGCAGCCAGTGCTTGGCACCCTCCCCGCCGTCGCCGACCCACAGGCCGAGGATGTCGCGGGTGCCCTCGGCGGTGACGGCCAGGGCCACCTAGACGGGCCGGTTGACCACCGCGCCGTCGCGGACCTTGACGTGGACGGCATCGATGAAGACGACCGGGTAGACGGGGTCCAGCGGCCGGTTCTGCCACTCGGCCATGCCGTCCATGACCTTGTCGGTGATCGTGGAGATCATCTGGCGGGAGACCTCCACGCCGTAGATCTCCGCCAGGTGGGCCTGGACCTCGCCGGTGGTCAGGCCCTTCGCAGCCAGGGAGATGACGATCCCGTCGATCCCTGACAGGCGCTTCTGCCGCTTCCTGACAATCCTCGGCTCGAAAGAGCCGTCCCTGTCCCGCGGCACGGATATCTCCACCGGCCCGACATCGGTCAGCACCGTCTTGGACCGGGTGCCGTTGCGGCTGTTCTGCCCGTTCTTCCCAGCCGGATCGTGCTTGTCGTAGCCGAGGTGGTCGGTCATCCCGCCTTCCAGGGCCGACTCCAGCAGCCGCTTGGTCAGCTGCCCGAGCAGCCCTCCCGCACCGGTCAGCTGCAAGCCCTCGGCCTGGGCCCGGTCCACGAGCTGGTCGATCAGCCGCTGCTCCACGGCCTGCCGCTGCTGAGACTCACACGCCTCGACGGACCCGGAGGTGTTCGCGTTCGCTGGTCACAGGTGCATCCTCCATGATCGGGAGTCACACCACTCTTCTTACAGTCCCGGACTTCCCGGGGAGACCAGGCGCGGGCCCGGTGGGGGCGCCCGGAAGGCGGGTACCACCACGGCAGTGAGGCCGAGGGAAGGGGGAGCGCGTGGAAGCGCTGATCGTGCTGGGGATCATCGGGCTGGTCATCTACCTGGCGGTCCAAAGCACTTCCGGCAACGGGGGGTCCGACGGCGGATCCGGCGGCTGGGGCGACGGCGGGGACGGAGGCGGCTGCGGAGGCTGCGGAGGCGACTGAGCCCCCGGGCCGACGGACAGGCGGACAGGTGAGGGGGACGCACCTGTCCGCTGACCCGCCGCCCGCCCCGGCAGAGCTGAGGGTGGACACCCGGGCGCGGGCGCGGGAGGATCCGGGGGCGCTCGGGGGAAGTGGTGTGGGCCCGGGGGTGGTTGAGGGGATTGGGGGGAGGCGCGGTGACGGCGCTCGGCGTGCTGGGGCTGGACGGGGCGAGTGGGGAGCTGACGGCGCGGGCGGTGCATCCGCGGGGGCGGTGGGTGGACGGGTGGAATCTGCACCCCACCCACCACCACATCCGGGCGGTGGCGGATCTTGACGGGGACGGGCGGGACGAGGCCGTCGTGGTCAGTGACTGGGGGATCGGGATTCTCGCGCACGACGGGGTCGCCTTCCGGTGTCCCTTCGGGGCGCCGCGGGGGACGGCGTTCGGGCGGTGGGAGTGGGACGCGCCGACGCGGACGGGGCGGGACCGGATTCTGGGGGCCGGGCGTTTCACCTCGGAGGCGGGGGCCGGGGCCGAGCTGCTGGTGTGGAGCGAGACGGGGATCGCCACGCTGGCGCGCACCGCGGAGGGCCTGACCGCCACCCGGCGGCACCTCTCGGGCGCGCGGTGGGAGGGGTGGACGCTGGAGCCCCGCGAGACGCACTGCTGGGGGCGCGGGCGGTTCGGGGACGGGCCGCACCACGGGCTGGTGCTCACCACGCCCCGGCGGCTGGGGATCGTCTCGCTGGAGCGCGGCGCCGCGATCGCCGTGGGGGCGGACGGGGAGCGGCTGGGCGGGTGGACGCTGCGGACGGCCACCGACCGGGTCCGGCTGGTCGCGGACCTCGACGGGGACGGGCAGGACGAGTTGCTGGTCACCGGCACGGGCGGCGTCGCGGTGCTCAAGCCCGTGGGGGGCCGCTTCGTGGCGCTGGCCGTCAGCCCCGGGGCGTCCGGCCCCGACTCCTGGGCCGGAGCCGCCGTGCTGCGCGCGGAGGGCGGACCGGCCGAGGCCGTGCTCAACGACCACCGCGGGCTGCACGTGCTGCGCCTGTCGGGGACGTCCCTGGTGCGGCGGGCGTTCGCGCCCAACGGCAGCCGGGTGGACGGCTGGCTGGTGGACTCCTTCGTCAACCACCTGCTGAGCGTGGGGGACGTGACCGGCGGCGGGGGCGGCGACTTCCTCATCCGCAGCCCGTGGGGCATGGCGCTGCTGGGCGTGGGCGAGGACGGGCGTTTCCGCTGCCGGGCCGGGCGGCCCAACGGCTCGATGCTCGGCCGGTGGCGGCTGGCGGGCAGCGATGTGGTGGCGGGCTCGGGCAGGTTCACCCGGGCCGGCGGGGCGGCGGAGCTGCTGATGGTCAAGCCCTTCGACCAGACGGCGCCCGCGCCGCGGTTCGTGGCCACGGAGTTCGTCAACTGGCACCGGAACGTGCGGCGTTCGCTGCCCACCGCGCGCCCGGCCGACCTGGCGGGGCTGGTGGCCGCGGTCCGGGCGGCGGCGCCGGGGGTCGGAGTGGCGGGCAGCGGCTGGTCGTTCACGGACTGCGTGGCCTCGGAGGGCACGCGCTCACTGATCGACACCTCCGCGCTGCGGGAGGTCCTGCACGGGGTGGTGCCCGAGGCGCTGGACGACCGGCCGGGGCGCACGGACCGGCATCTGCTGCACGTGGAGGCCGGGATCAAGCTGCACGACCTCAACTGCCGCCTGGACGGCCTGGGCTGGGCCATGCCGACGCTGGGCGGCAGCCGGGGGCAGTCGCTGGCGGGGGCGCTGGGCACCGGGGTGCACGGCGCGGACGTGTCGCTGCCGCCGATCGCGGACGCGGTGCGGGCCGTTCACCTGGTGGGGGCGGGCGGGCAGCAGTGGTGGATCGAGCCGGCCACCGCGCCGCTGACGAGCCGTCAGGGGCTGGACCGGGCCAAGGCGCGGGGTCATCTGGATCCGTCGGTGCGGCAGGTGTGGGACGACGAGTGGTTCAACGCCCTGCTGGTGTCGATGGGGTGCGCCGGGGTGATCTACTCGGTGGTGCTGGCGGCCAGGCCGGCGTTCCGGCTGCGGACCACCACCACGGCCGAGTCCTGGCCGGCGGCCCAGCGGCGCGTCGCGGACCTGGCGTTCCGGGACCGCCGCCCGCGTTACCTGGAGATCAACGTCAACCCGGCCGACGGCGGCTGCCGGGTGACGGTGCGCGAGGAGACGACCGAGCGGGTGTCGCCGCCGGCCGGCGGGGGCGGCGGCGAGGTGCCGATCGGGCTGGTCGCGGCGGCGGCCGGGCTGCTGGGGCCCACGGCGCTGGGCGGCGGCCTGGGCGCGCTGGGGCTGGTGCTCGCCGCGGTCGGGGACTACGTCGCGCGGGTCACCGCCGAGGTGACGCTGCTGCTGGCCATCCCGTTCGTGGGGGTGTGGCTGGCGCACGAGCGGGCGGCGCAGGCGCTGCGTCCGGTGGCGGACGCGCACCGGCTGCTGGTCGAGCTGCACCTGCTGGCCGTCGACCCCCACGACGCGCGGCGGGTGGCGGAGCTGCTGCCCACGGTGGTCAACCTCCTGTGGGCCATCGGGTTCTTCGTGGTGCCGGGGCGGACTCTGGTGGACGGCTTCCAGGCGATGCTGACCGCGCGGGAACGGCCGGAGGGAACGGCCGTGGGGGCGTCGTTCCGCGTCATGACCGGGCAGCCGGGCTGCGGCGCGGACGGGGCGCAGAGCCACGACGAGACGGCACGGCTGGTGCAGAGCTTCGAGTACGCGGTGCCGGACACGCGGGCGGTGGCCTTCACCGACCGGCTGATCGCGGAGATCGCGGCGCTGCGGCGCGGCCCGGACGCGCTGGTGGTCAACCTCAACCTCCGCTTCACCGGCCGGACTCGGGCCACGCTGGGCATGCAGCGCTTCGAGCGGACCTGCCACGTGGAGATCTACACCTTCCGCGGGATGCGGGGGAACGCGGCGTTCCACCGCCGACTGGCCGTGGTGGTCGCGGAGTTCGGGGCGGTGCCGCACTGGGGGCAGCTCCACGGGGCGGCGGAGGCGGGGCCGTTCGCGCGCGACGGGGCGGCGCGGCGGTGGCGGGCGGTGATGCGCTCGCTGTCCGGGGGCGACGAGGCCTTCTGGTCGGGCTTCGCGCGGGCGCGGGGGCTGCTGCCCTGAGGGGCCGCCGCGCCGAGGGGACGGCCGGGCCGGGCGGCAAACGGCCCGGCCGAGCCGACAACGACCCCGCTACGCCCGCGGCAGCGGCACCGCGCGCAGCAGGGCCGCGAGGGCCCGGTCCACGGCGTCCCCGCCGCGCTCGTCCGCGACGCCGGCCAGCAGGCGCACCAGCACCCGCACGGCCGTGGGCGAACGTACGACGTGCCGGCTGAGGAGGGAGACGGCGGCCGGGCGGGCGAGGAGGCCGGCCCAGACGTTGCCCAGGCGGAAGTAACGGCCGTGGCGGCGCTGGATCTCGCGCGGGTAGGCGGCCAGCGCGCGCTCCCGGCCGGGGCCCGGCGGGCGGGCCAGGGCCTGGGCGGTGACCTCGGCGGCCAGCTCGCCGGACTCCATGGCGTAGGAGATGCCCTGGCCGTCCCAGGGGCTGACCATGCCGCCGGAGTCCCCGGCCAGCAGCAGGCCGCGGGCGTAGTGCGGCAGGCGGTTGTGGCCCATCGGGAGGGCGGCGCCGCGCGGGGGGCCCTCGGCGCTGCCGGGGTCGGCCAGGCCCCAGGCGGGCGGGGTGCGGGCGAGCCAGTCCTCCAGCACCGCGCGCGGGTCGCAGGAGCCGGCGCGGGCGTTGGTGAGGAGGCCGAGGCCGACGTTCACCCGGCCGTCGCCCAGGGGGAAGATCCAGCCGTAGCCGGGCAGGAGCGGGCCGTGGGGGCGGACCCGCAGGTCGCCCCAGATCTCCAGGTAGGGGTCGGCGTGGCGGGCCGGGGAGCGGTGGTAGCGGCGGATGGCGGTGGCCATGGGGCGGCGCGGGAGGCGGGCCATGCCGAGGAAGACGCCGAGGCGGGCGGAGACGCCGTCGGCGGCGACGGTGACGGGGGCGCGGCAGGCAACCGCCTCGCGGTCGGGGCCGACCAGGGCGCGCACCCCGCGGACGCGGCCGGCGCGGTCGAGCAGCGGCTCGGTGGCCCTGGCCGAGGTCCATAGCCGGGCCCCGGCGGAGACGGCGCGGCGGGCGAGGAGGTGGTCGAAGTCGTGCCGGGTGCGGGTGAGTCCGAAGGCGGGGTAGCGCGCGCTCTCGGGCCAGTCGACCTCGACGGCCGAGCCGCCCGAGATCAGCCGCAGGCCGCGGTTGCGCTGCCAGCCCTCGCCGCCGACGTCCACGCCCATCCGGATGAGCTGGTGAACGGCGCGCGGGGTCAGGCCGTCGCCGCAGACCTTCTCGCGGGGGAAGGCGGACTTCTCCAGCAGCAGCACCGCCAGCCCGTGGCGGGCGAGGTGGTACGCCGCCGCGCTGCCGGCGGGGCCCGCGCCCACCACGACGACGTCGGCCGCGGTCTCGTTCGCCGCCCTGGCCATGGCCCCGCTCCCTCCGGACGTGCCGCGCGGCCCCCGTGCGGGCCCGGTGCGGGCCTACCCGGGCGGGCGGCGGGCCACTCCGGTCGTACACCGCGCGCGGGTGCGCGGAATGCGGCGCGCGGCGCGCGCGCTGAAGCGAGGGCGCGGGCCGCGCGCCCCGCGCGCACGAGCACGAGCACCACGAGCACCACGAGCACCACGAGCACGACACCAGAACAGGAAGGGACAGCCGCATGGAGTTCCGCCGCCTCGGCCGCAGCGGCCTTTCGGTCAGCGAGATCGCCTACGGGAACTGGCTCACTCACGGCTCGCAGGTCGAGCAGGAGGTCGCGAACGGCTGCATCCGCGCCGCGCTCGACGCGGGCATCACCACCTTCGACACCGCGGACGTCTACGCGGAGACCCGCGCCGAGTCGGTGCTCGGCCAGGCCCTGAAGGGCGAGCGGCGCGAGGGCGTGGAGATCTTCACCAAGGTCTACTTCCCCACCGGCCCGGGGGCCAACGACCGGGGCCTGGGCCGCAAGCACATCCTGGAGTCGATCGAGGGCTCGCTGCGCCGCCTCGGCACCGACTACGTGGACCTGTACCAGGCCCACCGGTACGACCACAGCACGCCGCTGGAGGAGACGATGGAGGCCTTCGCCGACGTCGTGCGCGCGGGCAAGGCCCTCTACATCGGCGTCTCGGAGTGGACGGCCGAGCAACTGCGCGACGGGCACGAGCTGGCCCGCGAGCTGCGCGTGCCGCTGGTCTCCAACCAGCCGCAGTACTCGGCGCTGTGGCGGGTGATCGAGGAGCGTGTGGTGCCGGCGAGCGAGGAGCTGGGCATCGGGCAGATCGTCTGGTCGCCGCTGGCGCAGGGCGTGCTGACCGGCAAGTACCTGCCGGGCTCGGCGCCGCCCGAGGGCACCCGGGCCACGGACGAGAAGGGCGGCGCGCAGTTCATCGCCCGCTGGCTGACGGACGAGGTGCTGGAGCGGGTGCAGCGGCTGGCGCCCCTGGCGGCGGAGGCGGGCCTGTCCCTCTCCCAGCTCGCCGTGGCCTGGACGCTGCAGAACCCGAACGTCTCGGCGGCGATCATCGGCGCCTCCCGGCCGGAGCAGGTGGCCGAGAACGTCCGCGCCGCGGGCGTTCGCCTGGAGCCGGAGCTGAAGGCGGCGGTGGACGAGCTGCTGGCCCCCGTCGCGGTGACCGACCCGGCCCTGACAAGCGGCTACCGGCCCCTCTCGCTCTGACCGCGGGCGCCGCCCGGGGCCGGTGCCGGGCCGGCCCGGGGCGGATGCCGGGTTTGTCACAGCGGTGAGTGTGCCGGAGGCCCCCGCGCGCGGCGGCCTAGCAAGCGGCCCTCGGGCCCCTCGGCCCGGGGGCCGCGCCGCCCTATACTCCCGGGGTCCCGAGGGCTGTCGGCGATGAAGGCAGGTCCGCACCATGAGCAGCGAGAAGCCAAGCGAATTGCGCCGGACGCGTCCGGCCGGGGAGGCGGGGGGCCGCGAGCCGGACTTCGACGTGATCGTCGTGGGTTCGGGCTTCGGCGGCAGCGTCGCGGCGCTGCGGCTGACCGAGAAGGGCTACCGGGTCGGCGTGATCGAGGCGGGCCGCCGGTTCGCCGACGAGGAGTTCGCCAAGACCTCCTGGAACCTGCGCCGCTACCTGTGGGCGCCGAGACTCGGGTTCTACGGCATCCAGCGCCTGCACCTGCTGAACAACGTCATGATCATGGCGGGCGCGGGCGTGGGCGGCGGCTCCCTGGTGTACGCCAACACCCTCTACCGGCCGCCGTCGGCGTTCTTCCGGGACCAGCAGTGGGCGCACATCACGGACTGGGAGTCCGAGCTGAGCCCCCACTACGACCAGGCCGGGCGCATGCTGGGGGTGAACACCAACCCGCTGATCACGCCGTCCGACGAGGTGATCCAGAAGGTGGCCGCCGACATGGGCGTGGCCGACACCTTCCGGCTCACGCCGGTGGGCGTCTTCTTCGGCGAGGCGGGGCAGAAGGCGGCCGACCCGTTCTTCGGCGGCGCGGGCCCGGAGCGCACCGGCTGCACGGCCTGCGGCTCCTGCATGACCGGCTGCCGCGTCGGCGCGAAGAACAGCCTGGTGAAGAACTACCTCTACCTGGCGGAGCGGGCGGGCGCGCAGGTCTTCCCGCTGACCACCGTCACCGGCCTGACCGAGCGCGCGGACGGGACGTTCGCCGTGCGTACCCGGGCCACGGGCGGGCTGCTGCGGCGCCGGGAGCGGACGTTCACCGCCGGAAAGGTGGTGCTGGCGGCCGGCACCTGGGGCACCCAGGGGCTGCTGCACCGGCTGCGGGACAGCGGCGCCCTGCCGCGGATCTCGCGGCGCCTGGGCGAGCTGACCCGCACCAACTCCGAGGCGATCATCGGCTCGGCCCGCCCGCGGGTGGACCCCAAGCACGACTATTCGCACGGCGTGGCGATCACCTCCTCCTTCCACCCCGACCCGGCCACGCACATCGAGCCGGTGCGCTACGGCAAGGGCAGCAACGCCATCAGCCTGCTGCAGACGCTCGCCCCGGACGGCGACCGCCGGATGCCGCGCATACTCCAGGTGCTGGGGCAGGCCACGCGGCACCCGGTGCGGACGCTGCGGGTGATCCACGGCTACCGGTGGAGCGAGCGGACGGTGCTGCTGCTGGTGATGCAGAGCCTGGACAACTCGATCACCACCTACGTGAAGCGGGGCCTGTTCGGGCGGCGGAAGATCAAGTCCAAGCAGGGGCACGGCGAGCCCAACCCGACGTTCATCCGGCCCGGTTACGAGGCGAACAAACGGGTGGCCGAGCGGATCGGCGGCGTCCAGGGCAGCACGTGGAGCGACGTGTTCAACATCCCGCTCACCGCGCACTTCCTGGGCGGCGCGCCGATCGGCGCGAGCCCGGAGGAGGGCGTGATCGACCCCTACCACCGGCTGTACGGCCATCCCGGGATCTCCGTGGTGGACGGCGCGGCGATCTCGGCGAACCTCGGCGTCAACCCGTCGCTGACGATCACGGCGCAGGCCGAGCGGGCGTTCTCCCTGTGGCCGAACAAGGGCGAGGAGGATCCGCGCCCCGAGCCCGGCGAGGGATACCGGCGGGTGACGCCCGTGGCGCCGCAGCGGCCGGCCGTGCCGGGGCACGCCCCGGCGGCGCTGCGGCTCCCGCTGCCGCGCCGCAAGCCGGAGGCGGAGCAGCCGTAGGCGCGGGCCCTGCCCGGATACGCTCCCCCGGACGGCCGGTGACCGAGGTCACCGGCCGTCCGCTGCGTCCTCCAGGGCCTGGACGTCGAGCTTCTTCATGCCCAGCATCGCCTTGGTGGCGCGCGCGGCCCGCTCCGGGTCGGGGTCGGCGATCAGCTCCATCAGCCGGCGGGGCACGATCTGCCAGGACAGGCCGTACTTGTCCTTCAGCCAGCCGCACTCAGACTCCTGGCCGCCGTCGGCGGTCAGCCGCTCCCACAGGTCGTCCACCTCGGCCTGGTCGGCGCAGTCCACCGAGAGCGAGATGGCCTCGGTGAAGGTGAAGTGCGGGCCGCCGTTGAGCGCCGTGTACGGCCGGCCGGCCAGCTCGAAGGTCACGGTCATCACGGCGCCGGGCTCGCCGGGCCCGGCGTGCCCCCACCGCCGCACCTCCGTGATCCGGGAGTCGGGGAAGAGGGAGGTGTAGAACTCGGCGGCCTCCTCGGCCTTGTCGTCGAACCACAGGAAGGTGGTGACCTTCTCCACGACGGGATCTCCTTCTGCTCTCTGCTTCCGAGCCCTGCTCGGCTCGCGTCCGCTCCCCGCCCCATCCGGCGGGTCACGTCCTTGCAGACCCGGCCTCCCGCGAGAACTCATCGCCCCCGGACGGAGCCGAGCGATTTTTCTCCGACGCCCAGGGCGGGCCGCCACGTCCACCCTCGGTCGCCACGTCCACCCTCGGTCGCCGCCCCGCCACGCCGTGCCCACATCTGCGTCAGGACCGTGATGGCGACATGCTGATGTCATGAATGGCAACGTCAGCGGCATGGGGGCGAAACACTCCTGACAGAGCCTCGTGTGGCGCAGCCGGTCCCTCCCGTACCTCGCCCCACTCGGCCGGTCACCCGCACCGCGAACGCCCTCCGTGGCCGTTCCGGCGCGGGCCCCGGCCCCTCCGGCTGCGCACCGGGCAGCAAGGAGGAAAGATGGTTGCGGAAGCATCCCGCCGGGGCTTCCTGCGGTCGGTCGGCGTGGCCGGCGGCGCGGGGGTCCTGTACTCCGCCATGGGCGCGCTGGGGCTGGCACCGGTCCCGGACGCGCACGCCGAGGCGTACCGGCCGCCGCAGCGCGGCGACTTCGCGCTCACCGGGCGCTCCTCGAAGAAGGTCCTCGTCCTCGGCGCCGGCATAGCCGGGCTCGCCGCCGCCTACGAGCTGCGCAAGGCGGGCTACGACTGCCGCATCCTGGAGGCGCACGAGCGCCCCGGCGGCCGGAACTGGACGGTCCGCGGCGGCACGCGGCTGACCGACCTCGACGGGCGCACGCAGCGCGCCTCGTTCTCCCAGGGCCAGTACATGAACGCCGGCCCGGCCCGGCTGCCGCAGTCCCACGTCACCATGGAGTACTGCCGCGAACTGGGCGTGCCCCTTGAGGTGTTCACCAACCAGAACGCCAACGCCTACATCTTCCACGAGAACAGCCGCGCGCTGGCCGGGCAGCCCGTGCGCTGGCGCACCGCCAAGGCCGATGTCTACGGCTACGTCTCCGAGCTGCTGGCAAAGGCCACCGACCAGGGGGCGCTGGACCAGGCGCTGACGGCCGAGGACAAGGAGCGGCTGCTGGCGTTCCTCCAGAACTTCGGCGCGATCCGGGGCCGGGCCGAGGACTGGGCCTACGCGGGCACCAGCCGCCGCGGCTACGCGGTCGAGCCGGGCGCGGCGTTCGAACAGGGCACCGTGCTGGGGCCGCCGCCCTCGCTCTCGGACGTGATCGCCAGCGGCCTGGGGCAGCGCTTCTCCTTCGAGTTCGGCTACGACCAGGCGATGCTGATGTTCCAGCCGGTGGGCGGCATGGACGCCATCCCGCGGGCCCTGGCGCGGGCGATCGGCGAGGGCCGGATCACCTACGGCGCCGCGGTCACGGCCGTCGCCAACACCGGCTCGGGCGCGGAGGTCACCTGGCGCAGCACGCGCGGCGGGCGGCCCCGCACCGAGCGGGCCGACTTCGTGGTGGCCGCGATGCCCCCGCAGGTCCTGGCGCGCCTGGACCACAACCTCGGCACGCAGGTCACGGCCGCGCTGCGCTACGCCACGCCCACGCCGGTGGGCAAGATCGGCCTGGAATACCGCAGCCGGTGGTGGGAGACCGACGAGCACATCTACGGCGGCATCACGCCCACCGACAACGACCTGTCCACGATCTGGTACCCCTCCTACGGCTACCAGGGCCGGCGCGGCACACTCGTCGGCTACTACAACTTCGGCGCCAACGCCGTCTCCTACGGCGACCTGCCGCACGCGCAGCGCGAGGCCCGCGCGGTGGCCCAGGGCGTGAAGATCCACGGCCGCAAGTACCGCTCGGAGCTGGCCAGTTCGTTCAGCGTGGCCTGGCACCGCACGCCGTTCATCGAGGGCGGCTGGGTGGGCTGGCCCTCGCAGACCGGGCCCGAGTACCGGCTGCTCAACGAGCCCGCGGGACAGGTCTACTTCGCCGGCGACTGGCTCAGCCACGTCATCGCCTGGCAGCACGGGGCGTTCACCTCCGCGCGCAAGGTCGTCACCGAGATCCACGAGAGGGTGCTGTCCGCATGAGCAGGCTGAGCAGGCCGAGCAGGCCGATCGGGAAGAACGGCGCGACCCGCGCCTTCCGGACGACGCGGCGGGCGCGGCTGGGCGCGGCGGCGGGCGCGGTCTGCCTGCTGCTGGCGGGCGCCTCGGTGGCCGACGCGCGCGGCTGGTGGTCGCCGCGCGGCAACGAGGTGCGGGTGATGCTCCCCGAGGGGCAGAACAACCCGGCCATCGCCAACGGCGTGGCCATCGGCAGGGACGTGGCGCTGTACGAGAGCAGCGGCCTGGGCCCGGCGGGGCTCAACCCGGCGGCTCCGGCGGGGACTCCGGAGAGATACACCGACCCGGCGCTGACCGCCGGCAAGCAGGGGGTGACCATCACGGAGGCGCAGGCGCTTCTCGTCCTGCGGGCCATCGTGGACAACCTCCAGGCGGCGGGCCTGCGTCCGCGCGACGTGATCACGATGACGTGTTACCTGACCGCGCCGCCCGGCCAGGAGACGGCCGACTACGCGGGCTGGAACCGCGCGTACCGGCAGTACTTCGCGAACGTCGACCTGGCCACCCGGGAGGTGATCGAGGTCCCGATGGGCACCTCGCCGCCCGAGGAGCCGCTGGTCCCCAACGCGGCGCGCCCGGCCCGGGCCACGATGGAGGTCGCCTCCCTCGCCGTCCCCGGCTGGCTCGTCGAGGTCGAGGTGACGGCGGCGTACCCGGCCCGCCGCTGACCGGCCGCCCCGCGGCGGGCGGGGCGGCCGGGGCCCGCGGGGTCCCGGCCGCCCCGCACCGCAGCTTTCACCCCGCGACGGCGTGTGCGCGTCCGGCGCGTGTGTGCCCGCCGTGCGCCGTTGTGGGCCCGGCTCGCCCCGGACATGATCGCTGACGGGCGAGGCGCCGGGCGTGCGTTTCCCGTCCCTTTGCGGTGCCCGCGGCCGGACGCGGGACCGAATCCCCCACCTCAGGAGTTGTGTTGGACAGCACTGGACACGACGGGGCCCAGCGGAGCGCCGGGGTCTCCCGGCGGCGGTTCCTCCAGGGGACCGCGGGGGCCGGGGCCGCCGTCGCGGCCGTGGGCGCGTTCGACGCCCCGGCCGCCGCGGCGCCCGCCCGCTCCGTCACCTACTCCTTCCGCGCCGCCACCAACGGCGCCGCCACCCTCTCCCCCACGGGCGACCGCCTGGTCGCCGAGGTGCAGAACATCCTGTGGTCCGTGCCGCGCGACGGCGGCCCGGCCGTCGCGCTGACGCCGCCCGACCTGGAGCCCAGCCGCCCGCAGTTCTCGCCCGACGGCCGCCTGCTGGCCGTGTGCGCCTACCGGGGCGGCGGCTTCCACGTCTGGACGCTGCGCCCGGACGGCTCCGGCGCGCGGCAGCTCACGGACGGCCCCTGGGACGACCGCGGCCCGGCCTGGTCCCCGGACGGGCGCCGCATCGCGTTCGCCTCCGAGCGCGGCGGCGACCCGGTCGCGGGCAGTCCCTACCGCGTCTGGGTCGTCGACGTCGCCACCGGCGAACTGACCCGCCTGACCGGCCTGACCGGGCAGGAGGGCCCCCACCAGGGCGGCGCCTGGGAGGACTTCGACCCCGTCTGGTCCCCGGACGGCGCGCGGGTGTTCTTCGTGCGCGGCGCCCTCGGCCCGGCCGGAACGCTCCAGGCCCGCACGATCGCCTCCGTCCCCGCCGACGGGGCGGGCGGCCCGGTGGTGACCGAGCACGCCGAGCCGCTGGAGACGGCCCAGCTGATGGCCCCGGCCCTCTCCCCCGCCGGGCGCCTGGCCCACCTGCGCACCACCCCCGCGCCCGCCGCCACCTGCGCCCTGGTCGTGGACGGGGCCGAGGTGCCCGTGCCCGGCGACGTGGCGCCCGTCCCCGTGCGCTGGGTCTCGGAGGACACGCTGCTGGCCACCGTGGACGGCTCCTTCCGGCTGCTGCGCCCCTCCGCGCCCGGCGAGGACGGCGAGACGATCCCGTTCGCCGCCGACCTGCCGGTGCGCCGCCCGCGTTACACGGTCAAGCGCTACGACTGGGGCGAGGGCGGCGGGGAACGCCCGGTGCGCGGCGTCCACCTGCCCGCGCTCTCCCCGGACGGGCGGCAGGTGGCGTTCGCGGCGCTCAACGCGCTCTGGGTGACGCCGGTTTCGGGCGGCCTCGCGCCGCGCCGGGTGGTGCGCGCCGAGCCGACCCGCTACCCGCTGGCGCCCTCGTGGACCCCGGACGGCACGGGGCTGGTCTGGGCGGACGACCAGGGCGGGCTGCTCGCGGTGCGGCGGCTGGACCTGGACAGCGGCCGGGAGAGCGAACTGGCGGGCGGCGGGCGGGTGTTCCCCGCGCTGTCCCCGGACGGCGGCCGGCTGGCGGCCCTGGACCTGTCGGGGAACCTCGTGGTGCGGGACCTGGCCACGGGCGCCGAGCGGATCGCGGCCCGCCCCCTGGGCGGCGGCGGCCTGCCGGGCCGCCCGAGCTGGTCCCCCGACGGCCGCTACCTCGCGCTGTGCGACCGCAACCGCCTCAACCAGCGCTTCCGCGAGGGCTACAACCTCATCCGCGTGGTGGACACCGGCGCCGGGGACGCCTCCGCCCTGCACGCCCTGGCCCCGCACGCCTCGCTCTCCGACCGCTACGACTCCGGCCCGGCCTGGTCCCCGGACGGCCGGTGGATGGCGGTGATCGCGGAGTCCGCGCTGTGGCTGCTGCCGGTGCGCCCGGACGGAACCCCGGACGGCGAACCGCGGCGGCTGACCGAGGAGGCCGCCGACCACCCCTCCTGGTCGGGCGACTCCCGCACGCTGCTCTACCTGTCCGCCGGGCGGCTGCGGACCGTGCCCGTCTCCGGCGGACGCCCCCGCACCGTGCCCCTGGCGCTGGGCTACCGCGCCCCCGCCGCCCCTGACCTGGTCGTGCGCGCCGGCCAACTGTGGGACGGCACCGGGGAGTCGGCGCGCCAGGACGTGGACGTGGTGGTGCGCGCGGGCCGGATCGCGGCCGTCCGGGCCCACCGCTCCGGGGGCGCGGCCGTCGCCCGCCGCGTGGACGCCTCGGACGCGACCGTCATCCCGGGCCTGTGGGACGCGCACATCCACCCCTGGCAGTCCACCTACGGCGGGCGGCAGACGGCCCTCCAGCTCGCCTACGGCATCACGACCTCCGTGTCCCTGGGCGGCTTCGCCTACGAGCAGGCCCGGGTCCGCGAGGCGGTGACCGCCGGGGAGCTGGCCGGGCCGCGCCTGCTGGCCACCGGCGAGCTGCTGGACGGCTCGCGGGTGGCGTACAGCATGGGCCGCGCCCACCGGACCCGGGAGGGGCTGCGCCGCTCCCTGGACCGGGCGGCGGCGCTGCGCTGGGACTTCGTCAAGACGTACGTGCGGGCGCCGGGCTGGGTGATGGAGCAGGCCGCGGCGTTCGCCCACGAGCGGCTCGGGGTGCGCGCCGGCAGCCACCTGTGCACGCCGGGCGTGCAGCTCGGCGGGGACCTGACGACCCATCTCCAGGCCACGCAGCGGCTGGAGTTCGGGCACGCGACCTCGGCCTCGGGCCGGGCCTACCAGGACCTGGAGGAGATCTACACCCGGCAGGGCGGCGCCTTCACGCTGATCGCCACGCCCTTCACCGCGCTGCCGCTGCTGGGCGCGGACCCCTCGCTCGCGGCCGACCCGCGCGTGGCCACGCTGATGCCGCCGTGGGACACCGCGCTGGTGCGCGCCCAGTCCGCCGCGCCGCCGACCTCCGCGCAACTGGCCACGCTGGAACGGGAGATGGGCATCTACCGGCGGGTGCTCGCAGGCGGCGGGACGGTGGCACTGGGCACCGACCAGCCGCTGGTGCCGGTGGGCCTCCACCTGCACCTGGGCCTGCGGGCGCTGCACCGCTACGGCGGCCTCTCCCCCGCCGAGGCGCTGCGCACGGCCACCGTCCTGCCCGCCCTGGCGTTCGGGGCGGCCGAGGACCTGGGAACGGTGGAGGCGGGCAAGCTCGCGGACCTGACGGTGGTGGACGGCGACCCGTTCACGGACTTCGACGCACTGGTGCGCACCCGCTCCGTGCTGCGCGGCGGCGTCCCGGCCGAACAGGCGGACCTGGTCGCCTCGTTCGCGGCCCCGTCCTCGACCGCACGGACCACGGCCGCCGCCCGCGGGGATCAGGACGGCACCTGGGCGGCGGTGGGCGCGTTCCTGCGCACCGGCGGCTGCTGCGAGCACCACCCCTGAGGGCAACGCCCGGCCTGACGCCGCGGCGGAACGCCCGGCCGGACGCCGTGGCCGCGAGGGCGGCGGCTTCCGGCCTCTCCCCGGTTCAGGCCGGGGCCGGCGCGCCCTCCAGGTGGGCCTTGAGGCGCTCCAGCGTGGTGGCGATGTGGTCCTGGTTCGCGCCGGGGCGGTTGGCTATGCCCGTGATGAGGATGGCGAAGGGGATGAACCACAGCGGGACCTTGATCCAGTTGGTCTCCGTGATCACGCAGCCACCGTCCTCGCCCGGCGCGATGTCGTACTGCCAGCGGGAGATGGGCACCCGCAGCGGCGCGCGCACGAAGTAGGAGAAGCGGCGCCCGGGGTCGGCCTCCAGCACCTCGCAGGTGGTGGCCCAGCGGCGGAAGCCGTTGCGGTTGTAGCCGCGGAAGCGGGCGCCCACCTCGGCGTGGCCGGCGCCGTCGAGCCAGCGCGCCCCGACCGTCTCGGCGGCGAGGCCGGCCATCAGCGGCGGGTCGCTGATGACGCGGTAGGCGGCCTCGGGGGAGGCGCTGACCGCCACCCGGCCCGTGGCGGCGGGGTCCTTGAACAGCATCGTCCGTGACCTCCCGGAATCCTCGCGGGGCCCGGCGCCCCGCATCCGCGTGAGCGGTGATTACATCGGCGGGTCCCAGCCTGACCCCGCCCGCCGGGCGCGTCAATCCCCGGGAGCCGGCGGTCCGTTGTCCGCCTCTGTGATCCTCGCTACGCCGTGCGCCAGGGTGTCGAGAAGCTGATCGGTGAGCGTCCCGGCCGCCTCCGGGGGCAGGAAGCCGTCGACGATCATCTGGGAGAGGCCGTAGACCAGCGCCTGCCCGGCCAGCAGCACCAGCGTCGGGTCCCCCGGCCGCAGCGTTCCCGCCCGCTGCCCCTCCGCGATGGCCTCCAGGCCCATGGCCTCGAACCCCGCCAGCAGCGGCCCGAGTTCGGGGTCGCGGCGCGGGCCGTACACCGTCTCGCGCAGCAGCTCGAAGCGGTGCGGGTGCGCGGCGGCGTACCGCACGAAGCCGCGCCCCAGCGCCCACGTCGGGGGCCGCCCGGGAACCTCCTCGGCCAGCGCCGCGCACTGCAGCTCGGTGAAGTCCCGGATCACCTCGGCCGCCACCGCGCGCAGCAGGGCCCGCCGGTCGGCGAAGTGCCGGAACGGCGCGCCCGGCGAGACCCCGACCCGCCGCGCCGCCTCACGCACCGTCAGGGCCTCCAGCCCGCCCTCATCGAGGAGTTCGAGCGCCGCGAAGGTCAACGCCTCACGCAACGACCCGTGGTGATACCCGCCCCGCCCCGCCGACTCCACCGGGCCACGCCCGCCGCTCGCGTTCATCCGGCGAGTGTTACCACACCCGGGCGGTCGCGTCAGCAGGCCGTCCCGCGCGGGGGGTTCGTGCCTTACGGTAGTCGGGCCGTCACCGTTTGGCCGGGGCGGTCTCCGGGCGAGGGGACGAGGTGAGGCGATGGACGCGGACGGTTCGGCCGCGCGGGACGGGGGTGCCCCCGAGGGCGGGGTGTCCGAGGCCGAACGCGAGTTGTTCGGCGGGGCGTTGGTCTACGACACCTCCTGGGCCCGGTACGAGGAGGAGCGCTACCAGCTCGGCCTGCGCACGATGGTGGGCGGGACGCCGCGCCTGGTGGGCACGGCCGTGAGGCTGGCCTGGCGGGCCGACCGCCGCGCGACCCTGCTGGTGGCCGCCGCCGAGCTGGGCCGCAGCGCCACCCAGGCCGTCGCCCTGCTCGGCGTCAACCGGCTGCTGGCCACGCTGCTCGCGGAGGGGGAGATGGCCGGGCGGCTGCGGGCGGCGCTGCCGGTGGCCGTGCTGCTGGGCTGCGCGGCGCTTATCGGGGCCGTGTGCGGGGCCCTGTCCACCCTGGGCAGCGGCCCGCTGGAGCCCAAGGTGGAGCGGCTGGCCCGCGAGCAGTACCTGGAGCGCGCCTATCAGGTGGAGATGGCCGCCATGGAGGACGACGAGTTCCACCGGCTGCTGGAGTCCGCGCAGTTCGGGGCGACCTCGGCCCGCACGATGATCCGGCACTGCGTGGCCGTGGTCTCCGCGCTGCTGTCCCTGCTGGCCGCGGCCACCGTGCTGACCGCTCTGCACCCGGTGCTGCTGCCGATGCTGGTGCTGATGGTCCTGCCCCGGGCCTGGGCCACGCTGAGCGTCTCGCGCCGCCGCTACCGCAGCTTCCACCGCTGGGTGCAGCACAGCCGGGGCGCCTCGATGCTGGCGCGGCTGATGACGGACACCGACGCCGCCCAGGAGATCCGGGTGCACGGCATCGGCCCCTACATCCTGCGGCACTTCCGCGGGATGTCGCTGAGCCAGGAGAGCGAGCAGGCGCGGCTGGCCCGGCAGGCGGCGCGCACCGAGCTGCTGGCCGCCGCCTGCACGGGCGGGGCCGCCCTGGCCACCTACCTGATCCTGGCCTGGCTGCTGTGGGGCGGGACGATGGCGCTGGCCGCGGCCGGCACCGCCGTGCTGGCGATCCGCACCGGCGCCGCGCAACTCGACAGCCTGGTACGGCAGATCAACTATCTCCACGAGGAGTCCCTGTACGTCGGCGACCTCGACCGGCTGCTCGCGGAGTCCGCGCACCGGCGCATCCCCTCCGGCGGGCAGCGGCTGCCCGCCACGGTGGAGCGGGTCACCTTCGAGCACGTCACCTTCAGCTACCCGGGCGAGGGCAACGCGCCGGTCCTCGACGACGTCTCGCTGACCCTCCCGCTGCGCCGGGGCGCGGTGATCGCCCTGGTCGGGGAGAACGGCTCGGGCAAGTCCACGCTGGCCAAGCTGCTGTGCGGCCTGTACCTGCCGCAGCGCGGCAGCGTCCGGTGGGACGGGGTGGACGCCGCCGTCATCGACCGGCAGGACATCTTCGCCCGCTGCGCGGTCGTTCACCAGGACCACTACCGCTGGCCGATGACGGCCCGGGTCAACGCCACCATCTCCCGCACGGGGACGCCCGTGGACGAGGAGCGGCTGGCGCGCTCCGCCGCCCAGGCGGGCGTTGACGAGCTGATCCCCGAACTGCCGCGCGGCTGGCAGACGTTGCTCTCCCGGACGTTCAAGGGCGGGCACCAGCTCTCCGGCGGGCAGTGGCAGCGCCTGGGCATCGCCCGCGCGCACTACCGGGGCGCGCCGATCCTGATCGTGGACGAGCCCACGGCGGCCCTGGACGCCAAGGCCGAGCAGCGGATCTTCGACCAGATCCGCTCGCTGGCGGACGGCGGGCAGACGATCGTGCTGATCACGCACCGGATGGCCTCGGTGCGCCGGGCCGACCTGGTGCACGTCCTGCACGAGGGGCGGCTGGTGGAGTCGGGCACCCCGGAGGAGCTGCTGGCCAGGGAGGAGGAGGGGCACTACCGGTCCCTCTACGACCTCCAGGCCGCCCAGTTCGCCCCGGTGCCGGCGCCGCGCGGCGGGCGCTGAGGAGGGCGGGGCGCCGGGAGGTGCGGGCGCCGGCGGACCGGGCGTTGAGGAGGACGGGCCGCTCAGGCGTCCGTGAGCCCGTGGCGCGCCGCGTACAGCGCGAGGTGGACGCGGGTGGTGCTGCCGGTCTTGCGCATCAGGCTGGCCACGTGCGTCTTGACCGTGGTGACGCCGACGTGGATGCGCCGGGCGATCTCGCCGTTGGACAGGCCGGCGCCGACGCAGGCCAGCACTTCGCGTTCCCTGGCCGTGAGCTGCCCGGCCGGGTCGGGTGCCGCCGCGGAACGGCACTCGGCCCAGGAGCGGGTGGCCTGCCCGACCAGCCGCCGCAGCACGTCCGCGCTGAACGGGCTGCCGCCCGCCGCCGCCTGGCGCACGGCCTCGGTCAGCTCGGCCGGGGCCGCGTCCTTGGCGAGGAAGCCGCAGGCGCCCGCGGAGAGCGCGGGGTAGAGGTGCTCGTCGTCGTCGAAGGTGGTCAGCACCACCACCCGCGTGGCCGGGCGCTCGGCGAGGATCTGGCGGGTGGCGGCGGTGCCGTCCACCGAGCCGGGCATCCGCAGGTCCATCACGACCACGTCCGGCCGCGCGGCGGCGGCCAGCCGAACGGCCTCGGCGCCGGTGGCGGCCTCCCCGACGATGCGGATGTCCTCGGTCGACTCGCACAGCATCCGCAGCCCGGCGCGCACCAGCCGCTGGTCGTCCACGAGCAGCGTCGCGATCACGGCGTCGCCTCCCCGGAGGGCAGGGCCGGGCGCGGGAGGCCGCGCGGTGCGGCGGACCGGGCGGCGCGCCGGGAGTGGCACCCCTGGGGAGGCGGGGAGGGCGGGGCGGGCTGGGAGGCGGCCGGGAGCTGGGGCGCCGACGGCAGGCGGGCGGGGAAGGCGGCGGCCAGGCGCCAGCCGGGGCCGGAGGGCCCGGCGGTCAGCGTGCCGCCCAGGACGTCGATGCGCTCGCGCAGCCCGATCAGCCCGAAGCCGGGCCCGGCCGGGGTCGCCGGGCCCAGGCCCGCGCCTCCCTCGTCCGCGACCTCCACGCGGGCCAGGCCGTCGGCCAGGCTCACCGAGACCCGGGCCCGCGCGCCGGCTCCGGCGTGCTTGGTGGCGTTCGTCAGGCCCTCCTGCACCACCCGCAGCACGGCCAGGCCGCGCACCGCGTCCAGCGCGGCGATGCCGGGGTCCACCTCCCGCTCCACGCGCAGCCCGGCCTGCTCGCTGCGGTCGGCCACCAGGGCGACGGCGGCGGGGAGTTCGGCCGGGTCGACCAGCAGCGAGCCGGGCATGTCCTCGCGGACGGCCGCCGGGTCGCGCAGGGCGGCGACCAGGCGGCGCAGGTCGGCCAGCGCGGTGGTGGCGGAGGCGTGCACGTCGTCCAGCACGGCGGCGACCTTCGGGTCCAGGCCCGGGATGACGGCCCGCGCCACGCCCACCCGCAGGGCCATGGAGGCCACGTGGTGGGCCACCAGGTCGTGCAATTCGCGGGAGAGCTGCGTGCGTTCGGCCAGCCGCGCCCCGCGCGCGGCCAGCTCCCTGCGCTCCTCGGCCTCGCCGGCCCGGGCCCTGGCCTGCGCGAGGGCCTGCCGGGCGGCGCGCAGGTAGCCGCCGATCAGCAGCGGCCCGACGGCGACGGTGGCCACGCGGTAGAGGGTGGCGAGGACCCCGCCCGCGTCGTGGTGGTCCTGGACGATGGCCAGGTACGCCAACGACAGCACGGCCCCGGCCGCCAGGGCTTGGGGGAACGGCCTGCGCACGGCGAGTTCGAACAGCGAGACGCTGGCGACGACCTTGGCGGCGACGGGAGTCGAGTCGGTCAGGGGTACGGCAGCCACGATCAGCGCCGCCTCGGCGACCGCCACGGGCAGCGGCCACACGCCGCCGCCCAGGAAGATGACCCCGGCCGCCACCGTGACGGCCCAGTCCGCCGGGCTGGGGCGGGAGTCCTGCATGAAGAGCAGATAGCCGGGGCCGGCGGCGAGCAGGGGAATCAGGCGCGCGGGGCCGAACCGGTCGCCCACGGCCCGCCCCAGCCACGTCATCAGCACCACGGGCACGACAGTAACGCGGGTGCGCCCCGACGGTCTCCACCCGTGGGTGGAGACGTGCCTCCGCCAACTGGCCGCCGGGAGCGGCCGGGACGCCGATGCAGCCGCACGACCGGTCGCGGAGAGTGAGCGGTATTGCTGTTCGGGTGAATCGAGGGGAATCGATGGCTGAGCGTTCGGAACGCGCCCTGTTCGTAAGGGAGTTTCTGCGAGATCCGGTGCGGACCGCGTCTGTGGTGCCCAGTTCGGCGGCGCTGGCGGACCGGATGGTGGCGGCGCTGCCGGAGCGCGGCGAGCCGGTGGTGGTCGAACTGGGCCCCGGCACGGGGGCGTTCACCGAGGCGATACAGCGCCGCCTGGCCGGACGGGGCAGGCATGTGGCCGTGGAGCTGAACGACCGGATGGCCGGCCACCTGCGCGAGCGGTTCCCCGGCGCCGAGGTGGTGACGGGCGCGGCCGACGACCTGCCGCGGATCCTGGCCGGGTGCGGCATCGCCCAGGCCGACCTGATCGTCAGCGGCCTGCCGTGGACGGTGTACTTCGGCGGGGAACGCCCGCTGGTGACGACCGTCGCCTCCTGCCTGGCCCCGCACGGGGCGTTCACCCAGTTCACCTACGCGTGGACGGCGTGGACGCCCCCGGCGCGGCGGCAGCGGGCGCAGCTGCGCGCGGCGTTCGAGGAGGTCGTCCTCGGCCGCACGGTCTGGCGCAACATGCCCCCCGCCTTCGTCTACGTGGCCCGGCGCCCGCGCCCGGCGGCCACCCCGATCGCGGAGGCCCGGCGCTCCGGCGCCCTGAAGGACGGGCGCGACCACGAGGCGGTGCCGGTCAGCACCGCCTAGGGTCGCGCCGGCTCCCGCCGGAGCGGCGCGACCAGGGGCGGTGCCGGTCAGCACCGCCCCAGGGGGGCGCCACCGCGTGGGGGGACCGGGCCCGCACGGCCGTCACGGCCGTGCGGGCCCCGGTGCGTTTCCGGGGTCCAGGCCCGGCGCCTCCTCCGGGTCCGGCTCGGGGACGAGCTGCGTGATGACGGTGACGCGGGCCGCGCCTGGAGGGCCGGGCGCGCCCTCCTCCTCGCGCGGGTAGCGGGCCAGCAGCTCCCGCAGCTCCCCGCGCAGCCGCTCGGCCTCCCCGGGGGTGAGCAGCAGCCGCACGTCGCCGAGGCCGAAGGCCCGGCGCCAGGCCGGGGCCATGGTCTCCAGCTCGGCCAGGCCCTGCTGGACCCGCAGCGCCTGCGCGGCGGCCACCGGGCCCAGGCGGGAGAGGGCGGCCTCCGGCCCGGCCGGGTCCCGCTCCGATCCCGGCCCCGCCAGGTCCCGCTCCCCCGGCCGGGGCGCCCGGTGCACGGCCCGCCACCAGCGTTCGCGGGCGTTCCCGCGCGCCGTGTCCTCCGCCACCAGGCCGGCGTCCGCGAGCCGGCGCAGGTGGTAGCTGGTGGCGCCCGAGGTGAGGCCCGTCCGGTGGGCGAGGCCCGTCGCGGTGGCCGGGCCGTGGGCGCGCAGCAGGCCCAGCAGCCGCACCCGGACCGGGTGCGCCAGGGCGCGCAGCCCGCGGGCGTCGATCCCGAGGTGATCCTCCATGCCCCGGGAGCCTAGAACGCCGCGACCCTCCCCCCAAGCCGCTTCGCAGCGGCTTCTTTGCAAAGGCCTCTTGGCAGTCCCCGCAAGGGCTTTGATAAGGTGATCGCCACAGGACAGGCATCAGGGAACAAACGCCCGCGGTGGGTGTGTTGTACGGCAGAGGCCGCCGCTGCCATCGGCGGCCGTAGGAGGCACAGGCTCATGGGGATGCGTCGCACTTCCCTGCCGGGCGTCGGTACGCAGTACGACATCGCCACCCGAGACGGCCGCCACATCTCCGTGGTGGCCCACGAGGACGGCCGGCGTTTCGTCGGCTTCTTCGACCCCGAGGACCCCGACCGCTGCCAGGGCACGGTGCCCCTGGAGGCGGAGGAGGCGGCCAAGCTGGCCGCCGTGATCGCGCCGGACCGGACCGACGGAGTGTTCCCGGCCGGCGAGTTCGAGCTGAACCTGGTCACCGAGCGCATCCCGGTCTGCCAGGACTCGCCCTACCGTGGCCGCCCCATGGGCGACACCAAGGCCCGCACGCGGACCGGTGTCTCCATCGTGGCCGTCCTGCGCCGGACCGGGGCCCACCCCTCCCCCGGCCCGGACTACCGGCTGGAGGCGGGCGACACGCTGCTCGTCGTCGGCACCCGCGAGGGCGTCGAGGAGCTGGCCGACATCATCGCGGGCGCGGAGGCGGCCGAGGACTGACCCCGCCGGGGGCGGACCGGCCGCCCCCGGGCCGAGGGCTCACCGGACGGCGCACGGCCCGCCGCGCGCGCACGCGCGCACGCGGCCCGACGAGGGGCGCCGCCGGGGCATCGGGCCCCGGCGGGCGGACGGACTTGCACAGCGGACGGCCCGGAGGACTCCGGGCGGGCGGACGGCACCCGGCGGCGAAGCAGCCGCGGGGCGGCCGGCGGCCCGCCCTGCGGCAAACGGCGGCAGAAGGCCGCGGACGGCGGCTTGGCGGCGGCTTGGCGGCGAACGGCTAGCGGAAAGGGTGTGCGACCTTGCACGACACCACGACCATGCTCATCGAGCTCGGGGCCGTCGTGCTCGGCCTCGGCCTCGTCGGACGGCTGGCCGGGCGCCTCGGTCTCTCACCCATTCCGCTGTACCTCCTCATCGGCCTCGCCTTCGGGCACGGCGGCCTGGTCCCGCTCTCCACCACCGAGGGCTTCATCGAGGTGGGCGCCGAGATCGGCGTCATCCTGCTGCTGCTGATGCTGGGCCTCGAATACACGGCCACCGAGCTGGTCGACAGCCTCAAGTCCCAGTACCCCTCGGGCATGGTCGACCTGGTGCTGAACGCCACACCCGGCGCCGTCGCGGGCCTGCTGCTGGGCTGGGGGCCGGTCGGGGCGCTGGCGCTGGCCGGCGTCACCTACATCTCCTCCTCCGGCGTCATCGCCAAGGTCCTCACCGAGCTGGACCGGCTGGGCAACCGCGAGACGCCCGTCATCCTGGGCATCCTCGTCATCGAGGACCTGACCATGGCCGTCTACCTGCCCGTGCTCTCCACCGTGCTGGCCGGGGTCGGCCTGGCCGCCGGAAGCATCACGCTGGCCGTCGCGCTGGGCACGGCCGGCATCGCCCTGTTCCTGGCGCTGCGCCACGGCCGCGTGATCAGCCGGGCCGTCTCCTCCGACAACCCCGAGATGCTGCTGCTGGTCGTCCTCGGCCTGACCCTGCTGGTCGCGGGCGTCGCGCAGCGGCTCCAGGTCTCGGCGGCGGTGGGCGCGTTCCTCGTGGGCATCGCGCTCTCGGGCGAGGTCGCGCACAACACGCGGCGGCTGTTCACGCCGCTGCGCGACCTGTTCGCCGCCGTCTTCTTCGTCTTCTTCGGGCTGTCCACCGACCCCACCGAGATCCCCCCGGTGCTGCTGCCCGCGCTGGCCCTTGCCCTGGTCACGGCCGGCACCAAGATCGCCACCGGGTACTACGCGGCGCGGCGCTCCGGGATCGGGCCACGTGGCCGCTTCCGGGCGGGCGGCGCGCTGGTGGCCCGGGGCGAGTTCTCCATCGTCATAGCGGGCCTTGCCTCCGCGACCGAGCCACGGATCGCGCCGGTGGCGACGGCCTACGTCCTGATCCTGGTGATCCTGGGCCCCTTCGCCACCCGCTGGACCGAGCCCGTGGCCCGCCGCCTGCGCGAGCGCCGCACGAGCGGCCGGGCCTCGCGGCAACCGGCCGCCGCAGCCCCGGTGACGACGGCCGAGTCCCCCACGAACCGGGTGGGCGGCGACGTCCACGCCGCCGAATCGGGGGCCTGAGGCCGGGGCCGGCGCGGCCGGGACCCGGAGCAGGGCGGGCCCGGCCGGCGCCCGGAAACGTCACGCTCGTGACCGTGTCCTGTCACGGGCGTGAGGCGACGGGGACCTGACCCCGGCCCGGCCCCGGGTCGTGCGGCATGATCTGGGGTTATGGGATTGGTTGCCGGTCTTGCCTGTTCGCCCGAGGACACCCGGATCGTCGTCTGCGACGCCGACACCGGCGAGGTGGTGCGGCACGGGCAGGCGCCGCACCCCGCCGGTGAGGGCGCGCCCGAGGCGCCCGAGTCGTGGCTGCACTCGCTCGGCGAGGCGGCCGGGGGCGGCGTCCTGGAGGACGTCACCGCCATCGGCGTCGCCGCCGGGGCCACCGGCGTGGTGACCCTCTCCGCCGAGGGCACGCCCGTGCGGCCCGCGCAGCCCGACGACGGCCGCGCACAGCCCGCCGCCCTCGCGCTGGTGGACGCGCTGGGTGGCCGCGCCGCCTGGGCCGAGGCGGTCGGCTGCGTGCCGCAGCCCGGCCAGCCCGTGACCCAACTGCGGCGCCTCGCCCGCGAGGAGCCCGAGGACGCCCGGCGCGCCACGGCCGTTCTCCAGGCGCAGGACTGGCTGGTGTGGCAGCTCCTGGGCCGGCCGCAGCGCTGGACCACCGACCGCGGCGGCGCCTCCGCCACCGGGTACTGGTCGGCCGGCTCCGAGGCGTGGCGGTACGAGCTGGCCGAGCTGGCCATCGGGCACCCCGTCGCGCTGCCGGACGTCCTCGGCCCCGCCGAGGCCGCGGGCCGCACCCCCGAGGGGCTGCTGATCTCGGCCGGGACGGGTGAGCTGATGGCCGCAGCGCTGGGCCTGGGCCTGGGCCCCGGGGACGCGGTGGTCTCGCTGGGCGCCTCGGGCTCGGTGTGCGCGGTGCACGAGGAGGCGCTGACCGACCCGTCCGGCACGATCACCTCCTACGCCGACGCCACCGGCCGCCACCTGCCGATCGTCCGCACGCTGAACGCCACGCGCGTCCTGCGCGGAACGGCCGACCTGCTCGGCCGCGACCTGGCGGGCCTGTCCGAGCTGGCCCTGGCCTCCACGCCCGGCGCGCACGGCCTGGTGTTCCTGCCGTACCTGGCGGGCGAGCGCACCCCCGAACTCCCGCACACCGCCGGGACGCTGGCCGGCCTGCGGCGCGAGTCGATGCACCCGGAGCACCTGGCGCGCGCGGCGTTCGAGGGGATGCTGTGCGGGCTGGCCGACGCGGCGGACGTGCTGCGCAAGCGCGGGGTGCGGATCGAGCGGGTGTTCCTGCTGGGCGCCGCGGCGGAGCTGCCGGCCGTTCAGGCGCTGGCGCCCGCGCTGTTCGAGGCGCCGGTGGTCATCCCGGCCCCGGCGGACTACACCGCGCTGGGCGCCGCCCGGCAGGCGGCGTGGGCGCTGGGCGCGGCCGAGGGCGCCGCCTGGGCCGGGGAGCCGCCCGCGTGGCCGGCCGCCCCCGGCGAGACCCTGGAACCGGGCGAGGACGCCGCGGCGCGGGGCACGGCGGTCCGCGCCCAGTACACGGCCGTCCGCGACCAGACCCACCCGGGGGCGTTCGACGGCCTGGGAGGCTGAGGCGCCGTCCCCGCTACCGGGCGAGGGCAACGGCCCGGGCGCGGGCGCGTTCCGCGGAGCGCGCTGCCTGGTCGCGGAAGGCGGCCAGCGCCGGCACGTCCCCGGCCCGGGTGAACTCGGCGGTCACCGCGTGCAGGTCCTTGCCGTCCACGCCCAGGGCGCCGAACAGGGCGCGCAGATAAGGGAGCTGGAAGTCGCAGTCCTCCCGGGGCGAGCCCGGCCCGTAGCCGCCGCCCCGGGCCAGGGCCAGCACCACCCGCGTTCCGCGCAGCAGCGAGTCCCCGGTGTCCGGGTCGGTGAACGCGCCGGGGAAGCACACCCGGTCGATCCACGCCTTCAGCGCGGCCGGGACCGCGAAGTTGTACATCGGGACGCCGATCAGCAGGATCCCGGCCTCGCGCACCTCCTCGATCAGCGGCCGGGTCCTGGCCCATTCGCGCTCCTCGTCGGCGGTCGCCGCCAGGGCCGCCACCTCCCCCGGGGACCGGGCGCCGTTCCGCTCCGCGCGGCGGCCGAGCGCGGCGTAGGCGGCGGTCAGCGGCGGCACAGGCTCGGCGGCCAGGTCGCGGTAGCGGTAGCGGTAGGCGGGGCGGACGCCGGCCGCCTCGTGGCGTTCCCGCCAGGTCCGCGCGAACAGCGCGGTCAGCTGCCGGGTGACCGCCTCGACGGGGCCGTCCGCGCTGGAGTCGAGGTGCAGCAGCGAGGGGGCGGCGGCTTTCGGGGTGACGTCGGTCATGGTGGGCTCCTCTCCCGTCACTCGGGCGCGCCGGGGCGCGTCAACGGGGTGACGGGGCACGGCGAGGAAAGGTGACCGATGGGCGGGCCGAGGGAAACGCGGGCGGCGGGGAAGGCCGGGCCGCCGGGGGCGGCGGAGGCGGGGCTGGCGGAGCGCTTCGAGGCGGAGCGCCGCCCGCTGCGCGCGCTCGCGCACCGGATGCTGGGCTCGCGCGCCGAGGCCGAGGACGCGGTGCAGGAGGCGTGGCTGCGGCTGAGCCGGGTGGACGCTGACGCGGTGGAGAACCTGCCGGGCTGGCTGCGCACGGTCGTGACCCGGATCTGCCTGGACGCCCTGCGCGCCCGCCGGGCCCGCCCCGAGGAGCCGGCCGGGGAGGAGCTCCCCGAGGGCGCGGGGGTATCCGGCGCGGGCCAGGACCCGGAGGAGGAGGCCCTGCGGGCGGAGGAGGTGGGCCGGGCGCTGCTGGTGGTGCTGGAGCGGCTGGGCCCCGCGGAGCGGGTGGCGTTCGTGCTGCACGACACGTTCGCGGTGCCGTTCGAGGAGATCGCTCCCCTGGTGGGGCGCACGCC
Organism: Streptomyces boetiae; assembly: GCF_031845405.1. Lineage (NCBI taxonomy): Bacteria > Bacillati > Actinomycetota > Actinomycetes > Kitasatosporales > Streptomycetaceae > Streptomyces > Streptomyces boetiae. The sequence goes on from NZ_JAVREN010000038.1 coordinate 36,748, forward strand.
GGTGGCCGCGAAGCAGCTCGCCAGCCGGGCGCGGCGGCGGGTGCGCGGCGCGGCCGGGGTGCCGCAGGCCGAACTGGCCCGGCAGCGGCGGGTGGTGGAGGCGTTCCTGGCCGCCTCGCGCGGCGGGGACGTCGCCGCTCTGCTGGCCGTGCTGGCCCCGGACGTGGTGCGGCGGGCCGACGCGGCGGCGCTGCCGCCCGGCCGGGCGGCAGAGGCCCGGGGGGCGCGGCGGGTCGCGGAGGAGATCGCGGCCCTGGGCGGGGGCGCGCTGTTCGCCGAACCCGCTCTGGTGAACGGCCGGGTGGGCGCCGTCGTGGCCCCGGGCGGACGGCTGCGGCTGGTGCTGTCGTTCGCCTTCACGCCGGACGGGGGCGCGGTGGCCGGCTACGAGGTGATCGCCACGCCGGAGCGGCTGCGCCGCCTGACCCTCGCGCTCGTGCCCGCGCCGGACTGACCGGGGCGGCCTCAGCCGGTCCCCGCTTCCCCCGCCGCCGCCCGCGCGGCGAGCGCGAGGAGCGTTTCGGTGACGATGCGCCGCAGCTCGTCGCGGGGGACCTCGCGGGTCTCCAGCCAGTCCAGGGTCAGCGCGCGGGTCATCAGCACCCAGCCGCGCACCGTCACCCGCAGCCGGGGCGTGACGCTCAGGCCCTCCCCCTGGAGCTGGCCGAGGATGCGGTCCTCCTGCCGCCGCACGCCGTCGGCGATGATCGCCCGGACCTCCTCGTCCGCCGAGGCGGCGCCCGCGGTGGCGGCGCGGACCAGCGGGGCGTTCGCCTCGACCAGCCGGAGGTAGGCGTCGACCCCGGCGGCCACGCGCTGCGGCAGGGGCAGCGACGGGTCGGGCTCGGTCAGGGCAAGGATCTGCTCGTCGCCCGCCCGCACCACCTCGCGGAACAGCTCGCGCTTGGTCGCGAAGTACCGGTACATCAGGCCGCGGGAGACGCCGGCCAGGGAGGCGATCTCGTCGATGGACACGTCGTCGTAGGGCCGTTCGGCGAACAACTGGGCACCGATGCCGAGCAGTTGTTCGCGACGGCTGGCGGGGGCGAGGCGCGTGCGATTCATCGCGGCCAGTCTAATTGACAACGGTTCACTAGCACCCGCCGTGACGGCACCCGCACGGGCCCGCCGCCCGCCTCCCGGCGCGCCCTGGACGTTGCGCACCGCCGCCGCCAGGATGAGGGGTCGCGAGGGCGCGCGCCAGGGCGTGCGGCGCGCGGGCCGGGCGCGCAGAGCGCGGCGGCAGGGCCGGAACAGGCGAGGGACGGGACGCGGGATGGCACCGGGACACTGGGCGGACTTCCAGTACGAGATCTACCTCAACGGCCTCACCGGCGCCGTTCCCCGGCTGCCGGCCGACCTGACACGCCTGGAGGCGATGGTCGAGCAACGCCTGGGCCCGGGCCCGGCCGGGTACGTGGCGGGCGGCGCCGGGGACGGCTCCGCGATCCGCGCGAACCGGGCCGCGCTGGAGCGGCACCGGATCGTGCCCCGGATGCTGCGCGACGTCGCCGAACGGGACCTGACCACCGAGCTGCTGGGCGCCACGCTGCCCGCGCCGCTGGCCCTGGCCCCGGTCGGCATCCTCTCGATCCTCCACCCGGAGGCGGAGACCGCCGCCGCCCGCGCCGCCGCGGCCCGGGGCGTTCCGTACATCCTCTCCTCGGCCTCGTCCACGCCCCTGGAGGCCGTGGCCGAGGCGATGGGCGGGGCGGAGCGGTGGTTCCAGCTCTACTGGGGCAAGGACCGCGAGGTCACCCGCAGCTTCCTGGACCGGGCCCGCGCCGCCGGGTACCGGGTGCTGGTGGTGACGCTGGACACGCCGCTGCTGGGCTGGCGCCCGCGCGATCTGGACCAGGCGTACCTGCCGTTCCTGCGCGGCGTGGGCACGGCCAACTACTTCTCCGACCCGGCCTTCCGGGCCGGGCTGGCCAAGCCGGTGGAGGAGGACCCGGACGCGGCGGTCCTGCACTTCGTCCAGCTCTTCGGGGACCCCGGCAAGACCTGGCCCGACCTGGCGTTCCTGCGCGAGCACTGGGAGGGGCCGATCGTGCTCAAGGGCGTCCTGCACCCCGACGACGCGCGCCGCGCGGCCGAGGCGGGCATGGACGGGGTCGTGGTCTCCAACCACGGGGGCCGCCAGGTGGCCGGCTCCCTCGGCGCGGCCGACGCCCTGCCCGCCGTCGCCGCGGCGGCCGGGGACCGCCTGACCGTCCTCTTCGACTCCGGCGTGCGCACCGGCGCGGACGTCTTCCGCGCGCTGGCCCTGGGCGCCCGCGCGGTGCTGCTCGGCCGCCCCTACGCCTACGGCCTGGCCCTGGACGGCCAGGCGGGCGTCGACCACGTGCTGCGCTCCCTGCTGGCCGAGTTCGACCTCACCCTGGCCCTCTCCGGCCACGCCACACCCGCGACGGTCACGGCCGAGGATCTGGCCCCCGCCCCTCCCGGGACCACTTGACCTCAAGTGCTCTTGAAGTCGCAGCCTGGGTGCATGACCACGACCACGACGGACCACGAGGCCATCGCCCAGCTGATCAGCCGCTTCTTCCGCTTCATGGACGAACGCCGCTTCGCCGGCGCCTGGGCGGCCGACTACTTCACCGAGGACATCCGGATGGAGGCCCCGGCCGCCACCGCCGAGGACGCCGCGACGGCGCAGCGGCTGGTGACCGAGGCGCTGGAGCGCTTCGCCCGCACCCAGCACATCAGCGCCGACGTCCTCACCCGCGTCGACACCGCCGCCGGAACGGCCACCGCCTCCTGGAACGCCCTGATGACCCACATCCACCCCGAAGGCGCCGCCGCCCAGGGGGCGTTCACCGTGGGCGGCCACTGCACGGCCGACCTGCGCCGCACGCCGGAGGGCTGGCGTTTCCGCTCCCTGTCCATCGCCCCCGTCTGGACCACGGGAACGCCCCCGGTCCTGCCGTCACCCGTGCGCTGAGCCGGGCCCGCGTTCGGCCCCTTCAGTCCGTTGCCTCGCGCCAGCGGGCCGCGAGGTGGGTGCGGCTGGTGGTGCCGGTCTTGGCCAGGGCGCGGGTGAGGTGCTTCTTGACCGTGGCGACGCCGACGAAGAGACGCTGGGCGATCTGCTGATTGGTCAGGCCCTGCGCGGCCAGGGAGGCGACCTCGCGCTCGCGGGCGGTGAGGCCGAGGCCGCCCGCCGCGGCCTCCGCCTCGCGGTCGCGGGCCAGGAAGTGCGCGGCGAGCGGGGCGAGATGGCGCCGCAGCGCGCGCAGCACGGCCAGGTCGCGGGCCCCGACCCGGGGCGCGCCGCGGACGACGGCCCCGACGTAGACCACGCCCTCCGCGCCCGCGTCGACGATCATCCCGGCCTTGTCGGCGATGCCGTGGGGCCGCAGGAAGTTCTCGACGTAGGCGCGCTGGGCGGGGCCGTAGCCCGGCTCCAGGTCCCGGAGGGTGACCACGCCACGCTCGGCCAGCAGCCGGTGGGCGTAGGGCGTCATGTAGGGGTCGGAGTCGATCCAGCGCGTGGCGTACTCGGCGAGGAATCCCCGCGAGTAGCCGCTCTTGACGCCGCGCCCCTCCAGCAGCGCCTCCTCGGTGCCCGGCCCGTGCAGCACGGCCAGCGTCGAGTACCCGAACCACTCCACCAGCGCGTCCAGCAGCCCCGCGCGGAACGCCGGCAGGTCCGGCGCACGGTCCACCGCCTCCAGCACGCCGAACAGCCGCCGGTAGTCCTCCGGCGGCAGCGGCTCGCCGGCCGGGAGCCGCCGGGGCGGGGCCGGCGCGGACACCAGGGCGTGCGCGGCGGCGACCGGCCGGGCGCGGGGAGCCTGCGCGGGCGTCGGTGCCTCTGTCACCCGGCCGTTATAGGCCGGGGGCGGTCGCGGGCGCAACGGCCTTGGCGCGGACCGTCGTCCCGGGGCCGCCGTCCCCGGCTTCCACCTTCGGACCATGCCGCCCGCCCCGGCGGCCGGTGCATCGTGGCCCCATGACAAGCGCGACCGAACCCCGCCGGTGGCTGATCACCGGCGCCAACAGCGGCTTCGGCGCCGCCTTCACCCGCGCCGCGCTCGCCGCCGGCGACCTCGTCGTGGCCGCCGTCCGCCGCCCCGGGACCCTGGCCGGACTCGCCGCCGACCACCCCGGCCGGCTGACCGTCGTCCCGCTGGACGTCACCGACGCCGAGCAGTGCCGGCTCGCGGTCCAGAGCGCCGAGGCCGCCCACGGGCACGTGGACATCCTGGTCAACAACGCCGGCTTCGGCACGGTCGGCGCCGTCGAGGAGACCACCGAGGCCGAGCTGCGGCGCGCCATGGAGGTGATGTTCTTCGCGCCGATGCGGCTGACGGGCCTCGTCCTGCCGGGCATGCGGCGGCGCCGCAGCGGCACCGTCGTGCAGGTCACCAGCATGGGCGGCCTGCTGGCGTTCGCCGGGGTCGGCGCCTACTGCGCGGCCAAGGGCGCGCTGGAGCAGGCCGGCGAGGCCCTGGCGGCGGAGGTCGCGCCGCTCGGCCTGCGGGTGCTGCTCGCCGAACCCGGGGCGTTCCGCACGGAGTTCAACGGCGCGCTCCAGTCCTCGCGGGCGCTGCCCGACTACGACGCGACCGTCGGCCCGGTGCGCGAGGGCCTGGCCACCGGCCACGGCACGCAGCCGGGCGACCCGGACAAGGCCGCCGCCGCCCTGCTCACCGCGCTGGCACTGCCGGAGCCGCCGCTGCGCCTGGCGCTGGGCGACGACGCCGTCTCCGCCATCCGCGCCAAACTCGCCCGCGTGGAGGCCGACATCGCCGCCACCGAGCACTTCACGACGGGCACGGCCGTCAACTTCCCCTGAGCGCCGGCTCTCCGGGCACCCGCGCGGCTCAGTCGAGGTAGCCGCGCAGCTGCTCCGCGTACGCGTGGCCGCGGAGCTTGCCCAGGGTCTTGTGCTCGATCTGGCGGATGCGCTCGCGGGTGACGCCGAAGAGGCGGCCGATCTCCTCCAGCGTGCGGGGGCGGCCGTCCACCAGGCCGTAGCGCAGCTCGACCACGCGGCGTTCGCGGTCGGCGAGGGTGGACAGGACGGCCTCCAGCTGCTCGCGCAGGAGCAGGAAGGCCGCGGACTCGGCCGGGGAGGGCACGTCGGTGTCCTCGATGAGGTCGCCGAGGTTGACGTCGTCCTCCTCGCCGACCGGGGTCTGGAGGGAGACCGGATCCTGGGCCAGCCGCAGGATCTCGCTGACCCGGGCGGGGGTGAGGCCGAGGAGGACGGCGACCTCCTCGGACGTCGGCTCCTGGCCCCGCTCCTGCAGGACGGTGCGCTGCACGCGGATGACGCGGTTGATCAGCTCCACGACGTGCACGGGAACGCGGATGGTGCGGGCCTGGTCGGCTATCGCGCGGGTCATGGCCTGTCTGATCCACCAGGTCGCGTAGGTGGAAAACTTGAATCCACGCGTGTAGTCGAACTTCTCGACGGCGCGGATGAGGCCGAGGTTGCCCTCCTGCACGAGGTCGAGCATGGTCAGGCCGCGGCCGATGTACCGCTTGGCGACGGAGACCACCAGGCGCAGGTTGGCCTCGATGAGCTGCCGCTTGGCCACCCGGCCGCGCACCACGAGGCGGTCCAGGTCCAGCGCGAGCCGGTTGTCGAGCCCGCCGGCCGCGGCGGCGGCCAGCAGCCGTTCCTCCGCGAACAGGCCCGCCTCGATCCGGCGCGCCAGCTCCACCTCGTCCGCGGCGGTCAGCAGCGGGATGCGGCCGATCTCCCGCAGGTAGAGGCGGAAGAGGTCGGCGGAGGCGCCGCCGACGGCCGCGTGGGGGGCGGGGCCGAGGCGGGGCTCGCGCAGCGGCTCGTCGTGCGGTTCCGCCTCCGGCTCGTCGTCGACGTCCGGCCGCGGCCCGGTGCGAACGTCCGCGTGCGGCTCGTCGTGTGACTCCAGGGGCGGCGCCCCCGTGGTCGTCAGGGGGAGCGTGGGGGACGTCTGCACGAGCGGCCTCCTGGGTGGTGCCGGGGGGTGGGCTGGAGCGGAGGCCGGGTCCCCGGGTGCGGGACTCGGCCGGCGGTGGCCCCCAGTCGGGGAAGCGGGGAGGTGACGCGGATGAGGCGGTCGGGGACGGCTGAGGAGCCACACACCCAGGCTGTGCCCAACTACCGGCCAGTTAGTCTGACTTATGGGCGCGGGGTGAGGGCGGCGCGGCGGTACGGCACGGTCTGTCCGTGGCGTTCGTCCTGTCCGGAGCGCTCGCCCTCGTCCGGGGCACGTCCTGCCCGGGGCACGCGTCCTGCCCCTGGCGTCCCTCAGCCGTACAGCGCCGCGGCGCCGCGCTCCTTGAGGGCGGTGCGGTACTGCTCCAGCGCCCAGTGCTCCTTGTAGATCTCCTCCGCGCCGCCGCTGCCGGAGGTCTCGGCGCGGCGGGCCGCGGAGGCCAGCTCGGCCATGCGGCGCTCGACGGCGGCCAGGCGCACCTGGACCAGCCGCGCCTCGGCGTACACGTCCATCTCGCGCTGCTTGCGCCGGGAGACCTGCAACGGCTCCACGGACAGCTCGTTGATCAGGACGCGGAAGGTGTCGTCGGGGGCGGCCTCCCGCACCCGCTCCAGGAACTCGGGCCCGGCCGCGGCGACCCCGCCCGCCTCGGCGACGCAGCGGCGGACGGCCGCGTAGGGCGCGGCCGTGAACTCGTCCTCGCCGAAGGCGTCGAAGACCGGGGCGACCAGCTCGGGGAACTGCAACGCCAGCTTCAGCAGCTCGCGTTCCTCCAGGTAGGCGGGGCTGCGGAGATTCAGCGGGGGGCCGGTGGGCGCGGCGGGGCGGGAGGGGGCGGCCGGCGTTCCGTTCGTCTGTCGCGAGGCGGGGGCGGAACGGCCGGGGGCGGCCGGGGCCTGGCGCCCGGCCCCGCGGCGGGCGAGCTGCACGACGCGCCGCACCACCAGCGTTTCGTCCATGATGCCGAGCAGCCCGGCGAGGCGGACGGCGTACTCGTGCCGGATGGCGAGGTCCTTGATCTGCGCGACGATCGGCGCGGCGAAGTCCAGCGCGGCGGACCGGCCCTCGGCCGTGTCCAGATTGTGCTGGCGAACGATCGACTCGATGGCGAATCCGAACAGTGGCGACCGGCTCTCGATCAGCTCGCGCACGGCCTCGTCGCCCTGGGCGATCCGCAGCTCGCAGGGGTCCATCCCGCCCGGGGAGATCGCGATCGAGGTGCGGGCGGCGAACTTCTGATCGTCCTCGAACGCCCGAAGCGCGGCCTTCTGCCCGGCCGAGTCGCCGTCGAAGGTGAAGACGACCTCGCCCGCGCTGTGCGAGCTGGAGGAGTCCATCAGCACGCGCCGCAGGATCTTGACGTGCTCGCCGCCGAACGCCGTGCCGCAGGTGGCGATGGCGGTGGTGACCCCGGCGAGGTGGCAGGCCATGACGTCGGTGTACCCCTCGACGACGACCGCGCGGTTCGTCTTCGCGATGTCCCGCTTGGCCAGGTCGATGCCGTAGAGCACCTGGGACTTGCGGTAGATGGGGGTCTCGGGGGTGTTCAGGTACTTGGGGCCGTTGTCGTCCTCGCGGAGCTTGCGGGCGCCGAAGCCGACGACCTCGCCCGTGATGTCCCGGATCGGCCAGATCAGCCGCCCCCGGAACCGGTCGATGGGCCCGCGCCTGCCGTCCTGGGCCAGCCCCGAGGTCAGCAGCTCCCGGTCGGTGAAGCCGCGCCCGCGCAGGAACCGCACCAGGTGATCCCACCCGGCCGGCGCGTACCCCACGCCGAACCGCTCGGCCGCCTCCTGCTCGAACCCGCGCTCGCGCAGGAACGCCCGCCCGATCTCCGCCTCGGGCGAGGCACCGAGCTGCTCCGCGTAGTAAGCCGCCGCGACCTTGTGCGCCTCGACCAGCCGGGTTCGCTCCCCCTGCTGACGGCCGGGGCTGTACCCGCCCTGCTCGTACCGCAGCGTGATCCCGGCCTGCGAGGCCAGCCGCTCCACGGCCTCCGAGAACGACAGGTGCTCCATCCGCATCACGAAGGCGAGGGTGTCCCCGCCCTCCTGGCAGCCGAAGCAGTGATACAGCCCCTTGCTCGGACTGACGTGAAAGGAGGGCGACTTCTCATCATGAAACGGACAAAGCCCCTTGAGATTCCCCCCACCAGCGGGCCGCAGTTGCAGATACTCGGACACGACGGCATCGATCGGGACCGCGTCCCTGACCGCCTTCACATCCTCGTCATTGATCCTGCCCGCCACGCTGGAAGTCTACGGCGCGCCTGTGACACGCGGTCCCGGCCGCCGAGCCCGGACGACGGGGCCGTGCCCCCCCCCGTGCCGCGCCTTCGCCCGCCGACCTGACGGTCGGGACGCGACAGCCGGTCGCCCGGCTCCGCCGCGCCGAAGCCCCGCCGCCGCAGGCGGAGCGGACGGCCGCGCCGCCGGCGGGCCCCGAGCCGCTCCCGCCCGTCCGGCCCGGCCCCCGCGGCCGGCGGACCGGGTTGTCAGTGGGGCGTCCTACGCTGGAGCTCGGTTCACCTCCGCGGAGCCGGACCGGCCGGCTCGCAGGACATCGCACGGAAAGGGGGCGGACATGAGAGGGGACGCGTTCGCCCTGCACGGGCTGTGGCGGCGGGATCAGCGGCTCGCGCTGTGGGCGGAGGCCCCCGGCGCGCCCGCCGGGCCGCCCGCGGGGCCCGTGCTGCCCGCGCCGCACCCGTTCGCCGCCTCCGGCGGGCTGATCGCGCGGCTGCTCTCCGGCGCCGGCCCCGGCCTGGAGTGGCTGGCCGGCCGCGCCGAGTCCGGCAGCAGCCGCCTGCTGCTGCCCACCCTCGACGGCCGCCCGCTCCCCTCCCCCGAGCTGGCCCCCGGCGGGCCCCCCGGCCGGGCCGCGCTGCGGCCGTGGCGCGTGCCCTGCCTGGTGTTCGGCCCGGCCGACGCCGCCCAGCTGCTGGGCGCCCTGCACCCCCCGCGCGGCGGCGCCACCCTGGTCACCGAACTGTCCAGGACCGAGCCCGTCGAGGTCCCCTACGGCGCCTCCCTGCGCTGGCTGACCGAGGCCCACGACCTCGCCTGGCGCATGGCAGGGCGCGGCCAGGTGCTGCCCGTCCTGCGCAGCGGCCCCGGCAGCGACGGGACCGCCGAGGCCCGCTGGCAGCCCGCCCCCGACGGCCCCGGGCTGCGCGAGATCGCGGCCCTGGCCGCCCGCGTCCCGCCCGTGGCCCGCGCCGAGTGGGATCCGGCCGCCCACCCCCAGGGCCGCGCCGGCGCCGAGCTCACCGACGCGCTGCTCGACCGCCTCACCGACGCCGAGGTCCGCGCCGCCCTGGAGGACTCCCCGCCCCTGCTCCCCGGCGGCGAGCCGCGCCCCGGGGACGCCGCCGAGCTGTGGCTGAGGGCCCTGACCAGCGCGGACGCCCGCATTTTGGGCGCCGGCCGGGGCGAGCTGAACGCCCTGCGCGCCCGCCTGGCGGCCTGGCACGCCACGGCCGGCCCGGCCGACGCCGAGCCCCTGCGCCTGGCGTTCCGCCTCGCCGAGCCGCTGGGGGGCCACGCCTCCGAGGACGACTGGCGGCTGCTCTTCCTGGCGCACCCCGCCGAGGAGCCGACGCTGCTGCTGGCCGCAGCCGAGCTGTGGCAGGACCCGCCCGGAGCTGCCCTGGCCGCCCTGGAGGCCCGGCTGGACCGCCCGCGCGAAGCGTTCCTCGCCCAGCTCGAACGCGCGGCGGCCACCTGGCCCGGCCTGACCCCGGCCCTGCGCGACGCCCGCCCCGCCGGCCTCCCCCTCACCCGCGAGGGTGCCCTCGCCTTCCTGCGCGAGGGCGCGCCCGCGCTGCTGGCCGCCGGGTTCGGCGTGGAGCTGCCGTCCTGGTGGCAGCGGCCCCCCAGGCTCGGCCTGACCCTGACGGCCCGGGCGCTCCAGCCCGGCGCCGTCGAGGTGGGCCCGCGCGTCGGGGAGGAGGCCGTTCAGGCGTTCCGCTGGCGGGCCGCCCTGGGCGACCGGCCGCTGACCGAGGACGACCTGCGCGAGCTGGCCGCCGCCAAGGCGCCGTTGGTCCGCCTGCACGGGCAGTGGACGGCCGTGGACCAGCGGCAGATCGCCGCCGCGCTCGACCTGCTGGCCCGCCAGGGCGAAGGCACGGCCTCCGCCGTGGACGTGCTGCGCGCCGTCTACCTGCCCGGGCCCGAGCGCGCCGGGCTGCCGGTGATCCGCGTCCGCGCCGGGGGCGCCCTCCGTCGCGTGCTGAACGCCCGGGGCACGGCCGCCGAGCCGCCGCCGCTGCCCACGTGGTTCGCCGCCGAGCTGCGCCCGTACCAGGAGCGGGGCCTGGCCTGGCTCGCCGCGCTCTCCCGCCTGGACCTCGGCGCGGTCCTCGCGGACGACATGGGCCTGGGCAAGACCGTCCAGCTCCTGGCCCTGCTGGCGGCGGAGTCCGAGGCCGTCCGGGGCGACGCCGTCGCGGACGGCGCGCCCCCGGGCGCGGCCGGGCGTTCCCCCACCGCGCCCGACGCGGCCGGGGCCCGCGTCGAGTCCCGCGCCACCCTCCTCGTCTCCCCCCTCTCCCTCCTGGGGAATTGGCAGCGCGAGGCCGCCCGCTTCGCCCCCGGCCTGACCGTCCACGCGCACCACGGCACCGGCCGGGCCGACGCCGAGGCCCTGGGGCACGCCGCGCGGCACGCCGACCTCGTGCTCACCACCTACGGCACGGCCGTCCGCGACGCCCACGCCCTGGCCGCGATCCGCTGGCGCCGCCTGGTCGCCGACGAGGCCCAGCACGTGAAGAACCTCGCCTCCGCCCGCTCCCGCGCCCTGCGCGCCCTCCCCGCGCGGCACCGCGTCGCCCTCACCGGCACCCCGGTGGAGAACCGGCTGGCCGACCTGCACGCGATGCTCGACTTCGCCAACCCCGGCCTGTTCGGCTCGGCCGGGTCCTTCCGGGACCGGTTCTCCGTCCCCATCGAGCTGAACGGCCGGCAGGAGCCCGCCGAGGCGCTGCGCCGCCTGACCGGGCCGTTCCTGCTGCGCCGCCGCAAGAGCGACCCCGGCGTGCTGCCCGGCCTGCCGGAGAAGCACGAGTCGACGGTGCTGTGCCGGCTGACCGCCGAGCAGGCCAGCCTCTACCAGGCCGTGGTCGCCCGCCTGCTGAGCAAGGCCGACCGCACGCGCGGCATGGAGCGCAAGGGCCTGATCCTGTCCTCCCTCACCCGCCTGAAGCAGATCTGCAACCACCCCGCCCACTACCTGCGCGACGGCTCGCGGCTGGCGGGCCGCTCCGGCAAGCTCGACCGCCTCGAAACGATCCTGGAGACAGCCGTCGGCGCGGGCGAGAAGGCGCTGTGCTTCACGCAGTTCGCCGAGTTCGGCACGATGCTGCGCGGCCACCTGGACGCCCGGCTCGGCGGCGAGGTTCTCTTCCTGCACGGCGGCGTTCCGCGCCGCGAGCGGGAGCGGATGGTCGACCGCTTCCAGGACCCGGACGGCCCCTCGGTCTTCCTGCTCTCCCTGGGCGCGGGCGGCTTCGGCCTCAACCTCACCGAGGCGAGCCACGTCGTCCACATCGACCGCTGGTGGAACCCCGCCGTCGAGTCCCAGGCCACCGACCGGGCCTTCCGGATCGGCCAGCGGCGGGACGTTCACGTCCACAAGTTCGTGTGCGCCGGGACGATAGAGGAGCGCGTGGAGGCGCTGGCCGGGGCGAAGCGGGACCTGGCCGAGGCGGTGGTCCGCTCGGACGCGGACGGCTCCTCCGCGCTCACGGACCTGTCCACGGAGGCACTGCGCGAGCTGATCACGCTCTCCACGGAGGCCGCCGATGTCCCCGCCTGACCGCGCCCCCGACTCCTGGTCCGCCCGCCTCGCCGAGCGCCTGGCCTCCTTCGGTTACGCCCTCGGGCCCGTCCGGCGCGCACTCCCCGTCCGGGGCCCGCTGATCGGCTCCGGCTCCGTCCGCGCTCAGGTGCGCGGCATGGGCGGCCACTGGCACGAGGTCTGGATCGACCTGCCGGTCTTCACCCCTCAGCAGTGGCGCCGCGCGGAGGAGTCCCTGGCCCCCGACCTGGCCGAGGGCCGCCTCCCCTCCACCCCCGCCGCCCTCGACGCGGCCTTCGCCCGCACGGGCCTCTCCCTGCTCCCCGCCACCGCGCGCGACCTGACCCTGGAGTGCTCCTGCCCGGACCGCTCCACCCCCTGCGCCCACCTGACGGCCGTCCTCCTCGCCGTGGCCGACGAGTTCGACGCCGACCCCTTCACCCTCCTCGCCCTGAGAGGCCGCGACCGCGACCGCCTCCTCACCCACTCCCCGGCACCGGCCCCACCCTCCCCCGCCCCGGCCGCCGAACTCC
>NZ_JAVREN010000039.1:0-48115 GCF_031845405.1 Streptomyces boetiae
CCCACGACCCCCACCGGAACCAGCCAGCACAAGGTCCCCGCCCCCTGGTCCTCCACCACCCCCGCCGACACCAACCCCAACTCCGCCAACGCCCGCTCCCCGTCCACCGCGAGCACCCGCACCGCATCGAACCACCGCCCACAGGGCAGCGTTTCCACACCGCGCTGGATGGACGCGAGCCACGTCGGCCATTCGACCGAAGATTCCGTCATTTCCGTTCCGCCTCGCACTCGCCTTCCTCGTGACGTAAAAGTCAACGATCGTGCACACAGGGGCGGCAGGGGCCGCCCAGGCGGCCACGTGTCGTCCCGTTGTCGGCCGGAAGCGGTGGTGGAAGCGCATGCACGACGGCGAGCGCATCAAGGAAGCGCGCGAGCGGCTGGGGCTCAGCCAGGACCAGCTCTCCCGCGAGCTGGCCACATCCGCCGGCTGCCGCCCCGCGGACGGCCCCGGCCGCAACCAGGTCCACCGCTGGGAGAAGGGCAAGCGCCGCCCGAGGATGTGGCGTCGGCACCTGGAGAGCGTGCTCGGCATCGATCTCCACGAGGGGCGCGGTCACACCATCCTTCCGGCGGGTACCTCTACCGAAGAAGGGATGGTGCCTGTGGATCGACGTCAGTTCATCGGTGCGGGTGCGGTGGCCGGAGTGGCGGTGTCCGCGCCGCAGGCCGCCGGGGCAGGGCGGCGGATCGGGCGGGCGGACGTCGCGCGTTTCGCCCAACGCGTCGCCGACCTGAGGCGGCTGGACGATTACGCGGGCGGGGCCAGCGTGTACCCGATGGTGACCCGCGAGATCGGGCACCTCTCCGCCCTGGCCACGAACGGCAGTTACACCGAGGTGGTGGGCCGGGCGCTGCTCTCCACGCTGGGTGAGCTGTACCAGTTCGCCGCGTGGACGGCCTTCGACGCGGAACGCACGCAGGACGCCCGCCGTCTGTCGCTGCTGGCGGCGAACGCCGCGAACCAGGCGGGGAACCACCCGCTGGCCGCCACCGCCCTCTCCGAACTCTCGTACGTGACCGCTTCCTCCGACAGCCCGGCCGAGGGGGTGGCCATGGCCCGCGCCTCCCTGGCGAACGCCCCGGCCGACGTGCTCCCGGCCGTGCGCGTCGTCCTCGCGGACCGCCTGGCCTGGGCCTGCGCGCGCACGGGCGACGCGGCGGGGGCAGAGCGGGCGTTGGGCACCTCGGAGGACGCCCACGACCGACGGGACCCGGCCGCGGCCGAGGAGCCGGACTCGGTCTACTGGATCAACCGCGACGAGTCGCGGATCATGGCCGGCCGGGTATGGGCCGAACTGCGCCGCCCCGAGCGGGCCGTGCCTGTTCTCGAAGCGCTCACCGCGCCCTACGACGACACGCACGCCCGTGAACTCGCCCTCTACACCTGCTGGCTGGCCGGCGCGCACCTCTCGGCGGGCGACCTTGACCGCGCCACCGCCGCCGCCCTGCGGGCCTTCGAGCTGTCCCGCGGCACCGCCTCGCCCCGCACCGACGCCCTCCTGCGCGCCCTGCTCACCGACTTCGAGCCCCACCGCGACAACCGCCAGGTCAACGACCTCCTGACCCACGCCGCCGCCTGAGGAGCCCCGCCCCGCATGTCGCCCATCGAACCTGTCACTCAGCCCGCCGGTTGCGCCGTGGCATCGCCTACCCGGCGTGCCTCGCTCGGCCTTTAGAAGGGGTGCCGTATGGATGACGAGGACGGGCACGCCCGGGGCACCGCCGGGTATTTGCGGGAGCTGGGCGTGCTGAAGCGGGCCAAGCGCAGCGGCTGGTGGATCGTCGGGGTCAAGGACCCGGAGACGATCGCCGAGCACAGCTTCAGGACCGCCGCGATCGGGGCGGTGCTGGCGTTGATGGAGGGGGCCGACCCGGCGAAGGTCGCGCTGCTGTGCACCTTCCACGACACGCAGGAGACGCGCGTCGGCGACATCCCCTGGATCGGCCGCCGCTACCTGAAGGCGGCCCGCAACGAGGACGTCACCGCCGACCAACTGGCCGACGCCCACCCCGCCGTCGTCGCCGGCATCCAGGCACTCGTCGCCGAGTACGAGACCGGCGACTCCCTGGAGGTCCGCGTGGCCCACGACGCCGACAAGCTGGAGTGCGTGATCCAGGCCCTCGAATACCTCGAACAGGGCTACCCCAACGCCCGCGAGTGGGTCGACACCACCCGCACCAAGCTCCGCACACCCTCGGCCCGAGCCCTCGCGGACGCCGCCGAGACCATGTCCTCCACCGACTGGCAGCGCACGTACCTGCCGTAGCCCTCGCTCGGTAGGACCGATCGCTCGTCTCCCGGAGCGGTCGCTTCGTGACGTACAGTCAACGGCCAGGTCAACGACCTCCTGTTCTTCCGTGCCGCCGCCTGAGGAGACGCCCCGCATGCCGCCCATCGAACCCGGCCGTACCTTCCGTGAAGCGTGGATCGCCGGAGTCCGCACCCACTTCCCCGGCGAGCCCAAGCCCGGGTACGTCGCGCCGTAGGAGGACACCCCGGACTGGGAACGCCGGGCCGCTGCCGCCGTCGAGCAGCAGATCGCCGCGTTCGTCACGGCCTCCGACGGCGCGACGACCCGCCTCAGCCGCGAGCAGAGGGGCCGCTTCGTCGCCCTGTGCTGGATCGCCCAGATCCACAAGCACTTCGAGGCCCCCAAGCCCAGCTACACCGCCGACTGGGACGACCTCCCCGCCTGGCAACGCGCCACCGACGCGGGCATCTTCGAGGCCATCGAGCGCCAGAGTTTGACGCCGCCCGTCGCCCCGTGATCCCACCGGCGTCGGCGCCTCGGCCCCACGGATAGGCTCCCCGCTTGATCTCCCCTGGAAGACATCCGAAGAAGGACATCCAGAAGGCCCTGGACGAAGCGCGCAACGCCGGCCTGGCCGTCGAGTACTGCAAGGACGGCCACCGCTGGGGATGGGTCATCTGCTGCGGCTGCAAGGCCAAGGAGGTGGTGCACGGGGACGCCTAGGAGCACGGGGACTGAGGCCAAGCGGATTCGTGAGTTCATCAACCGGCACAAGGGCCACTGAGACGATAACGGGACGACATGACCGACTGGGAATTCACGCTGGTCCTCAACCGGCAGCTCACAGACGACGACGCCGAGGTGCTGGCGGTCACGGACGATCCGCTGTTCGCGGACGGATCTGTCTCCTACACCGTCGGGGGCGACGAGCCGTGTCGCTGTGCCTGCAACGTCGAGGCGCCGACCGTGCTGGAGGCCGTCGCGCGGGCGAGCGCGTCCGTGCGGGGGGTCCTGCCGGGTCTCTACCCGGTCCGGGTCGAGAACGGCGCGGCCGTGACGCTCGCCGAGGCGGCCGAGCGCGCCCACCGGACGCCGCAGGAACTTTCGGACTTGGCGGAGAGCGGCGGCGGTCTTCCCGAACCGCTCTGGGTCACTGAGGGCGCGGCGACCTACTCGTGGCCGGGGATCGTCGCGGTCCTGCGCGCTGCGGGCGTGGAGGTCGCCAACGCGCCGCGCGGTCTGCGGGCGGCCGACCTGCTCGTGCGTGCCGCCGCCGAAGCGACGGCCCTTGGCGTTCCGGCCTCCGTCTTGGAACTGCTGACAGGGTGGCGGCTCAGGGAGGACTAGGCGGCGGCGCCGCGCAACGGCACCTCAGAGAATCGGCCGTCCCCCTGTCACCGCCAGGCGCGCGCCGGAGGTGTAGCTGGATTCGTCGGAGGCCAGCATCACGTAGACCGGGGCCAGTTCGGCGGGTTGGCCGGGGCGGCCGAGGGGGGTGTTGCGGCCGAAGGACTCCATGTGTTCGGGGGGCATCGTGGAGGGGATCAGGGGGGTCCAGACCGGGCCGGGGGCCACGCTGTTGACGCGGATGCCGCGGCTGCCGATCAACTGGGCCAGTGCGGCGGTGAAGTTGGCGATGCCTGCCTTGGTCACGTCGTAGGGCAGGAGCGTGGGGGAGGGCGTATCGGAGTTCACCGACGTGGTGTTGATGATGGAGGCGCCGGACTCCATGTGCGGCAGGGCCGCCTTGCAGAGGTGGAACATCGCGCTGAGGTTCGTGGCCAGCGTGCGGTCCCACTCCTCGTCGGGGATGTCCTCCAGGTTCGCGTAAGTGCGCTGCATGGCCGCGTTGTTGACGAGCACGTCGAGGTGGCCGAACTCGCCCACCGCCCGGTCGATCACCTCGCGGCAGTGCGCGGGGTCCGTGAGGTCGCCGGACACGGGGACGGCCTTCCGGCCGGCCTCGGAGACCCAGTGGGCCGTCTCCTGGGCGTCCTCCTCCTCGTCCAGGTAGGAGATGAGCACGTCCGCGCCCTCGCGGGCGAAGGCGATGGCCACCGCACGGCCGATGCCGCTGTCGCCGCCGGTGACGACCGCGGCCTTGCCGGCCAGGCGGCCGGAGCCGGTGTAGCTCTCCTCGCCGTGGTCGGGCACCGGCCGCATCGCGGCGGTCGTTCCCGGCGGGCGCTGCTGCTGGCGTTCGGGCATGACGGTCCTCCTCGGCTCGGGCGCCGGCGCCCCGCAGGGAACGGCCCCGCAGGGGACAAGCGCTCCGATCCACGGTCGCAGCACCCGGCGAAGACCGCAAAAGCGGGCAGAAGAGGGAAGCCGTCAGCGATACGTGAGAAGGGGCCGCCGTTCCCCCGCGAAGTGCGCGTGGTCGTTGAACGCCAGCAGCGACAGGCCGGAACGCCCGGAGGTGACCGTGGTGATCCCGGCGTTCGCCGCCACGCGGTTGAGGGCGACGACGCCCGACGGGCCGGCGCCCAGCAGGCCCGAGCAGAGCGCGGCCACCACGCCCGCCGAGGTGACCACCACCGCGTCGCGCCCCGCGCCCAGACCCTCCGAGAGCTCGCGCAGCGCCGCGAGGGCCGCCCCCGAGAAGGCGGGCCAGCCCTCCGGGCCGGGCGCGGCCTCCGCGACCCACGCGCCGAGGGCGGCGTCCAGCGCGGTCTGCAACGACCGGTTCGCCGCCGCGAGCCCCGGACCGGACTCGGGAGGCTCGGCGTCCAGGGCTGTGGCGGCGTACGCGGTGAGCAGCCGCAGGTGGTCGTACTCGTCCCAGCGGGCATCGGTGCGCGCCGGCCCCGCGAACCCGGCGGCCTTGGCCAGCAGCTCGGCCGTGTCCCGCTGCCGCCGCAGCGTCCCGCAGACCAGCAGCGGGTCGCGGAGGCCGCGCCGCCCCAGCTCGGCGCCCACGGCCGTCGCCTGCTCGCGCCCGGGGTCGGAGAGCACGTCGTAGTCCGCGGCGCCGAAGGACGCCTGGCCGTGGCGGACGAGGTGGATGACGGGCATGGCTTCCCTCCCAGGCGGCTGCCCCACCCTACCCACGCTGCTGAGCAATGCTCAACAGCCGGGCGGCCCGGCGGGGAGCGCGGCCCCCCGCCGCGCCCCGGAGCCCACGGCCGCCGTCGCCCGGTGCATCAGGTACTCCAGCGGCCCCCGCCGGAAGCGCCGCCGCCACAGCAGCGCGAACCCGCAGGCCACCGCCACGAACGCAAGCAGCACGCGCAGCGGATAGCCGTCCAGCTCCTCAAGACCGAGCACCGCGATCAGCAGGACGTGCAGCCCGTACGCGGTCAGCGACATCGCCCCCACGGCGATCAGAGGCGCGGCCACCCGCCGGGCCGCCGCCCATCGGTCCAGCGCCAGCAGCGCCCCGGCGATCACCGCCACGGCCACCCCCGCGTTCCCCACCACCGAGAACGTCGTCTGGCTGTGCGGCGCCCCGACCAGCAGCCAACCGGGCTCGTTGGCGTAGCCGGACCAGTTCACCCCGGAGTCCGACCACCACGCCTGCGCCGAGCCGGTGGCCGAGGCGACCCCGGGCGCGTGGCGCAACGCCAGCCACGACCCGCCGTAGCCCAGCACCGCCAGCCCCGCGCCCAGGGCCAGCAGCCGCGGGCGCAGCGCGGGGGAGAAGCCGAGCCGCGCCAGGGCCATGCCCAGAAGGACGAACGGCAGCCAGGTCAGCGCGGGATAGTCGCCGGTGATCAGCAGCTCCAGCAGCCCGTCCCCGCTCCAGCGGTACAGCGGGTCGAACGAGGCGAACGTCCCCCACCAGCCCCGGTAGTCCCCGTCGGCGTCGTACGCCGCCCGGCTGAGCACCATCAGCAGCGGCGGCCCGGCCAGCGCCCCGGCGGCGGCGAGCAGCGCCAGGGCCCCCGCCCCCAGCCGCAGCAGCGGCAACGCCAGAAGGAAGTACAGGCCGTAGTAGGCGAGGATCACCACCACGGGCGTGCTGGAGGCGGTCAGCGCGGTGCCCAGGGCGAGGAGGATGACCGCGCGGACGGCGATCCGGATCAGCGCGGCCCGGCCGGGACGCCGCCCCGGGACCCGCGCCCCGCCCGCCAGCAGCACCAGCGTGACGCCCGCCAGCACCGCGAACAGCGCCGAGGAACGCCCGTGTGCCAGCTCCATCACGAAGCCCGTGACCCCGCCCGTCTCGTCCGGCATCGGCCCCACGTGCGCCGCGTACATCCCGAACACCGCGAGCCCCCGCGCCAGATCGAGCCCGGCCAGCCGGGCCGTTCCGGGCCCGGGGGCGGGCATGCCCCCCGACACGCCCGCCCCTGCGGCATCCGGCCCGGCCCCGCGCGCGGGAGCGTCCTCCGGCGGCATGACGGAACCGCCGGAAGAGGGCTGCCGGAGAGGCTCTCCCCGGTGCTGCGCGGCACCCGCCGCGGCGTGCTGGGTCATGGCTCCAGATTCCGGGCTGCGCGGGCCGCCGCCCATCCGGCAGACTTCCACCTGCACCCCGCCGACCGGCGGGGATGTCCCCCGCCGGTCGGCGATTCGGCCCCCGGAACGGCCGCCCGCAGGGGCGTGGGAACGCCCGCGGCAAGGGCCGCCGGAACGCCGCGGCGCGGGGACGGCACGGCGAGCGGGGACCGGGTGGGGCACGGGTGATCCGGGTAGTGGTGGTGGACGACGAGGCACTGGTCCGCACCGGCTTCCAGCACATACTCAACGCGGCACAGGGCATCGAGGTGGTGGCCGCCGTGCCCGGCGGCCGGGCGGTCGCCACCGTCCGGGACGCCAGACCCGACGTGGTGCTGCTGGACATCCGGATGCCCGACGTGGACGGCCTGACCGTACTCGCCGGGATCAGAGCGCTGCCCGACCCGCCGGTGGTGGCGATGCTGACCACCTTCGACACCGACGCCCACATCGCCGCCGCGCTGCGCTCGGGCGCCTCCGGCTTCCTGCTGAAGGACACTGATCCCGAGCAACTCCCGCACCTGCTCCGGACGTTGGCGGAGGGCGACGCGGTGCTCTCCCCGCAGGTGACCAGGACGGTCGTCGCCGGCTACCTGGGCGGCGCCGAGGACGCGCCCGCCGCGCGCCGGCTGGCCCGGCTGACCGAGCGGGAGCGCGCGGTCCTGGTGCGCGTCGCCGAGGGGCTGTCCAACGCCGACATCGGCGCCCGCCTGCACCTGAGCCCCGGCACGGTGAAGGACCACGTCAGCGCGATCCTGGCCAAGCTGGAGGTCGGCACCCGCGTGCAGGCGGCCCTCCTCGCGGAACGCGGCGGCCTGCTGCGCCCGCCCGGGAGGACCCCGTGAGCGCCGCCCCGCCGGGCGAGACGGGCGACGCGGGCGAGGGCGGCCGAGCGGCCGGCGCCGCCGGGACCGCACGCCCCTGGACCCGCCGCGTTCCCCAGCCGGTGGTGGACGCGATCGTCGTGGCGCTGGTCCTGGCGGACGTGCGGGTCACCGCGTGGACCGAGGAGCCCCGGCCGATGGCCTGGGCCCTGCTCGCCGCCGCGGCCATCCCGCTGCGCCGCCGCCTGCCGCGCCTCGTCTTCGCCCTGACGCTCCCCTCCACCCTGATGTCCTACGCGGTGATGGCGGGGCTCTTCGCGCTTTACACCCTCGCCTCCCTCACCCGGGGCCGCGTCGTCCTGGCCCTGGCGACCGCCGCCTACGCCGCCTGCTACGCGCTGCCCTGGCCGCTGCCCCCCGACCCCGGCGACTGGACGACCGCCGCGGACGTGGGCTATTCGCTGGGGCTGGCCGCCGCGCCGCTCTCCCTCGGGCTGATGGTGCAGGCACGACGCGACCTCGCGCTGCGGCTGGAGGAGGTCACCGAGGCACGGGCGCAGGAGCGGCGCCTGCTGTCCCAGCGGGTGCTGGCGGAGGAACGCGCCCGCCTGGCGCGGGAGATGCACGACGTGGTCTCGCACCAGGTCAGCCTCATCGCGGTGCGCTCCGGCGCGCTCCAGGTCAGCACGGACGACGCGGAGACCCGCGAGGCGGCGCGCACGATCCGCCGCCTGAGCGTGCGGACCCTGGAGGAGCTGCGGCACATGGTCGGCGTGCTGCGTTCGGGAGAGGCGGGGGAGGGGCACGGCCCGCCGCCCGAGCTGACGCCGCAGCCGACGCTCGCCGGGCTGCCCCAGCTCGTGGCCGACTGCGGCATCGACGCCGCCCTTGAGGTGGACCTGCCCGGCGACCCGCCGGGCGCCGGGCTCCCGGCCCCGGTGCAGCGGGCGGTGTACCGCACGGTGCAGGAGGCGCTGACGAACGTCCGCAAGCACGCGCCGGGCGCCCGCGCCGCCGTCCGGGTCGGGACGGCGGACGGCACCGTCCGCGTCACGGTCACCAACACCGCCCCCACCCGGCCCACGCTCGTGCTGCCCAGCGCCCGCGTCGGCCTGGTCGGGCTGCGGCAGCGCGCCCAACTCCTCGGCGGCACCCTGGAGTCCGGCCCCCAGGCCGGCGGATACCGCCTGACCCTGGCCGTCCCGGCCACGCTGTCCCCCACGCCCGGGGGAACGCCCGGCGGAGCGCCACCGGGAACGCCGGCCTGAACACCGGCCTGGGGCCGGACCGGGCCGGAACGCCGGCCGGAACGCCGAACGCCCGGGCAGCCGCGGAGCGAAACTCCGGGGCCGCCCGGGCGCGGATGAGGGGGTCGGGGCGGCCCGCGGGCGGCGCGAGAGCCGCGCCGCGGGCGTTCACCACCGGGCCGTCACGGCCGGGCCGTCAGGCCCGGATCAGTAGGCACCCCACACGTTGTCCATCGAGCCGTACCGGTCGGCCGCGTAGTTGCAGGCGGCGACGATGTTCGCCACCGGGTCGTAGGGGTCGTACTTCGTCCCCTCGACGTGGTAGGCCGCGAAGGTCGGGTCGATGACCTGGAGCAGCCCCTTGGAGGGGATGCCGTTCTGGGCGTTGATGTCCCACAGGTTGATCGCCTGGGGGTCGCCGCTGGACTCGCGGATGATGTTGCGGTGGATGCCCTCGTAGGAGCCGGGTATCCCGTGCTCGTCCATGACGGCCATGGCCTCGCGGATCCAGCCGTCGAGGTTGTCCGGGTACTCCGGCTCCTCCTCGGCGGCCTCCTCCTCCGGCTTCTCGGGCGCCAGGGCCTCGTCGCCCTCCTCCGCGGACTCCTCGGCGGCCTCCGCCCCGGACTCCTCGTCCTCGGCGGGTTCCGCCTCCGTCTCGGACTTCTCGGACCCGGCCTCGCCGGTATCCGTATCGGACTCCTCGTCCGTCTCCTCGGTGAGGAGGAACGGCTTGCCGCCGAGGCCGTCGGGGATGGCGTGGGCGACCCCGCCCTGGGCGTCGAGGGTGAACGCCACCGGCGAGGCGGTCGGCTCGGCGACCCGCGCGGGGGCTGCCGGCCCGGCCGTCGCGGCCTGGGCGCTGCCGGGGGCCAGTGCGGCGGCCAGCGCCGCGGCTCCGAGGGCGGCGACGCCGAGAGCGGCCCTGCGGGTCCGGGTGGGACGAGGGCCAAGGGTGCTGATCACGGGCATGCGGGACGTACCTCGTTCAATCACTCGCAAACGGGAGAAGTGCCGCGACTGCGGCGACGCCCATTGTTAGCGGGTGATTCCCGGCGCTCCAAGGGCGGGACCTACGAGCGGGCCCCGTAGCCGGGAGGCCCGCCGAAGGGCCCGGCCCGGCCGCCCCGGCGGGCCCGCCGACCGCGCCCCGCTCCTAATCCCGTTCGTAGGTGAGAGCCCTCACGTGCCCCGCCTCACAGCCCGGCCGCCCCCGCCGCACCGTGCGTAGTCGATCCGGCGCGCTCCGCGTCCGCGCGCTGCCGGGCCGCCAGCACGTTCGCCGCGGCCCGCGTGGCCGGGTACAGCTCCCGGTACAGCCCGTACAGCTCCTCGTAGACCCCGCCCAGCGACGGGTCGGGCTCCACGGTCTCCCGGACCGGGTTCCAGGAGGCGATGTCCCCGGCCCGCGCCCGGCCCGTGCCCACCGCCGCGAGGAAGGCGTCCCCGTAGGCCGCGCCGATGGTGTGCCGCGGCACCTGCTGCGGGCGGCCGGTCACGTCCGAGACGATCCGCGTCCACAGCTCCCGCGCCCCGCCGCCCACCGCGACCAGCCGCCGGGCCTCGCCGCCCGCCCGCGCCATCGCCTCCAGGTTGTGCCGCACGCCGAAGGCCGTCCCCTCCAGCGCGGCCCGGTAGAGGTGCCCGCGGCCGTGCCGCAGCGTGAGGCCGTGGATCAGGCCCCGCGCGTCGGGGTCGAACAGCGGCGTGCGCTCGCCCGCGAAATAGGGGAGCATCACCAGCCCCTCCGCGCCCGGGGCGACGGCCGCGGCCTCCTCCACCAGCGTTCCGTAGGGCGTTCCCGTGACGTCCCGCAGCCAGCCCGTCACGGCTCCGGAGGTGGCCATCCCGGCGGCCAGCGAGAACGTCCCCGGGAACGCGCCGCGCGTGGACCACAGCTCGCGGCTGGGCACGGGCGCCTCCACGACGTTGACCAGGAACATCGTGGTGCCGTACATCAGCATCAGGTCGCCCGGCGAGGTCACCCCGACCGCCGTGGCCTCCGCCCAGGCGTCGATGGTGCCCGCGACCACGGGCGTTCCCGGCGGCAGGCCGGTCTCGGCCGCCGCGGCCGGGGTGATCTCGCCCGCGACCTCCGAGGGCCACAGCAGGCGCGGCCACTCCAGGCCCGGGGCGACCTCCTCGCACCACTCCTCGATCCACCCGCCGCCGCGCAGGTCGTACAGCGGGTCGCACTGGCTGGCCGAGTGGTGGTCGAGGACGTAGGCCCCGGTCAGCCGGTGCACGAGGTAGGAGCCGGCCATCATCCAGCGGCGGGTGCGCGCCCACACCGCCGGCTCCTCCTCCCGCAGCCACGCCAGCTTCGGCCCCACGGCCTGGCTGGTCAGCGGCGACCCGGCGCGGGCCAGCACCCGCTCCTCCCCGAAGCGGTGCCGCTGGGCGGCGATCTGCCGCCCGGCGCGGGTGTCCACGCCGTAGAGGACGGCCGGGCGCAGCGGGCGGCCGTCCGCGTCCACGGGCAGCAGGCACGGCCCGATGCCGCTGACCCCCACGGCCGCCACCCGCTCCCCGGCCGGGGCCGCGGCCAGCAGCTCGGCGGTCAGGGCCGCGAAGTCGGCCCACCACACGGCCTCGGCGTCGTGCTCCACCCAGCCGGGGCGCGGCGTGGCGGTGGCGTGCTCGCGGGCCGCCCGTGCCACGAGCGTTCCGTCGGGGCGTGCCAGGACGCCCTTGGAGGAGGAGGTGCCGATGTCGATGCCGAGGAGCAGGGTCATGGTCGCGGTCCCGAGGGGAGAGGGGTGAACGGCCGGGGTCAGGCGGCGGAGCCGAACCCGTCGTAGCGGATGCCGAGCAGGCGGCACACCGCGCGCAGCTCCTCGACGCGGTCGCCGGGCACGGCGTGGATGTGATTGGAGCCGAAGCGGCCCAGGAACTCGTCCGCCGGGGCGTCGAGCCGGGTGAACGCGTGCGGCCACTCGTAGGTGGAGGCGCGCATCATCCGCTCGTTGGTCTCCTCGTCCCAGCTCTCGAACGCGCCGCGCATCACGTGCATCCGGTACTGCCCGTCCTCCCGCGTCAGCCGGGCGAAGGTGTGCCCGCCCGGGGCCGCCACGTGCTGCACGGAGGCTCCCCCGGCCGGGAAGTAGAACACCTCCGGGTGGAAGTGCACGCGGGAGAGGTTGTGCGCCGGGTCGTCCGAGCGGGCCGCGTACCACGTCGCGTGCTGGCCCGAGTTGCACAGGTCCCACACGTTCTTGTCGGCGTGGTAGTGCCGCACGTCGGCGAAGAGCACCGGGTCGCCGCTGAGCAGCTTGAGGATCTGCATGGTCAGCGCGCCGTCCATGTCCGCCTCCGTGGCGGTCACGTGCGTCTCCTTCGGCCCCTCCCAGTCGTAGGGGTCGTTGAGGAACGCCTCGGCCACGTCCATCGTGCAGAAGTGGGTGGTCAGCTCCGGCTGGCCCTTGATCCCGGAGAAGTCGAGGTTCCACTCCTCGATCAGCTCGCGCATCGCGTAGTAGGCGCGGATCTGCCGCTCCAGCAGCTCGGGGGTGAGCCGGTCGCCGTCGTAGTGCACGCCCCCGGCGTGCTTCTCCAGCCAGGCGCGGGCGGCCGAGACCCGCGCCGGGTCGGCGTTCGCGCTGCGCCGGACGATCTCCCACTGGTCGATCTCCTCGACGTCCACGCCGAACTGCCGCATCCACTGGTCGGTGTTGGCCACGGCCGTGTACATGCCCATGGGCCGGCCGCCGATCCGGCCGAATGTGGAGCCGCGCAGGCGGCTGACGGCGGCCCCGGCCCGGACCTGGGCGAGGATGCGCGCGCGGACGGCCGGGTCCGCCAGGTCGCCCCAGGCCCGGCCGTGGACGCGGCCTATCTGGTCCAGGCCGCCGCCCGGCGAGCATGCCGACCATGCCGGGGAACTGCGGGTCGATGCTGGCCACCAGGAGCAGCGGCCCCGGGGTGGCGTCCGCGGCCAGCATGGTGAAGTGCGGGAAGGTCCACACCGAGTGGTGCAGGATCGTCACGTCCACGTGCCGGTCCGCGAGCCAGCGGGCCTGGCCGGTGGCCAGGGCGTTGCTGCTGACCTGCTCGGGGGCGACGATCACCTCGTGCCCGGCCTCGCGCGGCATCCCGGCCAGCTCGCCGGCGGCGCGGGCGATGTGGCCGGTCACGTCCCGGTGGACGAAGTCGCGGCCGTCGGAGAGGGGCAGCAGGCCGATGCGTGCCATGGGAGGTTCGCTCCTTGCGTTGCGTGGGGGTCCGGGACCTCTACTTGAGGCCGGACGTCTTGACGGACTCGACGATCTGCCGCTGGAAGACGAAGAAGAGGGCCAGCGTCGGGATGGCGGCGACGGTGGCCGCGGCCAGGATGTAGTTCCAGTTCGAGCCGTACTGCGTCATGAAGGACGAGATGCCGAGCTGGACCACGGTCAGGTCCTCGTCGTTGGTGGCCACCAGCGGCCAGGCGAAGACTCGCCCCCTCGTAGCTGCGGATGTAGGCGTCGATGGACTGCGCGGCGCGCTCGGTCGCGCTCTCCACGCCATGGCCGGCGAGCATGACGCCCTGGATGGCGTCGGAGATCGCCTTGTAGACGACCGGCGGATAGCGCGGCTCGGAACGCCCTGCCGGGGCGATCTCGTCACGGAACCGCCGCATCGCCCAGAAGTCGTAGCCGCCCCGCTCGGAGCCCAGCTCCAGCGCGGTGGCGCGCGGCGCGATGTCGGACTTGGCCTCGGTGCACCAGGCGACCATCCGGTCGACCGAGTCCTGCTCGGCCGAGCCCAGCGCCCAGGCGCAGAACTCCGCCGCCGCCTCGGGGTTGCGGCCCTGGGCGTTGGCGCAGAACGACCAGCCGCCCAGCGTCGTCGTGTACTCCCCGCCCGGCGGGGTGGGCAGGCGGAAGAGGCCGTAGCGGAAGTCGGGGGCGTAGGCGGCGAAGCTGGAGACCTGCCAGATGCCCTGCTGCCAGATCGCGACGTTCCCGCCCCGGAAGGCGCTGATCACGTCGCCGGCGGCCGGCAGGTCCGGGGGGCGATGCCCTCGCGGACCGCGTCCTGCCAGAGCTGGAGCGCCTGCCGGGTGCCGCGCGAGTCGAAGGCGACGTTCCCCCGGCGGTCCAGCACCTCGCCGCCGCCCTGCCACATCCACGGGTACCAGGTGACGTTCTGGAAGTAGCCCGGCTGGGTCTCGAAGACCAGCCCGGCGCGGGTGCGGCTGCGCAGCCGGTCCCCGACGTCGAGCATCCGGTCCCAGGTCTCCGGGATGTCGCCCTCCGACAGCCCGGCGCGCTCCCAGGCGTCCACGGAGTAGAACATCGCCAGCGGCTCGGTCTCCATCGGCAGCGCGTAGACGTGCCCGTCCACCCGCCGGGAGTCCAGCGCGGTGCCGAAGTCCTCGATCACCGCGCGGTCCAGGTGCGGGGTGATGTCCTGGAGGACCCCGCCGTTGGAGTAGCGCAGGAAGTCGCCGGGGCTGACCAGGAAGATGTCCGGGCCCTCGCCGGCCGCGAAGGCCGAGGGCAGCCGCCGCGAAAACGATTCCACGCCCCCCTCGCACGTCCCCCGCCCCGTCTGGCACGATGAGGCGCCCTGGCACGACGAAGGGCCGCACCGGAGCGAGGGCGCACCGGACCGAGGGGGTGAACGGCCGGTGACGACCATCCACGACGTGACCCGCGCCGCCGGCGTCTCGCCCGCCACCGTCTCCCGCGTCACCAACGGCAACGCCGCCGTCGACCCCGCCCTGGCCGCCCGCGTCCGCGAGGCCATGCGCCGCCTGGACTACCGCCCCAACACCGCCGCCCGCAGGCGCGCCGCACCCGCAGCGACCTGTGGGCCGTGATCATCTCGGACATCGACAACGCCTTCTTCACCTCCCTGGTCCGGGGCATCGAGGACGTGGCCCGCCCCGCCGGGCTCTCCGTCGTCCTGTGCAACAGCGACGAGGACCCCGCCAAGGAGGGCCGCTACGTCTCCGCCGTCCTCGCCGAGCGGATGGCCGGCGTCGTCCTCTCCCCGTGCGCCCGCTCCCCGCACGCCGCCCGGCTGGCCGAGGGCGGCGTCCCCCTGGTCGCGATCGACCGCCCGCTGCCGGGCCCGGACACCCCGGCCGTGGACACCGTCCTGGTGGACAACGAACGCGCCTCCGCCTCGGCCGTGGCCCACCTGCTCGCGGCGGGGTACCGCCGCGTCGCCTGCGTCACCGGCCCCGAGGGCATCCCCACCGCCGACCAGCGCCTGGCCGGCTACCGCGCCGCCCTCGCCGCCGCCGGCCTGCCCGCCGACGAACGCCTCGTCCGCCGCGCCGACTTCCGCGAACGCGGCGGGTACGCCGCCATGGACGCGCTGCTGGACGAGGACCCGGCGCCGGACGCCGTGTTCGCGGCCAACAACCTCATGACGGTCGGCGCCCTGGCCTGCCTCGCCGACCGGAACGTCCCCGTCCCGGCCCGCATGGGCGTGGTCGGCTTCGACGAGATCCCCTGGGCCACCCTGATCGAGCCCGCCCCCACCACCGTCGTTCAGCCCACCTACGACCTCGGCCGCACCGCCGCCGAACTCCTCGCCCAGCGCCTGACCCACCCCGGCCGCGCCCCGGCCACCGTCACCCTGACCACGGGACTGCGCGTCCGCGCCACCTCGGCCGGTCCCGGCCTCACTCCACCAGCGTGACGCTCTCCACCGGGTCGAGCGCGGTGATGGTGACCACCACGTCGATGGGCGCGTTCGACTCGGCGTGCAGCAGGAACTCCACGCCCCCGGCCTCGCCGCCCGGCCGCCCGTGCGGGCCGACGTTCGTCACGTAGACGTTCGGCTCCTGCCCCGGCTCCCCGAGGACGGGCCGCCCCTCGGTCCCGAAGATGCCGCCCGAGAACCGCCACTGGGCGGCCGTGAGCACCACGGCCGACTCCTGCGCGATGGCATCCCAGTTGACGTTGTGCCGCGACCGGCCTTGCCGGCCCCGGTAGAGCATGCGGATGGAACGTGCCACGCCTGCCTCCTCTCCTGCCCCCACCCCCAGCGTGCCGCCCGGCTCGCGCCTCCGCCCGGCGGCGTACGCCGTTCCGGCGACGCGCGCGCCTCACCGAAGGCGGCGCTGCGGCCTGACGGTCCTGGTCGCATACAGGACGGTGTTCGGCTGCATCACGGACCAGTAGCTCGGCCGTGTGGGGGTCGAGGTCCAGCTCGGTGACGGGGCGTCCCTCAGCGTTCTCCGGCAGGGCGAGCAGGCGCCGGGCCTCGTCGTTGGCCAGCAGCAGCCGCCCCTCCTCGCCGACGATGACCACGCCCTCGCGCACGGCGTGCAGCACCGCGTCGTGGTGCTCGTACATCCGCCGCAGCTCGGCCGCGCCCAGGCCGTGCGTCTGGCGCCGCAGCCGGCGGCTGACCAGGGCCGTGCCGCCGGTGACCAGGGCCGTCGCCCCGGCGGCCGTGCCGAGGATGAGCGGCACCTGCGCGCGGACCTGCTCCTGCGTGCGGCTGACGGTGATGCCGACGCCGACCAGGCCCACCACCGTGCCGTCGCGGTCCCGGACGGGCGCCGTGGTGTTCACGGTCTGCCCGAGGGGGGTGTCCACGACGCGGGTGAACGCCCGCCCTTCCAGCGCCTCGCGCAACGACCCCCCTGCGGGCCGGCCGATCTGGTCGGGGTCGGGGTGGGTCCAGCGGATGCCCTCCGGGCTGATGGCGGCGATGTAGTCCAGGCCCGAGGACCTTCGCGCGGCCTCGGCGCTCGACTGGAGCCGGGCGGTGGGGCCCTCCGCGCGCATGGCGGCGGCCGTTCCCGGGGCGTTGGCGAAGGTGTGGGCGCCCACGGCCGAACGGTGGCGCGCGTCGTCCATCACGCAGTCCCGCGCCCGGTGCACCAGCAGGGCCCCGCCCGCCGCGACGAGCAGCAGGACGAGGGCCAGTTGCAGCAGGAAGACCTGGCCCGCGACCGTGCGCACGCCCAGCGCGGAGCGCAGGCGCCGGAGCGCGGCGGGGCGCGGGGGCTCGGGGCCGCTGTCCTCGGGACCCTCGGCGGCTCGGCCGTTTTGCACCGTCATGCCCCATATTTAGCACTGGTGACCGTGTGCGCCGTCGCGCGACGGCGGGGACGGGGTGCGGAGGGGGGTGCGCGGCCGGGTGGTCCCGCCGCGCCCCGGTCGGCCGGGACGCGGCCGGGCGGCGGCGCCGGGCTACAGGACCGGCGGGGTGATGGTGAAGCGCGCGTTGATGCGGGCGAAGACGGACTGGCGGCGCGGTTCGAGGTCGAGGGCCGGGGGCGCGCCCTCGGCCGCTCCCGCCGCACCGCCGAACGCGCGGGCCGGGCCGCTCGCGAGGCCGTAGGCCGGAGCCGGGACCGGGTCGACGCCGATGTCGGCGATGTCGATCAGGCCCGCGAGGTCCGCGCCGACGGCCTGGGCGTACTCGCGGGCGCGGGTGACCGCCTCGCGCACGGCCTGACGCCGGGCCTCCCGGTGGACCGGTGAGTCGGGGCGCAGGCCCCACCACGGCCCGTCCACGCGGGTCAGCTCCAGGTCCGCCAGGCGCGTGACCAGATCGCCCAGGGCCGAGAAGTCCACGAACAGCGCCTGCACATGAACGCGCCCGTGGTACGCCCGTACGCGCTCGCCGCGCCCCTGCCGCAGCTCCGGGCTGAGGCTGAAGGAGCCGGTCTCGATCTTCTCCACCGCCTCCCCGGCAGAGCGCAGCAGCTCCAGCACGGCGTCGTTCCGCCGGGTGAGGTCGGCCAGCGCCGAGCGCCGGTCGGTGCCGCGCGCGGTGACCGTGATGGTGATCCGCGCCGTCTCCGGGTCCACCTCAAGGCGGGCCTCCCCGCGCACGGCGACCCTCGGTGAGGAGGGCGGGGCGTCCTGGGGCGTGGCGTCTTCGCTCGTCATGCCCGCCACCCTGCCAGACCGCCGGGCGACGGCAGAAGCCGTCGCCCGCGCTTCCCAACGCCCGCACCGTCACGCGGAGATGACGCCGCGGGCCGGGACGCTCGGCGCGGCGCGGACCTCCGTGGCGCGGGGGTCGCGGGGGCGGCGGGGCCGGAGTCAGCGCTCCTCGCGGAAGAGGACGTGGCGGCGGGCGACCGGGTCGTACTTGCGCAGGACCAGGCGGTCGGGGTCGTTTCTGCGGTTCTTGCGGGTGACGTAGGTGTAGCCGGTCCCGGCGGTGGAGCGGAGCTTGACGATCGGGCGGAGTTCGTTGCGTGCCATGCTGCTAGTATATGGCAACGATTTTCATTAACGTTAGTCGTGCTCCCGGAGGTGCCGCCGCTTTGTCCGCCCGCTGCCAGCTCACCGGAGCCGAACCCGGCTTCGGCAACCGCATCTCGCACTCCCACCGCCGCACCCGGCGCCGGTTCGACCCCAACATCCAGCGCAGGCGCTACTGGCTGCCCGGCGAGGGGCGCTGGGTCCGGCTCACCCTCAGCGCCCGCGCCATCAAGACCATCGACGTCATCGGCATCGAGGCCGCCGTCGCCCGCATGCGCGCCCGGGGGGAGCGGATCTGATGGCCAAGAAGAGCAAGATCGCCAAGAACGAGAAGCGCCGCGCCACCGTCGAGCGCTACGCCGCCCGCCGCGCCGAGCTGAAGGAGATCATCCGTCGGCCCGGCACCTCCCCGGAGGAACGCGAGGCCGCGCAGCGGGAGTTGAGGCGGCAGCCCCGGGACGCCAGCGCCACGCGGGTGCGCAACCGCGACAGCGGGGACGGCCGCCCGCGCGGCTATCTGCGGAAATTCGGCCTCTCCCGCGTCTCCGTCCGCGAGCAGGCCCACGCCGGGTACCTGCCGGGGGTCACCAAGTCCTCCTGGTGAGGCGGGCGTTGACCGGGCCGCCCCGGGGGACTCCCCGCGTCCCCCCAGCGGGGGACCGGCCGCCGCGGACTTGGCTCCCGCGCGGGACGACCCCGGCGGGGGCGGCTTCCTAGCCTCGCTGGTCAGAAGGGTCCGCGCGAGGAGCGCGCGGGCCGCGCGAGCGAGGGAGGCCGGGGGATGACCCGGACGCGGCGGACCCGTAGGGCGGGCGTGGCGCTGGCCGTGGCCGCGGTGCTGGCCGCCGGCTGCGGCGGCGAGGAGCGGGAGCGCGAACAGGCCCCGCTCACCGACCCGGCCGTGGCCGCGGTGCTGGAGGAACTCCTGCCCCAGGGCGCCGACGGCACGGTCGCCGTGGACCGCGGCGGCGAGCTGGTGCACTGCGCCGGCTTCGGGGACCCCGAGGCCGGCTGCGACACGGTCTACGACATCGGCTCCAACACCAAGCAGTTCACCGCAGCGGCCGTCCTCCGGCTGGAGCGGCAGGGCGAGCTGAACGTCACCGACCGGCTCTCCGAGCACCTGGACGGCCGGGAACTGCCGCCCGACAAGCGGGAGATCACCTTGCACCACCTGCTGACCCACACCGCCGGGCTGCCCGATTCGCTGGGCGACGACTACGACCCGCTGACCCGCGAAGAGATGCTCGACGGCGCCCTCGCCGCCGAGCCGATCGCCGAGCCCGGCGAGCGCTTCGCCTACTCCAACCTCGGCTACAGCGTGCTGGCCGCCGTGGTCGAGATCGCCTCCGGCCGGGACTACGAGGCGTACCTGGCCGAGGAGCTGTTCGCCCCGGCCGGGATGACCAGCACCGGCTACGTCCTGCCCGACTGGGACCCCGCGGACGTCGCCGTCGAGTACGACCCGCGCGGCGAGCCCATGGGCAGGCCCTACGACCACCCCTGGGCCGAGGACGGCCCCCACTGGAACCTCCGGGGCAACGGCGGCCTGCTCTCCACCGCCCGCGACATGCACCGCTGGCACCGGGCCCTTCAGGGCGGCGCCGTGCTGGACGCCGGCGCGCGCGAGCGCCTGGTCGAGCCCTGGGCCGAGATGCCGCCGGAGAGCGAGGACGACCCGCCCTTCGCGTACGGCTACGGCTGGATGACGTTCACGCTGGAGGACGGCACGCCCGTGGCCCTGCACAGCGGCGGCAACGACTGGTCGTTGAGCGTCATCGCCCGCTACCTCGACGACGGCTCCATGGTCTTCTGGGTCACCAACACCGCCGCCCGCGAGGGCGCCTGGAACTTCGACGACCTCACCCGGGAGCTGACGCTGGACCTCGGCGCGACCACGCGCTAGCTGTGTCGTTCGGGCAGGTTGGTGACGCGGCCGGCGGGTGTCTGGCCGCCGATTCCGGTGCGGGGCCGGTGGAAGTGGCACCAGTCCAGCCAGTCGGGGACGCGGGCGGCTTGGGGGCGTAGGCCCGCCCGTCCACGGCGAAGCCCTGGCGCGCGAACTCCTCGGCGGCGTCCTCCCAGAGGCTCCCGCTGTACTCGCCGGTGGGGCCGGCAGAGGGCTCAGAGCGCTCGGGGCGGGGTAACGCCCGCGCTACATGATCGGGCGGGCCTGGCAACGATCGCCTGCGTGAATGTCTGCCCGGAAGGACCCGAAAGGATCACCGAAGGACTCCGGAAGGAGGCAGAGCCCATGGCCGAAGCGCCGAGCCCGCCGCACCCCGTGGACCAGCGGCTGCCCTTCGTGCGGCAGAGCGCGTTCGCCCTCCAGCACGTGCTGATCATGTACACCGGGTGCGTCACCGTGCCGCTGGTCTTCGGCGCGGCGGCCGGTCTGGACCGTTCCACCGTCGCGCTGCTGATCAACGCCGACCTGCTGGTGGCCGGCCTCATCACGCTGGTGCAGAGCCTGGGCCTGGGCCGGATCGCGGGGGTCCGGCTGCCCATCGTCACGGGCGCCACCTTCGCCGGGCTGACGCCGATGATCGTCATCGCCGAGGAGCACGGCCTCCAGGCGGTGTACGGCTCGATGCTGGCCGGGGGAGTGGTGGGCCTGGCCCTGGCCGTGCCGTTCGCCCGCGTCATCCGCTTCTTCCCGCCGCTGGTCACCGGCAGCGTGCTGACCGTCGTCGGCCTGTCCCTGATCGGCGTCTCGGGCGGGCTGATCGTGGGCAACGACCCCGCCGCGCCGGACTTCGCGCGCCCCCTGCACATCGGGCTGGCGGCCCTGGTGGTGCTGATCGCCGTCGCGTTCCTGCTCGCCGGGCGCGGGGTGTGGTCCCAACTGGGCGTCCTCATCGCCCTGCTGGCGGGAACGCTGCTGGCGATCCCGATGGACCTGGTGCACCTGGACGGGGTGGGGGAGGCGGACTGGCTGGGGCTGCCCGACCCGTTCCACTTCGGCGCGCCGCAGTTCCCCATCGCGGCGGTGGTGGCCATGTCCATCGTGATGGCCGTGGTGTTCGCCGAGTCCACGGCGAGCATGCTGGCCGTCGGCGAGATCACCGGCAGGCCCGTCTCGCGCGCGGACCTGGCGCGCGGGCTGGTCGGCGACAGCCTCTCCGGCCTGCTCGCCGGGGTGCTCACCTCCTTCATCGACACCGTCTTCGGTCAGAACGTCGGCGCGGTCGCCACCACCCGCGTCGTCAGCCGCTACGTCACCGCCACCAGCGGCGCGATCCTCGTGGCGCTCGGCCTGGTCCCCAAGCTGGGCGCGCTCGTCGCCGCGCTGCCGGGCGTGGTCGTCGGCGCGGTAGGGCTCATACTCTTCGCCACCGTCGCCCTCATCGGCATCAACACCCTGCGCAAGGTGGACCTGGGGGACCGGGTGAACACCACGATCGCCGCCACGTCGGTGGGCGTCGGCCTGCTGCCGGAGTCCGCTCCCGGCATGTTCGAGAACTTCCCCTCCTCGGCGGAGATCCTGCTGGGCAGCGGCATCACGCTGGCCGCCTGCACCGCGTTCACCCTCAACCTGCTCTTCCACCACACCCGGTTGGGAACGTCCGCCCGCGCCGCCGTCCGCGCCGGCGCGCCGGGGGAGGGGCCGGGCGCCGCTCCGGGGCCCGAGGTGGCGCGCGGCGAGAGCGTCTGACGTTCCGTCAGCATCAGTCGCCCCAGCCGCGACCACGGGGAATGGCCGGACTTGGCGGTAGGCGGGAGGGCCGCCTGCCGCCACCCTGGCCGTGGGAACACGCGCGCGAACCGCCGCGCGCACGTTCGATGCCGCGTCCGTCCTCCCCCGCGGAAGCGACCCACCCGAACGCGGCATGCGATCGCCGCTCCCTCGCCGCACACCGAAGGAGACATCGCATGTCCACCCACCCCTCTGCCGCCGCGCGTCCGCCCGTCCTCCTCGACCCCCTGGGGCGGCGCCTGTTCGCCGAGGCCGCCGAGCTGCGCGCCGCCGGGCCGGCCGTCCGCGTCCGGCTCCCCGAGAACCTCACCGCCTGGTCGGTGACCCGGGGCGACGTCGTGCGCACCCTGCTCAACCACCCGGACGTCTCCCGGGACGCCCGCCACTCCTGGCCCGGGTACGAGCCCGGGGCCGTGGCCTGGATCAGCAGCTTCGTGGACACGGTCAGCATGCTCACCACCGACGGCGCCGACCACGCGCGGCTGCGCCGCCTGGTGGGCTCGGCGTTCTCCGCCCGCCGCGTCGAGGCGCTGCGCCCGGCCATCGAGGCCCTGGTCGCGGAGCTGATCGAGGGCCTCGCGCGCAGGACCGGGGGCGAACCGGTCGACCTGCGGGCGGCGTTCTCCTACCAGGTGCCCACCCGCGTGATCTGCGACCTCTTCGGCGTCCCCGGCGAGCAGCGGCCCGACATGCTCGCCCTGGTGGACAGCATCGTGAACACCGGCGCCTCGCTGGAGGCCGCCCGGCTCACCAGCGAGCGCCAATTCCTCATCATGGAACGGCTGCTGGAGTACAAGCGGGCCCATCCCGGCGACGACATGACCAGCCAGCTCGTCAACCTCCAGGCGGAGGACGGCGATCGCCTCTCC
Organism: Streptomyces boetiae; assembly: GCF_031845405.1. NCBI lineage: Bacteria > Bacillati > Actinomycetota > Actinomycetes > Kitasatosporales > Streptomycetaceae > Streptomyces > Streptomyces boetiae. The sequence continues at coordinate 22,496 of NZ_JAVREN010000039.1, forward strand.
GGGCGCGAACTCCTCTCCACGCTGGTGCTGATGATCGGCGCGGGCTCGGAGACCACCGTCTCGCTGATCGACCATGCCGTGGTCGCCCTGCTGACCCATCCCGGCCAGCTCGCCGAGGCGCGGCGGGACGAGGCGCGGTGGGCGGACGTCATCGAGGAGGCGCTGCGCGCGGAACCGCCGGTGATGCACGTGCCGTTGCGCTTCGCGACGGCCGACATCGACCTGGGCGAGGGGGTGACCATCGCCGCCGGGGACCTCATTCTCATCGCCTTCGGGGCGCACGGCCGCGACCCGGCCGTCCACGCCGATCCCGAGTCCTTCTCCATCGACCGCGAGGACAAGCAGCACCTCGCCTTCGGCCACGGCATCCACTTCTGCCTGGGCGCCCCCCTGGCCCGCCTGGAGGCATCCATCGCCCTCCCCGCCCTCTTCGACGCCTTCCCCCGCATCCACCTGGCCGCCGACCCCGCGTCCCTGGAACGCAACACCTCCCTCATCGTCAACGACTACCGCGCTCTCCCGGTCCACTTGAGCTGAGGCGGTCGGCCGCCCCGGAGACCGGGGCGGCTTGCTCGGCCGCCCCCTGCGGCGTCTCGCAGAGGGATGACACATACCCCTGCGGCGGTTGAGTCCTCACGTGTGGCTGTAGGTGGCATCAGTCACAAAGACGTTAACGCCCAGGGGTCGCATGACATGAATGGGCTAAGTCCCCTTTGACGTCTGCGAGGACCTGATGAGCACTCCGGAAGCCCGGCTGATCGGACAGGTGGTCGACACCGTCCGTTATCCCCTCACGGAGCCCGACAGCCCGGCGTGGCGGTCCGTCGTCGCCCGGACGCGGAGGGAGCTGGCCGAGGCCGGGTGCAGCGTGCTGCCCGGCTTCATCCCTCCCGCCCTTCAGGACACGCTGCGCCGCGAGGGCGCCTCGGTCGCCCCGCTCGCCCACGACGAGGTCGAGACGGTCAACGCCTACAACATCGCCGTGGACGACTCCCTCCCGGCCGACCACCCGGCGCGCATACCCTTCCGGCGCGGCAACGCGTTCGTCTCCCGGGACCGCATCCCCCAGGACGCGGTCATCCACCGCCTCTACTCCGGCGAGCTGTTCCAGCGCTTCGTCGCCGACTGCTTCGAACTGCCCCGGCTCCACGAACTGGCCGACCCGCTCTCCGGGCTGGTGCTGAACGTCGTGCGGCCGGGCATGGAGCACCCCTGGCACTTCGACACCAACGAGTTCACCGTCAGCATGCTCACGCAACAGGCCCAGGACGGCGGCGTCTTCGAATACTGCCCCGGCATCAGGTCCGCCCGGGCGGAGAACTTCGGCGACGTGCGTGACGTGATCACCGGCCGCGGCGGGCACCTGATCCGCCGCCTCGAACTGCGGCCGGGGGACCTGCAGTTGTTCAAGGGCCGGTATTCGCTGCACCGGGTGAGCGAAGTGCGCGGCGCGACGGAGCGGCACACGGCGATCTTCGCCTACAGCGAGCGGCCGGGCGTCATCGGCAGCGTGGCCCGCACCCGGCAGCTCTTCGGCCGGGTCCTGCCCGAACACCTCGCGGCGGCGGACCGCGCCGTGCGGGTGGACCAGCTGCTCGACTGACACGGAGCCCGGCGTTCCGCGGCCTCGCCGCCGACCCCCCACCCCGCTCCCAGGTCTCCCGAAGGAACGCGACTCGTGCATTTCGACACGACCGGCAAGATCTCGCTCGACCACATCTACACCCAGCCCGACCCGCGCCACTACTTCACCACCCTGCGCCGCCTGGACTACCGGATCCCCCAGCTCGCCAAGCCCTACTTCGCCCGCCTCCTCGACGAGTACCGCCAGGCCCGGCGCGTCACCGCGCCCACCGTCCTGGACATCGGCTGCTCCTACGGCATCAACGCCGCGCTGCTGACCTGCGACCTGACCATGGACGAGCTGTACCGGCGCTACGGCGCCGAGGCCGTGGGCGCCCTCAGCCGCGAGACGCTGCTGACCCGCGACCGCGAGCTGGTGCGCGGGCGCCAGCGGCCCGGCCGGGCCCGCTTCACCGGCCTGGACACCTCCCGCCCCGCCCTGTCCTACGCGCTGGCCGCCGGCTTCCTCGACGCCGCCGTCCACGCCGACCTGGAGGGCCGCGAGCCCACCCCCCGGGAGACCGAACGCCTGGCCGCGGCCGACCTGATCATCTCCACCGGCTGCTTCGGCTACGTCACCGAACGCACCCTCACCCGCGTCGTGGAGGCCCATGGCGACCGGCGGCCGTGGATGGCACACTTCGTGCTGCGGATGTTCCCCTTCGAATCCGTCACGGAGACCCTGGCCGGGGAGGGATACGAGACCGTTCGACTGGACCGCACCTTCAAGCAGCGGCGGTTCGCCTCGCCCGAGGAGCAGTCACTCGTCCTGGACACGCTCTCGGACGTCGGCGTCGACCCGCAGGGTCTGGAGACCGACGGCTGGCTCTACGCCCAGCTTCACCTCTCCCGCCCCCGCGCCGCGCACAGCGCCGTCATCCCCCTCGCGGCCGGCCAGGCCCGACTCCCGCATTCCCAACCACCCAGCGCAGGGACGAACGTGAACAGTAGTCAAGAGCCCACCTCCGCCCGCACCTTCGAGCACGAGGACACGCTCCCGCGCGTCCCGCTGCCCGCCCTGGAGGACACCTGCCGGCGTTTCACCGAGTGGTCCGCGCCGCTGCTGACCGAGGAGGAGCGCGCCGAAACCGCCGCCGCGGTGGAGGAGTTCCTGCGCGAGGACAGCCCCGCGCGCACGCTGCACGCGGCCCTGGAGGCGTACGACGCCACCGAGGGCGTGCACAGCTGGCTCGACACCTTCTGGCCCTCGCGCTACCTGGGCCGGCGCGACCGGATCGCGCTGAACGCCAACTTCTTCTTCCTCTTCCAGGACACCGACCAGGGCCAGGTGGACCGGGCCGCCGGCCTCATCGCCGCCGCCGTGCACTACAAGAAGCTGCTGGACGAGGAGCGCGTCCCGCCCGTCACCCAGCGCGGTCGCCCGCTGTCCATGGAGCAGAACAAGTTCCTCTTCTCCGCCACCCGCATCCCCGGCGCCGAGCAGGACACCGTCCGCGTGCCCTACACCGGCGAGTGGCCCGGCCCCTCCGCGGCCCGCCACATCGTCGTCTTCCACCGCGGCAACGCCTTCCGCATGGACGTCATCGGCCCCGACGGCGCCCCCCACAGCCTGGACGACCTGACGGCCGGCCTGCGCGACGTCCTCAAGGCCGGGGCGGTGCGCGCCGCCCCCGACACCTCGGTGGGCCACCTCACCACCAAGGCCCGCGCCGAGTGGGCGGCCAGCCGTCAGGCCCTGCTGGCCGCCGCGCCCGGCAACGCCGCCGCCCTGGAGGAGATCGAGACCGCGCTGTTCTGCGTCTGTCTGGAGGACGTCACCCCCGGCGACACGCTGAACGCCTGCGACCTGCTGCTGCACGGCGACAGCGGCAACCGCTGGTTCGACAAGGCCGTCTCCCTGATCGTCTTCGAGGACGGCCGGGCCGGGATCAACGTCGAGCACTGCGGCCTGGACGGAACGACCATCCTCAGCTTCGTGGACGCCCTCCTGGGCACGCCGGCCGAGGAGCAGTCCGCCGCCTCCGGCGCCCGCTCCCAGGGCCTGCCGCCCGTGGAGCTCATCGAGTTCACCCTGGACGAGGCGCTGCGCTCCGACATCGCGGCGGCCGGCGCCTCCTTCGCCGCCTACGCCGAGGCCACCGCCACCACCACCGTCTCCTTCGAGGACTTCGGGCAGAACCGCGCCAAGCAGCTGCGCATATCGCCCGACGCCTTCGTGCAGATGGCCTACCAGCTCGCCCACCAGCGTTCCAAGGGGCACATCGGCGCCACCTACGAGTCCATCGCCACCCGGCAGTACCGGCGCGGCAGGACGGAGGCGATGCGCGTGGTGACGCCCGAGGTGCTGGCGTTCGTCGCGGCCATGGAGGACCCGGGGGCCGACACCGCCGCCCGGCTCGCCGCGTTCCGCGCCGCCGCCGACGCGCACGTGCGCCGCGCCAAGGAGTGCCAGGCCGGCGAGGCGCCCGAGCAGCACCTGTGGGAGCTCCAGCTCATCCAGAAGCGCCGCGGCGCCGAACTGGGCGCGACGGAGCCGCTGACGCTGTACGGGACGCCGGGCTGGGTGAAGATGCGCGACGACTACCTCAGCACCAGCTCGGCGCCGTCGAAGAACATCCAGTACTTCGGCTTCGGCTCCACCAGCGACCGGTGCATCGGCGTCGCCTACGTGCTTCTGCCCGACCGCTTCAACCTCTACCTCAGCACGCCGCGCCCGGTGGCCGAGCAGATGCACGTCTTCGCCGACCGCCTGCGGGTGGCCGTGGCGGAGCTCCAGGACCTGCTCGCCACGGAGCAGCCCCCGGCCTGACCCGGGACGGCCCGACGCGGGCCGTCCTGCGTCGGGCCGTCCCGCGCCGCGGCGGCTTCAGCCCGCCGCGGCGCAGGCCGCCGCCGTGTGGGAGGCGGCCTCGGCGGATGCCGCGTCCGGGTCCCCGGCGCGGATCGCCTCCAGGAGGCGGGCGTGGTCCATGTGCGCGGCCTGGCTCAGCCCCGCCTCGAAGTGCTCGCGCAGCGAGCGCCGGATCACCTCCCCGAGGTCGGCGTACAGCCCGGCCAGGACCTCGCTGTGCGAGGCCGCGACCACCGCCAGGTGGAAGGCCGCGTCCGCGTCCACGAACGCGTCCCGCTCGCCCGACTCCCAGGCCAGCTCCCGGCGTCGGAGCAGATCGGCCAGCCGCGCCAGGTCCTCCTCGGTGCGCCGCCGCGCCGCCATGCCGGCCGCCGCGACCTCCAGCGCGCCGCGCGCCTCGACCACGTCCTCCCGGGGCGTGGCGGCGAAGCGGCGGCACATCACCCCGGCAAGCTCGCTCGTCGCGGCGACGTAGGTGCCAGAGCCGTGCCGGATGTCCAGCAGGCCGTTGTGCGCCAGCGCGCGGACGGCCTCGCGCACGGTGTTGCGCGCCACGCCCAGGAGGCTCACCAGCTCGGGCTCGGTGGGGATGCGGGAGCCCACGGGCCAGGCGCCGGAGGTGATCTGGGCGCGCAGCGCGGCGACCACCTGCTCGAACAGGCCGGCGGGGCGGGGGACTGGACGCAGACTCATCCCATGATTATACGATGCGGGAGTGCCGGAGGAGGAAGCCCCAGCCCCGCGCCGGGCGCCGCCGCGGCCCGGCTCGGAAGGGCGCGCCGCCGGCCCCTCGCGCGCCCTCGCGGTCGCGGCCCTGCTGCTGGCCGCCGTCAACCTGCGGCCCGCCGTCACCGGCCTGGGACCCGTGCTGGAGGAGGCGCGGGCCGGGCTCGGCATGAGCGCCACGGCCGCCGGCCTGCTCACCGCCCTGCCCGCCGTGTGCTTCGCGCTCGTCGGCCTCACCGCGCCCCGGCGGAGCGAGCGTGGTCCGGCTCTCCGCCTTCGCCCAGGGCGCGGGCTATCTGCTCTCCGTCCCGGGGCCGTTGCTCGTCGGCGCCCTCTACGAGCGAACCGGCGGCTGGGGCACGCCGCTGGCCCTGATGGCGCTGCTGATGGGCGCGCAGACGGCGGCGGGCGCCGTGGCCGGGCGCGACCGGGAGCTGGGCTGAACGTCACAGTCAACGCTGACTGTCGGCACTGTACGATGCCGGGGAAACGCCCCCAAGAGCCCGGGGGCGACGGGGGAAGGAGTCCTTCGGTGACGAGCACCGCCCGCCACTCGCTGTCCGACCTGTTCGTGCTCGCCCCCGCGGGCGAGGACCGCTTCCGGGCCGAGGCGCTGTGGCCCGAGCCCTTCCCGCTCTACGGCGGGCAGGTCGCCGCCCAGGCCCTGTACGCGGCGGCCCTGACCGTCCGCGAGGACCGCCGGCCCCACGCGTTCCACGCCCACTACCTGCTGCCGGGGGACACCGCGCGCCCGCTGGACTTCCGGGTGGAACGCGACCGCGACGGCCGGTCGTTCTCCAGCCGCCGCGTCGTGGTCACCCAGGGCGGCGCGCCCGTCGTCACGCTCGCCGCCTCCTTCCACACCGGGGGCCGGGGCCCGGACCGGCAGTTCGCCCGCCCGCCGCGCGTCACCCCGCCCGGCGCCTCGGAGCGCGGCGACTTCCCGCGCCTGTCCCTCGTCGAGTGGCGCCAGCCGGAGCAGGAGGCCGAGGAGGAGTACCTGTGGCCGCCGCGGCTGTGGGCCCGTCCGCCCGGCGGGCTGCCCGAGGGCCCGGTCGCCACGGCCTGCGCGCTGGCGTACGTCTCGGACGCCTCCATGGCCGCGATGGGCCCGGGCGGCCCCGGGACCGGCATCACGCTGAACCACAGCGTGTGGTTCCACCGCCTGCCCGCCGCCGCCGACTGGACGCTCCTCGACCTGAGCGCGGGCACGGTGTCCGACGGCCGCGGCTGGTACACGGGCGCTCTGTACGCCGAGAACGGCCGCCTGCTGGCGAGCCTCGCCCAGGAGGTCGTCTACCGGAGCCCGCGCGCCGCCTGAGCCCGCCGACGGCCATCCGGGAACACGGGCGGCGCGGCCGTCCGTCGCGCGGTCCTGCGGGGCGCGCCCGGCGAGCCGCGCCGCGAGCGGCGTGGTCAGGCGTGGCCGGGGCTCCGGCCGTCCCGCCGGAGCACGCGGGTGCCCGCCTCCGTCCGGTCGGTCTCCGGCAGCAGGAGGCCGGCCACGGACAGCGCGGCCCAGGCCGCGGAGACGGCGACCGCGCCCGCGCGGCGGGCCCGGCCCGCCGGGAGCGTGCCGCCCAGGAGGGCCGCGTCGCCGAGGTCCGACGCGAGGCGCACGGCCGCGGCCGTGCGCAGGGCCGGGCCCTGCGGGGCCAGCGCGAGGGCCAGCCCGCTCGCCGCGTCCCGCCACGCCAGGGGGCGCACCGCCGCCCGCACCGCCGCGCCGTCGCCCAGGCCCGAGGGCCGCGCCAGCAGCCCCGGCCGGGCCGCCACCGCCAGGCCGTAGAGGGCCGTGGCCGCGCCCACCGTTCTCAGCAGTCGTGTCCGCATGCCCCTACTGTGCCCCGGTCAGTCGCCGTGCAGCATCCGGTCGGCCAGGTCCTTCCACGCCGGCAGGCGCGGGTCCGTGGCCGGGGGGTGGTCGCGGAAGGCGTAGGTGAGGGCAGCGCCGCGCATGCTCGTCATCAGCACGTCGCGCAGCTCGCGGGCGCCGGGGCGGCCCAGGGCGGCCGGGCCCCAGGTGCGCTCGACGCAGGCCAGGACCGAGGCGGTCACCGCGCGCTCGGCCGGGCGCAGCGCCTCGCGGAGCGAGGGGTCGGTGCGCGCGGCGTTCCACAGCTCCATCGCGGCCCAGAAGAAACGGCGGTGGTGGCTCTCCCACAGCAGCTCCACGAAGCGGTCGCTGCGCGCCCGGCCCTCCGGCACCGCGGCCAGCTCCCGCACCACGCGCTCCTGGTTCCGGGGGGACTCCGTGTCGGCCACGTGCAGCGCGGCGGCGACCAGCAGCTCTTCGCGGGAGCGGAAGTGGTGCAGCAGGCCGCCTCGGGAGACCCCGGCGCGGGCCTGGATGGCGAGCGTGGAGGCTCCGGCGTAGCCGTTCTCCATCAGGCAGGCGACCGCCGCGTCCAGGATCAGCTCCCGGGTCTGCCGCGGCCTGCCGGGCACGTCGCGCGCCTCGGGCGGCGCCGGCGTCTCGGAGGGAGCCGACGGCTCCGGCGGCGGGCTCATCCGGCCAGCATAGCCAGCGCGGGGCCGCCCGCCTCCCGGCCATGCGCGGGCGCCCGCCGCGGAGTCCCGCCCCGCGGCGGGGAGGCGGTCCGGAAGGGACGGCAACGAAAGCCGGAAGGGGCCGCGACGAAGGCCAAATGAAGCGAAACGAAGGCGGATGAAAGGAAGACGCCAGCGGGCGGCGAAGATCTCGGGCCCTGCCCCCGGAAGCGGGCCGCGGGTGAAATCCTTGAACGCCTCACCGGACCTCCGGTCCGGACCGACCGCACAGAACACCGGAGCCGCCGCCCGCGCAGGGGCGGACCGGACGGGGGGCAGCGAGCGTGACGGACGAGGAATCCCGCGGCGACCGGGCCGCCGAGCGAGACACCGGCGCCGGCAGCGGCGTGGCCCGCGCGGACTCGCTGCGCGAGACGGCCGCCGCAGCCGTGCGCCTGGCCGACGAGGTGCTGGGCCGGACGCCGTTCCGGCCGGGCGAGGGGTCCAGGCGGGTCACCGGACAACTGGCCTCGGTCGAGGCCCGGTTGCCCGAGGACGAGCCGCTGCGCGCCGCCCTCGTTCCCCGGCTCGGCTGCCTGCTGGGCCTGCACCTCGCCCTGCCCGGAGCCGACCGGGCAAAGCCCGGGCCCGCGTCGCGCGAGACCGCCCTGCGCCACCTCCGCTGGAGCGACGAACGGCTGCCGCCCACCGATCCGCTCGCCACGCGGGCCCGGGGCGTTCTGCTCCTGCTCCTGGTCCCCGCCCACTGCCGGCGTGCCGCCGGCCGCTCCCGCGGGGAGGAGGGCGAGCAGCCGCCGATCCACCGCTGCGACCCGCGGGACCTGACGGCGGCCCTGGGGGTCCTCGACCGGCTGGCCGTCCCCCCGCAGGGCCCGGAGCGGCGCCAGTGGCAGAAGTACCTCAGGGAGGAGATCGAGGCGACGCTGTCCTCCGCCTCGGTCCCCCTCCGGGAGAGCCCGGCGGAGGCCGGGGCGGCCCGCGCCCGCCCCGGCGCGGAGCCGTCCTCCGACCCGCTGGCCGCCGCCCTGGGGACCGTGCTCGCGTGGGCGCACGAGGACGTCCGGCGCTTCACGGACGTCCTGCGGTGGCTCTGCTCCGCCCTCAACCACGCCCCCCTCCCCCCGGCCCAAGCCGCGGAACAGCTCGCCGGACTGGGCCTGGACGCACCGGAGTTCACCTCGCTTCACGCGTTGTTCCTCGGCCTCAGGACCCGCCGGGGGGAACGAGCCCCGCTGGCCGGCGACACCCGCCGCTGCGCCGACGCGGCCCGGCTGGCCCTGCGCGCGGTGCCGCCGAACGCGCCCGAACGACCCCGTCTCGCCCGGATCCACGCCGCCCTGCTGCTGCACGCGCACTACCTGGCACCCGGCACGATGGACTTCGCGGAGGTCGACGACGAGGGCATGGCGGAGCCGGACAGGCACCCGGCGGGCCGTACCACGTGGTGCCGCGAGATCGGCCTCACCCTGGACCAGTTCCTGCCCGCGGTGGCCGACGTGGCGCGGATGTCGCACACGCACGACCGGCGGGACCTGGAGCGGAGCGTCGCCAGGCTCAGGAGGATCATCGACGCGCTGCCCCGGGACGGCGGGCAGGGCGCCGCCGGCCGGCGGCGCCTCATCGGCGTGCTCGGCGACCACCTCAGCCGGGCGAGGACGCTGGGCGGCAACCTCCAGGACACCGACGCCCTGCTCGCGATCACCCGGGACCTGCTCGCCGAACACCACCGCGACGGCTCCCGGCCCCCGGTGCACGCGACGCTGCTGGCGTCCTTCGCCGAGCTCTCCCGGGTCCGCCGCGGCGGGGACCCGGACCGGCTGCGCCGATTGATCGAGGAGCTGAGCGGGCGTTACGCCTCGCTGCGGCCCGACGACAGCTTCCGCTTCCGCCTGGCCGAGCACCTGGCCGAGGCCCACCACGAGCTGGCCGCCCGCGGCAACGACCCGGAGGGACTGCGCGTCGCCGCCGGGTATCTGCGGGCGGTGACCGAGTCCGATCCGCCGCCGCTCTCCCCGCTCGCCGAGCCGGACTTCCGGCGCGCGCGGGCCCACGCGCTGGTGAGGCTGGTCCGCATCGAACCCGGCCGGGAGGCCGCCCAGCGCGCCGTCGCGGAGGTCCACCGCGTCATCGAGGAGGCACACGCGGGCGGGGACGCCGAGTCGGGCCTGCGCCACGCCCTGGGCAGCGCCCTGCTTCACGCCTCCCGTCACCTCCGCGACGCGGACCTCCTCAACCTGAGCATCGCCGAACTGGACCGGGTCCGGGAGGCGGCGGCCCAGGGCCCGGGCGGCCCGCGACAGGCGGACGCCCTGGCGGAGCTGTCCGAGGCCTACTGGCTGCGTTCCCGGTTCCGGCGCTGTGCCTGCGCCGACCGCGACCGGCTGGCCGGCCTGGACGCCGGCCGGGAGGCGCTGCTGCGGCTGTCCGCCGACGTGCTCCTCCAGCTCGGGGCCGACCACGGCCTGTCGGTGGCGCGTGCCGGCGCGGCCCGGGCGCAGTGGCTGGCCCACCGGAACGCCGTGACCGGCCGCCCGGCCCGTGCGGTGGAGGCGCTCGAACTGGGCCGCGCCCTGGTGCTGCGGGCCGCCGCCGCCTCGCGCACCGTCCCCGAACTGCTCGTGGCCCGCGACCGGCCCGACCTCGCCGCGCGGTGGCGCGCCGAGGTTCCCGACGACCTGCTCCGGCCCGGGGCCGCCTCCGCGCTGCTCGCGCCGTCCGCCGGCCCGCAGCTCCTCAGCAGCCTGCGGCGCACGGTGCTCGACGTGCTGGGCGCGGAGGCGGGGAGCGCGGAACCGCTCGGCGTACCGGACTCCCCGCGCCTGGCCGCCGGGCTCGCCGAGGCGGGCGCCGACGCGCTGGTCTACCTCGTCCCCGGCGTGCGGGACGGGGCCACCGCCATGCCCGGGTTCGCGCTGGTCATCCGTCCGGGCGCCGGCGGGGCGGCGGAGCCCGCCGTCCTGAAGCTGCCGCTGCTGGCCCCGGGCGACGGGCCGCTGGAGCGTTACCTCGCCGCCGCCGCCGAGCGGTCCCGGGCGATCACCGGCCCCGCCGGGGACCCCTCCGAGCGCCGGCTCCGCGAGGAGCGCTGGCGGGCGGCGCTGAACGACCTGTGCGACTGGGCCTGGACGGCCGCCATGGGGCCCGTCCTGGCGGCCGTGAGCCCCCTCACCCGGCGGCCGAGGATGGTGCTGGTGCCCTGCGACCGGCTCGGAGCCGTTCCCTGGCACGCGGCACGGATCCGCTTCGACCCGGGCCCGGACGGCGCGTACGGCCACCGCTACGCCTGCCAGGAGGCGCTGATCAGCTACGCCGCCTCGGGCACCCAGTTCCTGCGCGCCGCGGCCCGGGAGCGGATGCGGAACTCCGGGCGCCGCGTGCTGGTCGCCGACCCCGAACTCGACCTGCTCTGGCCGGGGATCGAGACGGAGGCCCTGCGCTCCGGCTGTTATCCCGACGCCCTGCGCTACGGCGAGTTCCCCGACTCCAAAGCGGCTCCCGACGCGTACGGAACCCCCGCCGAGCTTCTCGCCGTCCTGCCGGGCGGGGACACGCCGACCGCCGTCCTGCACATCTCCTGCCACGCCCTCGCCGGCCCGAGTCCGACGCGCTCGGCGCTGCGGCTCGCCCGCCCCGTGGGGGGCCGCGCGGAGGCCGGGCGCCTGACCGTGGCGCGCATCCTGGACGGCGCCGCCACCCGCCCGCCGGAGGCCGCGGGCCCGCTGGTCGTGCTCAGCGCGTGCGAGACCGACCTCAGTACCCGCGACCACGAGGAGGCCCTGACCCTGGCCACCGCCCTGGTCGTCCGCGGCGCGGCCGACGTCGTCGGCTCCCGCTGGGCCGTGCGCGACGCCGCGACGGCCCTCATGATGGTCGTCTTCCACCACTTCCTCACCGCGCGCGGCCACGCGCCGCCGGACGCCCTGCGCGCCGCCCAGCTGTGGATGCTCGACCCGGACCGCGAGCCCCCGCCCGGCCTCCCCCCGTCCCTGGCCCGGGAGGCCTCCCGCCCCGACCTCGGCCAGGTCCACCTGTGGGCCGCGTTCACCCACCAGGGCAGCCCGGTCGCCGCGGCTCCGGGGCCCGCGGGACAGGCGCGCGGCACCGGGTCCTAGCGGCGGCGCAGGACGCCGCGGACGAAGGCGGCCTGGCCGGCGTGCTGGGTGGCGTCGTCCAGGACGCTGACCAGGCGGACGCCGAGGGTGACGTGCGGGGTCCAGGAGGTGTCCACCACCCGGTCCAGGTCGGCGTCCTCCAGGTCCGCGAGGTAGGCCACGGTCCGCTCGTGGACCGCCTCGTGGTAGCCCGTCAGCAGGTCGGTGCCCAGGCCGCGCAGGGCGCCGACGTCCGCGCTGGAGTGGGCGTAGCCCGTGGAGGCGGGGTCGAAGGGCAGGCCGAAGCGGTCGAACCAGCCCTGTCCGGTCCACACCTGCTCGGTCCCGGCGACCTCGGCGACGTGGTCGTCCTGCACCCGCGTCAGGTGCCACACCAGCCAGGCGATCGAGTTGGCGTCGGGGTCGAGGCGGGCGGTGAGGTCGGCCTCCTCAAGGCCGGAGACCACGCTCCGGACGTGCTCCTCGACGCGGCCGAAGCCGTCGATCAGCAGGTTCGCGGCGGCGCTCGGCATGGCGTTGCTCCCTCTCTCCGCACCTCTCGGTGACGGAACGTCAGTGGCCCGGCCCACGGTACGCGACGGGCGGACCGGGTGCCCGTCATTCGGGGGCCACGTCCTCGGGGCCGGAGCGGGCGAGGTCCGCCAGCCGGGAGAGGGCCGCAGCGAGCGTCCCGGGCGGCGGGGAGGCCAGGCCCAGGCGCACCGCGCCGGGTGCCCGCGCGGCGCCCACGGCGAATGCGGCGGCCGGGGTCACCGCGATGCCGTGGCGGGCAGCCGCAGCCACGAAGGTCTCCGCCCGCCAGGCGCGCGGAAGCTCCCACCAGCAGGAGTAGGAGCGGGCGTCGCCCCGGACGGCGAACCCGGCGAGCTCGCGCGCGGCGATCTCCTGCCGCGCGGCGGCGTCCGCCCGCTTGGCGCGGACCACCGCCTCCACCGCGCCCTCCGCCAGCCAGCGGGTCGCGGCCTCCAGCGCGAACCGGCCGGGCCCCCAGCCGCCGGAGCGCAGCGCGGCGGCCACCGTCGGCAGCAGCGCGGGCGGCGCCACGGCGAAGCCGGTGGTCAGGCCCGGCGCGAGGCGCTTGGAGAGGCTGTCCACCAGCACGGTCAGCTCCGGCAGGAGCGCTGCGAGCGGCGGCGGGTCCTCCTCCCCGCACAGGAAGGCCCAGATGGTGTCCTCCACGACGGGAACGCCCAGCGCCCGCAGCACCCCGGCCAGCTCGGCGCGGCGGGGGCCCGGCATGGTGACGCCCAGCGGGTTGTGCAGCACGGGCTGGGCGTAGAGGGCGTGCAGCGGGGCGGCGCGGTGGGCGGCGGCCACCGCGCCGGGGACCAGGCCCTGTTCGTCCACGGGCAGCGGGACCAGGGTGACGTGCAGGCGGGCCGCGATGGCCTTCAGCACGGGGTAGGTCAGCTCCTCGGCGCCCAGCCGCCCGCCCGGCGGGACGAGGGCGGCGACCGCCGCGGCCACGGCCTGCCGCCCGCTCCCGGCGAACAGCACCTGCCCGGGCTCCGGCCGCCACCCGGCCCGCGCCAGCAGCGCGGCGGCGGCCAGTCGCGCCCCGGCCGTTCCCGCGACGCCGACCGGTCCGGTCGCGGAGGTGAGCACGCCGGGCCGCAGCAGTGGGGCGAGGCCGCCGGCCAGCAGCGCGGACTGCTCGGGAACGACCGGGTAGTTCAGCTCCAGGTCCACCCGCTGCCCCGAGGGCTCGGCCAGCGCGGGCCCGGCGGCCGGAGAGGCGGCCCGCACGAAGGTGCCGCGCCCGACCTCGCCCGTGGTCAGGCCGCGGCGGGCCAGCTCCCGGTAGACGCGGGCGGCGGTGGAGGGGGCGATGCCCCGCCGCCTGGCCAGCTCCCGCTGGGTCGGCAGCCGGTCACCCGGCCGCAGCCGCCCGTCGGCGATGGCGGCGGCGATGCCGTCGGCGACGGCGCGGTAGTCCCCAGGGCCTGGCATGCGCCGAGTCAAGCAGAACATTGCACCGAGAGCAAAGAGAAGTATTGCACCGAGCTGAAGGGCCTTCCTAGGGTGAGGCGGAGCCCTGGCCCGGAACGTCCGGGGCTGGGCCGGGGGAACGGCCGCGGCGGCCCGCCGTGGCCAGACGGAGAGGGTGTGGGGCGTTGACCATCCAGACCGGCGCCGTGCTGGGCGTCGCCGCGGTGGCCCTGGGCATGGTGCTCACGCCGGGGCCGAACATGATGTACCTGGTCTCCCGGAGCGTCACCCAGGGCCGTCGCGCCGGGCTGATCTCCCTGTCCGGGGTCGTTCTCGGCTTCCTGGTCTACCTGGTGGCGGCCACCCTCGGCCTGTCCGCCGTCTTCCTCGCCGTCCCGCGGCTGTACACGGCCGTCAAGCTCGCCGGCGCCGCCTACCTGGCCTGGCTCGCGTGGCAGGCCCTGCGGCCCGGCGGCGCCGCGCTGTTCGCCCCCGGCGACCCGCGGCAGGACACGCCCCGCCGCCTCTTCGCGATGGGGCTGATGACGAATCTCCTCAACCCCAAGATCGCCGTCATGTACCTCTCGCTCATCCCGCAGTTCACCGACCCCTCCGCCGGGCCCGTGCTGCTCCAGGGCCTGGTCCTGGGCGGCGTGCAGATCGCCGTCAGCGTGGCCGTCAACCTGGCCCTCGTGCTGGCCGCCGGGTCCGTCGCCGTCTTCCTCGCCCGGCGCCCCGCCTGGCTGCGCGTCCAGCGGTACGCCATGGGCACGGTGCTGGGCGCCCTCGCCCTCACCCTGGCCGCCGACAACTCCCGGCCCGCCGCCCGCGCCTGACCCCCTCGCCCGCCCGGCCCCCCGGTACGCCGCCCCGCGCGGCGCGTCCGGAGCAACCGGGCGAAGCCGAAGGAGTGCCAGCGGCGCGCCCCGCGCCGCCGCGCCGACGCCCCCGCACCGGAATGTGCGGCACTGGTCCGGACGGAAGCGGGTACTGGGTGTGGCCCGCACGTTCCTACCGGACGTCCCGAGCGAAGGAGTCACGATGACCCCGACCCACAACGACGCCGACCGCGCCGAAGAGGACGTGGTGGCGCTGCTGAAGCGGCAGCACGAGGAGATCAAGCACCTGTTCGCGCAGGTCGAGGCCGCCTCCGGCGACGAGCGCCGCGCCGCGTTCGACGGCCTGGTGCGGCTCCTGGCCGTCCACGAGACCGCCGAGGAGGAGGTCGTTCACCCGGCCGCGAAGAAGACCGTGCCCAACGGCGACCAGGTCGTCGCCGAGCGGCTCGAGGAGGAGCGGGAGGCCAAGGAGGTCCTGAGCCGGCTCGACGGCATGAACCCGGACGACCCGCAGTTCCTGCCGCAGCTGATCTCGCTGCGGGACGCCGTGGTGGCGCACGCCGAGGCGGAGGAGCAGTTCGAGTTCGAGGCGCTGCGCACCCGCACCGACCCCGAGAAGCTGGCCCGGATGGCGCGGGCGGTCAAGGCCGCCGAGGCCACCGCGCCGACCCACCCGCACCCCGGGGTGGAGAGCCGTGCCAAGAACATGGCCTTCGGCCCCATCGCCGCCGTCGTGGACCGCACGCGGGACGCGGTGCGCCAGTCGATGGGCGGCAGGGACGACCGCCGCTGACCGGGGCTCGGCTCGCGCGGGTCCGGGCCGGCGCCCCGCGCCGGCCCGCCCGCGCCCCCGTCGCCGTGCCGGTCGCGCGCCGGACCGGCCTGCGTGCCGGTCGGCGCCGTGCCGGTCAGGTGCCGGGCCGATCAGGTGATTGACCGGCGATCGGCTCGATTTCCCGGGCAAAAGGGGAACTCTGCCCCGAGATGCCCGAGCGGAAGGACCGGCCATGAGCGTGCGCACCTGGATCCAGGACTGGCCCGTCTACCGGCAGCTCGCCGGCCAGGACCCGCGCGGCGCCGCCGCCCGGTCCCCCCGCACCGCCGCCCTGCGCGCCCGCACCGAGACCGCCGACCGCGTCGTCGGCTCGATCTGTCCCTACTGCGCCGTGGGCTGCGGCCAGCAGGTCTACGTCAAGGACGAGAAGGTCGTCCAGATCGAGGGCGACCCGGGCTCGCCCATCAGCCGCGGTCGCCTGTGCCCCAAGGGCTCGGCCACCCTTCAGCTCGTCACCGGTGACGCCCGCGAGCACCGCGTCCTGTACCGCCGCCCGCACGCCGCCGACTGGGAGACGCTGGACCTGGACACCGCCATGGACATGGTCGCCGACCGGGTCATCGCCACCCGCCGCGCCACCTGGGAGTGGGAGCACCGGGGCGCCCGCGTCGCCCGCACCCTCGGCATCGCCGCCCTCGGCGGCGCCGTCCTGGACAACGAGGAGAACTACCTCCTCAAGAAGCTCCTCACCGGCCTGGGCGTCGTCCAGATCGAGAACCAGGCCCGCGTCTGCCACAGCTCCACCGTCGCGGGCCTGGGCACCACCTTCGGCCGCGGCGGCGCCACCACCTTCATGCAGGATCTCCAGAACGCCGACTGCATCGTCATCCAGGGCTCCAACTACGCCGAGGCCCACCCCGTCGGCTTCCAGTGGGTCATGGAGGCCAAGGCCCGCGGCGCGACCGTCATCCACGTCGACCCCCGCTTCACCCGCACCAGCGCCCTGGCCGACCTGCACGTCCCCCTCCGCGCCGGCAGCGACATCGCCTTCCTCGGCGGGCTGATCCACCACGTGCTCAGCGAGGGCAAGGAGTTCCGCCCCTACGTCGAGGCGTACACCAACGCGGCCACCCTCGTCGGCGAGGACTTCGAGGACACCGAGGATTTGGCCGGGATCTTCTCCGGGCTGGACCCCGAGGCCCGCCACTACGACCCCGCCACCTGGCAGTACGAGGGCGCGGCCGTACGTTCCCTGGCCGGGCCGCCCGACCCGGCCGCCAACGTCCGCTTCGACCACCTCGCGGTCGAGCACGGGGCCGCGGGGTCCGAGGCCCACGGCTCGGGCGGGCAGGACGTTCCTCCGCAGGCGGAGCGCGACCCCACCCTCACCCACCCCCGCTGCGTCTTCCAGATCCTCAAGCGGCACTACGCCCGCTACACCCCCGAGATGGTCGAGCGCGTCTGCGGCGTCCCGCGCGAGCTGTTCGCCCGCGTCTGCGAGGCCCTCACCCGCAACTCCGGGCCCGAGCGCACCAGCGCCTTCTGCTACGCCGTCGGCTGGACCCAGCACTCGGTCGGCTCCCAGTACATCCGCGCCGCCGGCATCCTCCAGCTCCTCCTGGGCAACATCGGCCGCCCCGGCGGCGGCATCCAGGCCCTGCGCGGCCATGCCAGCATCCAGGGCTCCAGCGACATCCCCACCCTGTTCAACCTGCTGCCCGGCTACCTGCCGATGCCGCACGCCCAGGCCCACCAGGACCTCGACTCCTTCGTGCGCGACGTCCGCGCCCGCAAGGGCTTCTGGGCCGGGATGGGCGCCTACACGGTCAGCCTCCTCAAGGCGTACTACGGCGAGGCCGCCACCCCCGAGAACGACTTCTGCTTCGGTCACCTGCCGCGCATCACCGGCTCACACAGCACCTACGACACCGTGCTCGCCCAGCTCGACGGCACCTGCAAGGGCTACTTCCTGCTCGGCGAGAACCCGGCCGTCGGCTCGGCCAACGCCCGCCTCCAGCGCCTGGGCATGTCCCGCCTCGACTGGCTGGTCGTGCGCGACTTCTCCCTGATCGAGTCCGCCACCTGGTGGCGCGACGGCCCCGAGACCGAGTCCGGCGAGCTGCGCACCGAGGACATCGCCACCGAGGTCTTCTTCTTCCCCGCCGCCGCCCACACCGAGAAGTCCGGGTCCTTCACCAACACCAACCGCCTCCTCCAGTGGCACCACGCCGCCGTCCTCCCCGAAGGGGACGCCCGCAGCGAGCTGTGGTTCGCCTACCACCTCGGCCGCCGCATCCGCGAGAAGCTGGCCGGCTCCGCCGACCCAGCCGACCGCCTCTTCCTCGACCTCGCCTGGGACTACCCCGTGGAGGGCCCGCACTGCGAGCCGATCGCCGCCGCGGTCCTGGCCGAGATCAACGGCCGCGGCCCCGACGGCGCGCCGCTGAGCGCGTACACCGAGCTCAAGGACGACGGCTCCACCTCCTGCGGCTGCTGGATCTACTGCGGCGTCTTCGCGGACGGCGTCAACCAGGCCGCGCGCCGCACCCCGCACACCGAGCAGGACTGGGTCGCCGCCCGCTGGGGCTGGGCCTGGCCAGCCAACCGCCGCATCCTGTACAACCGCGCCTCCGCCGCCCCGGACGGCACCCCGTGGAGCGAACGCAAGAGCTACCTGTGGTGGGATTCCGCGGCCGGCGGGGGCGCCGGGCGCTGGACGGGCCACGACGTGCCGGACTTCCCGCCCGGCCTGGCCCCCGGGTACGTCCCGCCCGCCGGCGCCAAGGGCGTGGAGGCCCTGCGCGGGGACGACCCGTTCATCATGCAGGGCGACGGAAAGGGCTGGCTGTACGCGCCCGCCGGCCTGGTGGACGGCCCGCTGCCCGCCCACTACGAGCCGCAGGACTCGCCGTTCGGCAACGACCTCTACCCCGGCCACCCGCGTTCGCCCGTCCGCCGGGCCTGCCCCGGCCCCGACAACCTCTACCACCCCTCCGGGGGCGAGCCCGGCGCCGGCGTCTTCCCCTACCTGGTGACCACCTACCGCCTCACCGAGCACTTCACCGCCGGCGGCATGACCCGCTGGTCGCCCTACCTGGCCGAGCTCCAGCCCGAGATGTTCTGCGAGGTCTCCCCGGAGCTGGCCGCCGAGCGCGGCCTGGAGCACGCCGGCTGGGCCACCGTGGTCACCGCCCGCGGCGCCATCGAGGCCCGGGTGCTGGTCACCCGCAGGATGACGCCGCTGCGCGCCGGGGAGCGCACCGTCCACCAGATCGGCCTGCCCTACCACTGGGGACCCAACGGCCTCACCCGCGGGGACGCCGCCAACGAGCTGTCCGCGATCGTCCTCGACCCCAACGTCCACATCCAGGAGGTGAAGGCGATGTCCGCCGACATCCGCCCCGGCCGCCGCCCCCGCGGACCGGCCCTGCGCGCCCTCGTCGAGAGCTACCGGCGCCGCGCCGGCGCCACCGAGCGCACCGGGATGGAGGTGTGAGCGCCGTGGCGCCGGACGGCGCCGCCCCCGGGGACGGGCGCGTCGGCTTCTTCACCGACACCTCCGTGTGCATCGGCTGCAAGGCGTGCGAGGTGGCCTGCAAGGAGTGGAACGCCCTGCCCGAGGACGGCCTGGCGCTGACCGGGATGAGCTACGACAACACCGGGGCCCTGGGCGCCTCCACCTGGCGGCACGTGGCGTTCATCGAGCAGAGCGAGCCGCTGGGCGGCCAGCGGGCCGGCGCGGGCGCCGGCGAGGACGGCGGCGGGGAGGGCTTCCGCTGGCTGATGGCCTCGGACGTGTGCAAGCACTGCACGCACGCCGCCTGCCTCGACGTCTGCCCCACCGGCGCGCTCTTCCGCACCGAGTTCGGCAGCGTGGTGGTCCAGCAGGACATCTGCAACGGCTGCGGCTACTGCGTCCCGGCCTGTCCCTTCGGCGTCATCGAGCAGCGCGAGGGCGACGGCCGCGCCTGGAAGTGCACCCTGTGCTACGACCGGCTCGGCGCCGGGAAGGAGCCCGCCTGCGCCAAGGCGTGCCCCACCGACTCCATCCAGTTCGGGCCGCTGGAGGAGCTGCGCGAGCGGGCCGCCGCCCGCGTCGAGCGGCTGCACGAGACCGGCGTCCCCGACGCCCGCCTCTACGGCGCGGACCCGGAGGACGGGGTCGGCGGCGCAGGCGCGTTCTTCCTGCTGCTGGACCGGCCCGAGGTGTACGGGCTGCCGCCCGACCCGGTCGTCACCACCCGCGACCTGCCCGCGATGTGGCGGGGCGCCGGGGCCGCGGCGCTGGCCCTGCTCGGCGGGCTGGCGGCGGTCTTTGCGGGGGCGGGGCGCGCGGGCGGGCGTTCAGGCGGGCGTTCGGCCGGAAAGGGGCGGCGGCGATGAGCGAGTCCGAGGTCACCCGGGCCGGGCTCACCGGCGGACGCCCGGGGCGCGACGCGCTGTTCGGCAACGGCCAGGGCGACGGCTCCGGCGCTCCGGACGGGGGGCCCGACGGCGGGCGGTCCGAGGGCCGCGCCGCGCGCCGCCACCGCGCCCGCGAGGAGAGCCCCGGCTTCACCTCCTACTACGGCCGCCCCGTGGTCAAGGCCCCCGCCTGGTCGCCGGCCGACATCGCCGGCTACCTCTTCCTCGGCGGCCTGGCCGGCGCAGGCTCCGTGCTGGCCGCGGGCGCCGGCCTCACCGGCCGCCCCCACACGGCCCGCGCCATGAAGCTCGGCTCGGTGGGCGCCATCTCGCTCTCCGCCGCCGCCCTCATCCACGACCTGGGCCGGCCCGAGCGCTTCCACCACATGCTGCGCGTCGCCAAGCCCACCTCCCCGATGAGCGTCGGGTCCTGGCTGCTGGCCGTCTACGGCCCGCTCTCCGGCGCCGCCGCCCTCTCCGACCTCACCGGCCGCGCGCCTCGCGCCGGGCGCGCCGCCACCTGCGGTGCCGCGGTCCTGGGCCCGGCCGTGGCCGCCTACACCGGCGTCCTGCTCGCCGACACCGCCCTGCCGGCCTGGCACGCCGCGCACCGGCACCTGCCGCGGCTGTTCGCCGCCTCGGCCGCCTCCGCCGCCTCCGGCCTGGCGCTGGTGGCCGGGCCGCGCGCCGAGCACGCGCCCGCCCGCCGCGCCGCCGTCCTGGGCACCGCGGCCGAACTCGCCGTGCTCTCCGGCCTCCACCGCGAGGCCGGGGGTGTCGCCGAGACCTACCGCGAGGGAACGGCAGGGCGTCTGCTGCGCGCCGCGCGGCGGCTGTCCGTGGCCGGGGCGGCCTGCGCCGCGCTCTCCGGGACGCGCGCCGCCGGGCGGCTGGCGAGGCCCGCCGCCACCCTGGGCGGCCTGGCGCTGCTGGCCGGCTCGGCCTGCACCCGGCTCGGCGTCTTTCACGCGGGCCTGGCCTCGGCCCGCGACCCGAAGTACACCCTGCGGCCCCAGCGCGAACGCCTGGCCACCCGCGCCGAGG
This sequence comes from Streptomyces boetiae, assembly GCF_031845405.1. Classification (NCBI taxonomy): domain Bacteria; kingdom Bacillati; phylum Actinomycetota; class Actinomycetes; order Kitasatosporales; family Streptomycetaceae; genus Streptomyces; species Streptomyces boetiae. The sequence goes on from NZ_JAVREN010000039.1 coordinate 43,271, forward strand.
CCCCCGGCTGCGGCGCTGCGCCGCCCGGTTGAGGCGGGCGGCGCGGTCAGCGGGGCGCGTCGCGCAGGAGGGCGAGGACGCCGGAGCGCTCCCCGCCGTCCGGCAGGCGCCAGTTGCCGGTGACGTGGCCCAGGGTCCCGGCCGGGTCGGGCCCCGGATCGAGAACGCGGGCCACCTCCACCGCCACGCGCGGGCCGGGCCCGGCCTCCGCCGCCGTCGGCAGAACGAGGGCCGTGCTCTCCGGCCCGTCCGTCACCGTCGCGGGCCCGGCCGCCCCCCCTGGCACGGCGGCGGCCCGGACCAGGACGGAGGGGTCGGGGGTGTCCGAGAGGCTCTGCGCCTGCGGCTCCGCCCGGCCCCGGAGCAGCGCGAGCAACCGATCGGCCAGCACCGGGTCGTGCACCCCGTCGTAGACCCACCGCCGCCCCAGCACCCCGTGCTCCGCCGTGCCGATCAGCCCCGCCCCGGCCTCCTCCAGCGGCGCCCCCCGGTAGGTCAGCGGCACGTGATAGGACGCGGTCCGCCCGCCCGAGGCGTCCGTGACCACCAGGAACTCGATGCCCACCTCGCCCTCCGGGTCGTCGAGCCGGAACCCGCCGCCCCTGGCCAGCTCGGACGGCTCGGGGGAACGCCCGGCGCCGCGGTACCACGGGCGCTCCGGCAGCCACGGGGCGAGGAGTTCCAGCTTGGTCGGGGTCAGGGTGGTCCTGTGAATGACGGCCATGCCACGGCAACACCTCACGCCCCACGGCGATTCCCGCGGCCCGGGGCTCTGACGGGCCGCCGCGAGGCCCCCGCGGCTCAGGGCGCCAGGTCCTCCAGGGACCACGCCTCGGGCACGTCCGCCCGCCTTCCCGCGGTGCCGATCGGGGCGCCGGAGAGGTTCCGGGCCGTGTTGACCAGGCCCACCATGCTGAACGCCTGCGGCGTGTTCCCGATCTGCCGCCCCAGCGCGGTGTCGTACTCCTCGCTCAGCAGGCCCACGTCGTTGCGCAGCCCCAGCAGCCGCTCGAACAGGGCCCGCGCCTCCGCCGTGCGGCCCGTCCCGTGCAGCGCGTCCGCAAGCCAGAACGTGCAGGCCAGGAACGCCCCCTCGTCCCCCGGCAGCCCGTCCACGCCGCCGTCCGCGTCGGGGCGGTAGCGCACCAGCAGCCCGTCCACCGCCAGTTCGCGCCGCACGGCCTCCACCGTGCCCCGCATCCGCAGGTCCTCCCAGGGCAGGAAACCCACGCGGGGAAGCAGAAGCAGCGCCGCGTCCAGGCCGCGCGAGCCGTAGAACTGCGTGAAGGTGTTCCGCTCCGGGTCGTAGCCCTGGGCGCACACCTCGTCGTGGATGTGGTCCCTCAGCGCGGCCCAGCGGTCGGCCGGCCCCGGCATGCCCTGGTGCCGCACCGCGTGCACCGCCCGGTCCAGGCCCGCCCAGGCCATCACCTTGGAGTGCACGAAGTGCCGCCGCTCGCCCCGGACTTCCCACAGGCTGTTGTCCGGGTCGTTCCAGTGGCCCTCCAGGTAGTCCATGAGGGCGCGCTGGAGGTTCCAGGCCGTCTCGTTCATCGCCAGGCCGCTCTCGCGCGCCAGGTGAAGGCAGTCCAGCACCTGTCCCCAGACGTCGAGCTGGAACTGGCCGACCGCCGCGTTCCCGATCCGCACCGGGGAGGCGCCCTGGTACCCGCCCAGCCAGTCCGCGGTCCACTCCGGAATGCGGCGCGTGCCGTCGAGGCCGTACATGATCTGGAGGTCCCCGGGGCTTCCCGCCGCCGCGCGCAGCAGCCACTCACGCCAGGCGTACGCCTCCTCGATGAAGCCGGTGCCCAGCAGCGCCTGGAGCGTGAAGGTCGCGTCCCGCAGCCAGCAGTAGCGGTAGTCCCAGTTCCGCGGCCCGCCCAGCTGCTCCGGCAGCGAGGTCGTCGCGGCGGCCAGGATGCCGCCGGTCGGCGCGTAGGTGAGGGCTTTGAGGATCACCAGGGAACGGCGCACCGCCTCCGGCCAGTCCCCGTCGTAGCGGCACACCGACATCCACGCCTTCCAGAAGCGCTCGGTGTCCCCGATGGCCCAGGCCGCGTCCACGGCCTTGGGCGGCGGCCGGTGCGAGGGCTGGTACACGAGGACGAACGGCACGCGCTCGCCCGCCGAGACCGTGAACTCGGACTGGGTGGTGAGGTTCCTGCCCTCCGTGGGCACCGGGGTGCTCAGCCACACGGAGTCGGGCCCGGCCACCGCGCAGGTGTACTCCTCGGGGCGCGTCACCCAGGGGATGACGCTGCCGTAGTCGAAGCGCAGCCGCAGGTCCATCCGCATCGGCACCCGGCCGGAGACGCCCTCCACCAGCCGCACCACGTCCGCGGCCTCGCCGCGCGGGGGCATGCAGTCGGTGACCCGCACCGTGCCCTCGGGCGTGTGCCACTCGGTCTCCAGCACCAGCGAGTCGTCGCGGTATCGGCGCGCGGTGGCCGGGCCGCCGCGCGCCGGGGCGATCTGCCACCGGCCGGCGGACTCGTCGTCCAGCAGGGCGGCGAAGCAGGCGGGGGAGTCGAACCGCGGCAGGCACAGCCAGTCGATGGACCCGTCCAGGCCCACGAGGGCCGCGGTCTGAAGGTCGCCGAGCATGGCGTAGTCCTCGATGTCCGCGCCCATCCCTCACCTCCCATGCGCCCCCTCAGGGCGGTCCGCCCCCGCGGCGGGATGTCCCGGGTATCCCGCATCGGCCGGGCCAATCACTGGCGGGACGGCGGGTGACGGGCCGGGCGCTCGGCGTGAGGGCGCCCGCCCTCGGCGTTGCCCGGAAGGGGGGAACGCCCGGGGCGGGGCGGCGGCGGAGCAACGCCCCGGGCGGGCATGGCGTGCTCGGGCGAGTCGTTGCGCGGCCGGGCCGCCGGTCAGACGCTGTGCTCGGAACCCATCGTCGCGGCGAAGCCCGCCGGGTCGGCGTCGAAGCCGCGGACGAAGGGGCGGAAGGACCAGGATCCGTCCTCGCGGCGCGCGAACTCGGCCACCGTCGCCGCCGTGGCCCCGGCCACCGCCCCGAAGTCGTCGGTGGCCAGCTCGTCGTAGCCCTCCACGATCCGCACCTGGGTGCGCGACACGTCCCCGAAGGTCTTGCGCCCGCCGCCCTGCTGGATGGCCACGCCGACCACGACGCGGCCGTAGGCGGGGGCCAGGCGCTCCAGCTCCAGCGTCAGCACCTCGTCGAAGCCCAGGCCCTGGCCGGTGGAGCTGTCGCGGTTGAGCGTGATCGTCCCGTCGGGGGAGCGGGAGTCGAAGTGCACCAGGTAGGCCGGCTCCCCGTGCGGGGCCTCGGCCCGGTAGGTGGCGGCGATCAGGTCCAGGTCGTGGGCCGGGGCGCCCAGGGGGCTCGGGTCCCACTTCACCATCACCTGGACCTTGTCCACGCCCTTGTTGAGCGCGCTGCTGGGACCCGTCACGGACCGTCCTCCCGATCGGCCGGGCAGCCGGGCGCGGGCCGCCCGCACGACGAGCCGGGCGCCCGCGGCCAACTTCCGGAAACATCAGCTGGGTTGTCCATGGTGCCACGGACCGGCGACGCGTTCGCCCGCACGCCAGACCGCGGCGGTCAGCGGCACGCCCGGCCGGTAGGCGAGGTGGACGTGCCCGGGCGCCTCCAGCAGCAGCAGGTCGGCGCGGGCGCCCGGCGCCAGGTGGCCCACGTCGGCGCGACGCAGCGCCCGCGCGCCCCCGGCCGTGGCGGCGAACAGCGCCTCGTCCGGGGTCAGTCCCATCTCGCGGACCGCGAGCGCCACGCAGAACGCCATCGAACTCGTGTAGCTCGTCCCGGGGTTGCAGTCGGTGGCCAGCGCCACCCGCACCCCGGCGCCGAGCAGCCGCCGCGCGTCCGGGTAGGGCGACCTGGTGGAGAAGTCGGCCCCGGGCAGCAGCGTGGCCACGGTCTCGCTCCCGGCCAGTGCCTCCACGTCCTCGTCCGTCAGGTGGGTGCAGTGGTCGGCCGAGGCGGCGCCCAGCTCCACCGCGAGCCGCACCCCCGGGCCCGGGCCAAGCTGCCCCGCGTGGACCCGCGGCACCAGGCCGCGCTCGGCCCCGGCCCGCAGCACGGCGCGGGCCTCCTCCTCGCCGAACGCCCCGCGTTCCACGAAGACGTCGATCCAGCGGGCGTAAGGGGCGCAGGCCTCCAGCATCGGCCCGGTGACCAGGCCGACGTACCCGGCCGGGTCGTCCGCGTACTCCGGCGGCACCACGTGCGCCCCGAGGAAGGTCGTCTCCTCGGAGTGCGCCGCGGCGGCGGCCAGCGAGCGGGCCTCGTCGTGCACGGTCAGGCCGTAGCCGGACTTGATCTCCAGCGTGGTGGTGCCCTGGGCCAGCGCCTCGGCGGCCCGGCGCCGCACGGCCTCCCGCAGCTCCTCGTCCGTGGCCGCCCGGGTGGCGGCCACGGTGGTGCGGATGCCGCCGGCCTCGTAGGGGCGCCCGGCCATCCGGGCGGCGAACTCCCCGGCCCGGTCCCCGGCGAACACCAGATGGGCGTGGGAGTCCACGAACCCGGGAACGGCCGCCCTGCCCCCGGCGTTCACGGCGACGTCCGCCGCGGGGGCCCGGCGCGCGGGCCCCGCCCAGGCCACCCGGCCCGCCTCGAAGACCACGGCCGCGCCGCGGATCGGCCCCAGCGGGCCCTCGCCCAGCCCGGGGTCGTTGGTGACCAGCGAGCCGAGGCCCGTGATCAGCGTGGACGGGGCGGGGGAGGGGAGCGCGGGGGCGCCGGGGGAGGGCGGTGCGGGCGGCGGTGGGGGCGGCGGTGGGGGCATGCGCGGCCTTCCGGGACAGGGGCGGAGCCGGGCCGGGGCGGGTGCCCCGGCCCGGCCTTGCTGCCTCCAGGAT
>NZ_JAVREN010000040.1:0-46209 GCF_031845405.1 Streptomyces boetiae
CCCGCCGGCCGCCCCCGTCCCCGCCCAGCGGGCGGCGGCCCACGGCCGCCGCCCCTAGCGCGGCGGCGGCATGGACCAGCGTCAGCCCGGCCTCGTGCGCCCAGCGCCCTCGCGCGCGCGGGCCGCGTCCGGCAGCGCCCCGGCCGGCCTGACCCTGCCCGCCTCCGCCCCGTCCGGCACGGCGGGCGACGCCGTGGGCATCCCCGAGGATCACGGGCGGCGCATCCTCGGCTGCCTCCCGCGCAGCGGCGCGGTCTTCGCCTGTTCCGCCCTGTGGTGGTGGGTGGTGCCCCCCGACTCCCAGATCGGCCTCGACTGGCCCGCCACGGCCCGCTACTGGCCCAACGCCGTCCGCCCCGGCGCGCACACGCAGCGCGCGCCGCACCAGACTCCCGCCGCGCCGCGCCACCACGGGGGGCGTGGCGCGGCGGGGGACGGCCCGGCGCAGCTGGTCCACTGGCCGGAGGACGCGGCGCCGTTCACCCACCCCCTGCTGCTCTACGTGGCCGTCTGCCGCCTGGCCGGCGTTCCCCCGGTGACCCGCCTCGCCGCCCAGACCCGCCGCCAACGCCCGCGTGCCTCGGACGCCGGCCCGGTCCGTCCCGGCGGCCGGCCCCGGCTGCGCGGACGCCGGTCCTTCCTCGGATGAGACCGGCCGATCAGGGGTATTTCCCGGGCAGGTGCCGGCCGCGTCGGCCGACGGCTGGGGAGGGGATGTGATGGAGGCCAGAGGCAGGGACGGCTGTGTCCGCTTCGACGGCCGCTTCGTCACCATCACCCCTGAGGGACTGCTCGGCCGAATGCGTCGGCGCACGTCGGCCTCACTGCAAGCCCCGATCGGCTACGTCGTGGCCGTCCAGTGGCGCCCGGCCGGCTACTGGAACCCGGGGTTCATCCACATCATCGGCGCCCAGGACCGGGCGTTCGGCGGCTGGTCGTTCCACCACCTCAGGAAGGCGGCGGCCAGCCCGAAGGCAGTCTGCTTCGACCGGTGGCAGCAGCCACGCTTCGAGGAACTGCGCAGCGTCCTGGAACACGCGATCGCCCAGCGCCCTGGCGCCTGACGGCACCCTGGCCGCACCGATCCGGGCAGGCCACGGGCGACGGTCACTGGCGACACCGCCACGCGGAGGGCACGCGGCCGGCCGGCAACTCCCGAGAGGCACGGCGCGGCCCCGGGCCGCCGGGTCAGGAGGGCCGTGTCCGACCCGGCCCCCGGCTCAGGCCGGGTAGTCCCTGACGTGGGCCGTCTCCTGCTCGCGTTCGACCTGGCGGTTCCACTCGGCCTTGCCGGCCTGCCAGCCGTCCTCATCACTGCCCCGGCGCCAGTAGCCCGAGATGGACAGGGCCTCGCGCGGCAGGCCGCGGTCCTGGCGCAGATGGCGGCGCAGCTCCTTGACGAAGTGGGCCTCGCCGTGGACGAACGCCTGGGGCGGACCCGGCGGGAACGCGGCCGAGGTGACCGCCGCGACCAGTGCGTCGCCGACGCGGCCCGCGCCCCGGTGCAGCCAGCGGATCTCCGCGCCGGCCGGGGCGTCCAGCTTCTGCTCCTCCTCGGGGCCCGCCACCTCCACGAACACCCGAGCCACCGCCCCGGCCGGCAGCGCCTCCAGGGCCGCCGCGATGGCGGGGAGAGCGCTCTCGTCGCCCGCCAGCAGGTGCCAGGCCGCCTCCGGGGCGGGCGCGTACCCGCCGCCGGGGCCCAGGAAGCTCACCGGGTCGCCCGGCCGGGCCGCCGCGGCCCAGGGCCCGGCCAGCCCCGCGTCGCCGTGGTGCACGAAGTCGATGGTCAGCTCCAGGGCCTCCGGGTCCCAGGCGCGCACCGTGTACGTCCGCGTCCGCGGCCAGGCGTGGCGGGGCAGGTCGCGGCGCACGGCGGCGATGTCGAGGGGCTCGGGGTAGTCCACGCCCGGGACCGGGAAGAGGATCTTGACGTACTGGTCGGTGTCGCTCCTGGCGGCGAAGTCGCGCAGCTCCTCGCCGCCGAGCACGAGTCGGATCACGTGCGGAGTCACGCGCTCGGCGCGCAGCACCCGCGCGGTGTTCACCTTCGGGGCGGCCCGGGGGCCGGTTCGGTCGGACACGCGCACTCCTCGGCGTCGGGCGAAACTTAGGCAAGCCTAACTTCACGCGCAAGCCTACTCCTCCGCCCGCCCGGGCGCCCCTCCCGTCCCGCTACAGAAGTGTCAGCCCGTACGCGGCCAGCGCCTCGCCCACCGGCTGGAGGTAGGTCGTTCCCCCCACGGAGCAATTGCCGCTGCCGCCGGAGACCAGCCCGATCGCGTAGGGCGCGGAGAACGCCGGGGCGCCGCTGTCGCCCGGCTCGGCGCAGGCGTTGGTGCGCGTCAGGCCGCTGACGATCTGGCCGCCGCCGTAGTTCACCGTGAAGTTGACGCCGGTGACCGTGCCGGAGCGGCAGCCGGTGGGGGTGGCGATCCAGATGGTCATGCCCACGGTCGCGTTGCGCCAGCCGGTGATGTCCACCTCGCGGCCGTTGCAGACCACCGTGCCGGGGTGCGGCACCGCGGGGTTGGTGTACCGGATCAGGCCGAAGTCGTTGCCGGGGAAGCTGCTCCCGACCGAGGGGCCGATCGGGATCGTCAGGGCGGGGTCGGTGTACCAGGTGGGCAGGCCGGTGGTGCAGTGCCCGGCGGTCAGCAGGTAGGCGGCGGAGCCGGAGACGGTGTTGAAGCCGGCCGTGCACTGCCCGCCCGGCGAGTACACCCGCTCGCCGCCGCTGACGAACGGCCGCAGCGGCGCCGCGGCGCGTTCGAGGGCCAGGGCGGGGGCCAGGTCGCCGGCCTCCCGGCGCAACGCGGCCAGCGCGGAGGCGGGGACCTCGGGGCCGGCGGTGACGCGGACGCGGCCCGAGGCCCGGTCGACGGCCCAGGCCGTGCCCGGCACGTCGGCCGCGCGGACGGCGGCGCTCGCCGCGGCCAGCTCCTGGGCGCCGAACGCCCTCGGCGCGGGCGCGCGTTCGGCCGCGGCGCCCTGGCCGGGGGCGGCCAGCAGCAGTGCGGCGGCGGACAGGCAGGCCAGGAGGGCGGCGGACAGCGCGGAGCGTCTGAGGGGTAATCTCACGGATTCCTCCGGAAGGGACGTGGGGGAGCGAGGGCCCGGCGCGGGCCTTCACCGTCCATCTGCCCGCCGGACGGCGGGAGTTCACCCCGGGACCACCCCTAGCGTCTGTCCGCCCTAGCGCGGCTCGGGCGTGCAGCGCCGCGGGCCGTGGCAGTAGAAGCCGCGGCCCTGGCAGTACCAGCACACGTGCGGGGCCACCACGCCCTGCGGGCTTCCGGAGTCCGGCACGTACAGCGTCTCGCGGAACTCCATCCGCTGCCCCGTGCACGCCTGGCACTGCCGGTGCGGCCCCGGGCACCCGTTCTCCGCCGGCTCCATCGCCACCTCCGCCACACCTCAGCGCCCGCCGATGCGTATCGTGATCGCACGACGGCTCTCCGGAGCCAACCTACCGGCCCCGGCGCCCCGCACGCTCCCTCTCCTCCCGCGCCCGGCGCGCAAGCCGAAGCGGGGGCGTGCTCACCCGGCGCGCGCCAATGTGCGGGATCTCCCAGGCGTGACCCCGGGCGTTGTAGCAGGCTCACACCTTTGGTTCCGGGGGCGTGAGTTCGGTGGTCCCGGCTCCTCGGCCGGGTACATGACACTCCACGGCGCCGGGGACGGCGCCGTCCGCGGCCGTGCCCGCGCCCGGGGAGCCGACCGTTCCCCAGGGCCGAGGGCCCCAGCCACCGACCGTCGAGAGGCGGCCGCGGTGACCCCCGAAGGATGGATGATGCGACCTTCACACCCCGCGGGCCTGACGCTGAAGGCCGGCACCGCATGGGACGAGACCTACGCCCGCTGCCTGCGGGCGGCGCCCGAGGCGTTCGACGAGGACCGGGCGCGCAACCTGTGGGCCGGCGCCTGGCAGCGCGACGGCGTTCCGCAGCCCGCCGTCTCGCCCGTGGACGGCACCGACCTGCCGGGGCCGCCGTTCCTGGACGACGCCGAGGCCCACCGGGCCGTGGCCGCCGCCTATGACCAGCACCAGCGCTGGCGCCGCGTCCCGCTGGCCGAGCGCAGAGCGCGCGTGACCGCCGCGCTGGACGCCATGACCGAGCACCGCGACCTGCTGGCCCTGCTGCTGGTGTGGGAGATCGGCAAGCCCTGGCGGCTGGCCTGCGCCGACGTGGACCGCTGCATCGAGGGCGTGCGCTGGTACGTGGACGCCGCCCCCGGGCACCTGGAGGGCCGCGTCGCCCTCGACGCCCCCGTCACCAACATCGCGAGCTGGAACTACCCCATGAGCGTGCTGATGCACGCCATGCTCGTGCAGGTCCTGGCCGGCAACGCCACCGTCGCCAAGGTCCCCACCAACGGCGGCCTCTCCTGCCTGACCCTGGCCGCCGCGCTCGGCGCCCGCGAGGGCCTGCCCCTGACCCTGATCAGCGGAAGCGGCGCCCGGCTCAACGACGCCCTGGTCCGCTCCCCGCACGTCGGCTGCGTCTCCTTCGTCGGCGGCCGGCGGGCCGGGGCGCGGATCGCCGCTGCCCTCTCCGGCCTGGACCGGCGCCACATACTGGAGCAGGAGGGCCTCAACACCTGGGGCGTGTGGGAGTACAGCGACTGGGACCTGCTGGGCGGCCAGCTCCGCAAGACCTACGAGTACGCCAAGCAGCGCTGCACGGCCTACCCGCGGTTCGTCGTGCAGCGCTCCCTGCTCGACCGCTTCCTCGCGGCCTACCTCGGCGCCGTCCGGGAGATCCGCTTCGGCCACCCGCTGGCCGTGGCCGCGCCCGAGGACCCCTTCCCCGAGCTGGACTTCGGGCCGCTGATCAACAACGCCAAGGCCAAGGAGCTGGCCGGGCTGACCGAGGACACGATCGCCGCCGGGGGCCTGCCGCTGTACCGCGGCAGCCTGGACGACGGCCGTTTCCTGCCCGGCCAGGACACCTCCGCCTACCTGGCGCCGGCGGCCATCCTCGCCCCGCCGCCCTCCTCCCCGCTGCACCACGCGGAGCCCTTCGGGCCGGTGGACACCATCGTGGTCGTGGACACCGAGGCCGAGCTGCTGTCCTCGATGAACGCCTCCAACGGCGCGCTCGTCGCAACCCTGTCCTGCGACGACGAGTCCACGGCCGGGCGCCTGGCCCAGGAGATCCGGGCCTTCAAAGTCGGGATCAACAAGCCCCGTTCGCGCGGCGACCGGGAGGAGCGCTTCGGCGGGCACGGCAACTCCTGGCGCGGGGCGGTCGTCGGCGGCGAGCTGCTGACCCGCGCCGTCACGCGCGGGCCGCGTGAGGAGCGGCTGCCCGGCAACTACCCGGACTACCTGCTGCTGCCCTCCTGACCCCTCCCCGGGGCACGGCCGTTCCGCCCGCGCCCGGGGCCCCTCGCGTCGCGCCACGCGAACGGGCCCCGGCGCGCGGCGAACGGCTACGGTGGCCGCGTGTTCTCCCCCCAGGGTCCGACCCTCCGCGAGCTGGCCGTGCAGGCCCTGTCCTCTGTCGAGCGCGGCTACGACCTGCTGGCCCCGAAGTTCGACCGCACCCCCTTCCGCACCCCCGACGCCGTCCTGGACGCCGTGGGCGGGGCGCTGCGCGGGCTCGGGCCCCTCGGCGACGGTCTTGACGTGTGCTGCGGCACCGGCGCGGGCGCGGCGGTGCTGCGCGAGATCTGCCGGGGACGGGTGACCGGCGTGGACATCAGCACGGGGATGCTGGAGGTGGCGCGCCGGGCCGCGCCCGGCGACGGGGTGGACTGGGTGCGGGCCGACGCCCGCGCGCTGCCGGTCCGGCCGGTCTTCGACCTCGCCGTCAGCTTCGGCGCGTTCGGGCACTTCCTGCCCGCCGAGCGGCCCGCGCTCTTCGCCTCGGTCCGCTCCGCGCTGCGGCCCGGCGGGCGCTTCGCCTTCCCGCTCGTCGCGCCGCCGCGCGTCGGCTCCCGCGCCTACTGGGCGCTGTGGGGTTTCGACGCGGCCATGCGGGTGCGCAACGCCCTGTGGCGCCCGCCGTTCGTCATGTACTACCGCACCTTCCGGCTCCCCGACGTGCTGCGCGACCTGACGGCGGCCGGGTTCGCCCCGGAGACGCTGCCGCTGGAGGCCCTGGGCCGCCGCCCGGACGGCGCCCCGCGCTGCCTGCTCGTCGTCGCCCGCCGCGCCTGAACGCCCCGCCCCCGCGCACCCGAGCGCCCGCCCTTCGCCCGCTGCTCGACTCCGGCCGTGCGACTGGCATATGACGTCTGATCAGGCATTCGTCACCACCCGTGCGTTCCGCATGCCTTTTCCGTGACAGCCGCCACTGTCCGCCGACTCCCGCCGCTGGAACCCTCGTTGACGTGCCGGGGACCGCCCGGACGCACCGCGGACGACGAGAGGCGAGGAGGGGGCGTGGACAAGCGGTACGAGGTCTTCTGCCTGGTCGACCGGCACTTCTACGAAACGCCCGACCGCGCCGCCGCGCCCGCCGCCCCCGGCGGCACGCACCCCGAGGGCTGGTTCGAGACCGCGCAGCGGCCCGTGCCCGCCGGGTGGAGCGCCCGCCGCTCCGGCGACTGGCTCCACCTGATGCCCCCGCCCCCGGGCGAGGGGGGCGCCGCCCCGATGCCCGCCCAGGGCTGGAAGGTGCACGTCTCCGCGACCCTGGCCAACGCCGACAAGACCGCCGCGAAGGTCTGGGACCATTGCGTGCCGCGGGGCATCCCCTTCAAGTTCGTCCCCGCCCGCGAACTGCTCTACCTGCGCAACTCCAAGTACGCCGAACGCCACCTCAGCGGCAAATTCGCCACCCTCTACCCTGCCGACGAGGACCGACTGGAGGTGCTGCTCGCCGAGTTGGGCGAGCTGCTGGACGGCGGTGAGGGCCCGTACATCCTCACCGACCTGCGGATCGGCCGCGGCCCGCTCTACGTCCGCTACGGCGCCTTCGTCCCGCGCTGGTGCGACAACGGCTCCGGCTCCCTCGTCCCCGCCATCGAGGACGACTGGGGCCGGCTGGTGCCCGACCGCCGCACCCCCGTCTTCTCCCTGCCCGAGTGGGTGACCCTGCCCGCCTTCCTCGAACCCCACCTCGCCGCCCGCGACGGCGTCGTCCTGGGGGACCTGCCCTACCGCATCGAGGGCGCCCTGCACTTCTCCAACGGCGGCGGCGTCTACCGCGCCACCGACCTGCGCACCGGCGAGCGCGTGGTCCTCAAGGAGGCCCGCCCGCACGCCGGCCTCGCCGCCGACGGCGCCGACGCCGTCACCCGCCTGAAGCGCGAACGGGCCGCCCTGGAACGGGTGTCCGGCCTTTCCGTGGCCCCGGCGGTCCGCGACTGGTTCGAACTCGGCGAGCACCGCTTCCTGGTGATGGACCACCTCCCGGGGCGCACCCTCAACTCCTTCTTCGCCGAACGCCATCCGCTGCTCGCCGAGGCCCCCGACCCCGGCCGCCTCGCCGACTACGCGAGCTGGGCGCTGGACGTGCACGCGGGAGTCGAGCGCGCCGTCGCCGCCCTCCACGGCCGCGGGCTGGTCTTCAACGACCTGCACATGTTCAACGTCATGGTCGCCCCCGACGGCCGCACCGTCTCGCTCCTCGACTTCGAGGCCGCCGCGCCCGCCGACGAGAACCCGCGCCAGATCGTCGCCCACCCCGGGTTCGTCGCACCCGCCGACCGCACCGGCTACGCCGTCGACCGCTACGCCCTGGCCTGCCTGCGGCTGGCCCTGTTCCTGCCCATGACCTCGCTGCTGGCCATCGACCCCGCCAAGGCCGAACACCTCGCGGAGGTGGCCGCGCGCGAATTCCCCACACTGCCCGGGGCGTTCCTCGACGAGGCCGTGGCCGAGATCCGCGGCGCCGGGAACGGCCGTTCGCCCGCGGCCCCCATATCCGCCGCCCCGACCCCCGCCCCCGCCGCCGCGCGGCGCCCCGCGCCCGCGGACTGGCCCGGCCTGCGCGACGCCCTGGTCCGCGCGATCCTGGCCTCCGCCACCCCCGAGCGGGAGGACCGCCTCTACCCCGGCGACCCCGCCCAGTTCGCGCCAGGCGGCGCCGAACGCCACGAGGAGGGCGAACGCTGGCTGCTGCGCCGCGCCGCCGCGCCCCCCGAGGGCAGCCCCCTGGGCCTGTACGACGGCCTGTTCGGCGTCGTCCACACCCGGCACGGGCTGGGCCACCGGCAGGCCGCGCTCGACCTGGCAGAGCGCGCGCTGGGCGAGCGCTGGGAGCGCCTGCCCGCCCACCTGCACGGCGGCCTGGCCGGCATCGGCCTCGTCCTGGACGAGCTGGCCGCCGCCACCGGCGAGAGCGCCCTGGCCGCCCACGCCGAGCGCGTCACCGACCTGGCCGCCGAACGCCTCGGGGACCCGCCCGGCCCCACCCGACCCGGAAGCCCCGGGGACCCCTCGCGCCCCGCGCCCGGGCGGGCGCGCGCCGGGCTGATGCGCGGCGCGAGCGGCGCGGCCCTGCTCTTCGTGCGCCGCTACGAACGCACCCGCGCCCCCGGCCTGCTCGACCTCGCCGCCGCGGCCCTGACCCGGGACCTGGCCCACTGCCGCGCCGACAGCCACGGCACCCTGGCCGTGGACGAGGGCACCCGCACCATGCCCTACCTCGCCGAGGGCAGCGTCGGCATCGCCGCCGTCCTGGACGACTACCTCGCCCACCGCGCCGACGAGCGCCTGGCCGCCGCCCGGGCCGCGATCCTGCCCGCCGCGAGGCTGCGCTACTACGCCCAGCCCGGCCTCTTCCGCGGCCGGGCCGGGATGATCTGGCACCTGGCCAGGACCGCCACGCCCGGCGTCACGGCCGCCGACCTCGACGCGCAGGCCGCCGCGCTCGACTGGTACGCCATGCCCTGGGGCGGCGGACTCGCCTTCCCCGGCGACCAGATGATGCGCCTGTCGATGGACCTGGCCACCGGCACCGCCGGCTGCCTCCTCGCCCTGGCCGCCGCCCACCGCGGCGACACGGGCGGGCGCGCGCCCGGCCTGCCCTTCCTGCCGCCGCCCCCCGGCGGCGGCCCACAGATTCCTCCGCCGCGGGACGGCGGAGGCGCACGGGGGACCGATTGAAGGCACCACCGCACCACAGCGCACCACACCGCACCACGTCATGAGATCGACGACGGAAGGAAACCCCATGTCCCTGCTCGACCTTCAGTCCATGGAGCCGGAGACCGCCACCGACGGTGGGGGCGGAGGCGGCGGCGAGAGCAGCCTCAGCCTGCTGATCTGCAACAACCACAGCTCGCACAGCACCATCCTGTGCCTCTGAGCAGCGGACCCCAGGCCGCCCCGCGCGCACCGTCGCGCGGGGCGGCCGCCCCGCGCCCGGGGGAGCGGCCCGCCGCCCCGGGCGAGCCCCCCTCGGTCCTGCGCGCGACGGCCCGGCACGGCGCCGCCCGCGCCGCCTGGCTGCTGCTGCTCGGCCTGGCCGAGACCGCAGCAGCCCTGCTGCTGCCCGCCGCGCTCGCCCGCGCCGTGGACACCCTGCTCGCCGGGGCGCCCGGCGCCCGCCGCTGGGCCCTGGCCTGCGCCGGCCTGGCCGGCGCCCAACTCGCCGCGGGCGCCGCCCGCTCCGTCCTCGCCGGAACGACCGACGCGCGGGCCGCCGCCTGGCTGCGCGGGCGCCTCATCGGGCACGCCCTCGCCCTCGGGCCGCGCGGCGCCGCCCCGTTCGCCCCCGGCGACCTGGCCACCCGCGCCACCCTCAACGCCGCCCACGCCGGCGCCGCCCCCGCCGCCCTCGCCGCCGCGGCGGCCGGGGCCGCCGCCCCCGTCGGCGGCCTCCTCGCCCTCGCCCTGCTCGACTGGCGCCTGGCCGCCGTCCTGCTGGCCGGGCTCCCGCTGCTCGCGCTGCTCCTGCGCTCCTTCGCCCGCTCGACCGCCGACGCCCTGGAGCGCTACCAGCGCGCCCAGGCCGCCATCGCCGCCCGGCTGGTGGAGGCCACCCGCGGCGCCACCACCATCGCCGCCGCCGGCACCCTGCGGCGCGAGCGTGACCGCGTGCTGGCCCCGCTGCCCGAACTCTCCGCCCAGGGACACCGGATGTGGCACGTCACCGCGCGCGCCACCGGCCGGTCCGCCGCCCTCTCCCCGCTCCTCCAGCTCGCCGTCCTGGCCACCGCCGGACTCCTGCTGTCCGAAGGGCAGTTGTCCACCGGCGGCCTGCTGGCCGCCGCCCGCTACGCCTCCTTCGCCTCCGCCGTCGGCGTCTGCGTCGGCCACGTCAACCGCGTCGTCCAGGCCCGCGGCGCCGGCCGCCGCATCGGCGAGGTGCTGGCCGCCGCCCCCGTCCGCCACGGCGAGGCCGCCCTGCCCCGCCCCGGCGCCGGACGCCTCCGGCTCCGCGGCGTCACCGCCGCCCGCGACGGCCGCCTTGTCCTCGACGGCCTCGACCTGGACGTTCCCGGCGGCGCCACCCTCGCCGTCGTCGGCCGCTCCGGCACGGGCAAGTCCCTGCTCGCCGCCATGGCCGGGCGCCTGGCCGACCCCGACGCCGGGGAGGTCCTGCTGGACGGCGTGCCGCTGCGGGCGTTGACCCGCCGCGAGCTCCGCGAGGCCGTCGGCTACGCCTTCGAACGGCCCGCGCTGCTCGGCGGCACCCTGGCGGGCACCATCGGCTACGGCCCCGCCCGGCCCGCCCCCGGGCGCGTGGCCGCCGCCGCGCGGTCCGCCTGCGCCGACGCGTTCATCCGCACCCTCCCCGAGGGTTACGACACCCCGTGCGCCGACGCGCCCCTCTCCGGCGGGGAGCTTCAACGCCTGGGTCTGGCACGGGCGTTCGCCCACGACGGGCGGCTGCTGATCCTGGACGACGCCACCTCCAGCCTGGACACCGTCACCGAACTGCGCGTCGGCCGCGCCCTGATGAGCGAGGCCGGGGGCCGCACCCGGCTGGTCGTCGCGCACCGCGCCGCGACCGCCGCCCGCGCCGACCTCGTCGCCTGGCTGGACGGGGGCCGGGTGCGCGCGCTCGGGCCGCACCACGAGCTGTGGCGGCTGCCGGAGTACCGCGCCCTGTGGGCCTCGGACGAGCCGGGCGCCGCGGACGAGGGGGAGGCCGACGAGGGGGAGGGGGTCCGCGATGGCCGCGCCGCCCGCCCCTGAGCCCACCGCCGAGCCCACCGCCGAGCCCACCGCCGAGTCCGGGGCCGGGCCCCGGCTCGCCCGCTCCGGCCTGCGCTTCCTGCTGCGCCGCCGCCGGGCGCTGGCCGCGCTCGCCTGCTGGTCCCTGCTCCAGTCCGCGCAGACCTTCCTCATGGGCCTCGGCGTCGCCCGCGCCCTCGACCGCGGCTTCCTCGCCGGCGACCCGGCCGCCGGGCTGCGCTGGCTGGCCCTGACCGCCGCGGGCGTCGCGCTCGGCGCGCTCAGCGCGGCCCGCGTCCACCGCGCCGTGGCCGGGCTGGTCGAGCCGCTGCGCGACCGGCTGGTGACCGGCGTCGCCGAGGACGCCCTGCGCGGAACGGCCTCCGCCCCCGGCGTCGTCTCGCGGCTCGGCCACCAGACCGAGCTGGCCCGCGACAGCTTCGCCGGGCTGATCCTGGTCGCCCAGACGTTCGTCTTCACCCTGGCCGGGGCCGTGGCCGGGCTCGCCGCGCTCGCGCCCGCCCTCCTCCTGGTCGTGCTGCCCCCGCTGCTGCTCGGCCTGGCCGTCTTCGGCTGCGCCCTGCCCCCGCTGGCCCGGCGCCAGCGCGCCGTTCTGGAGGCCGACGAGGCGCTGGCGGCCTGCCTGGGTGAGACGTTCGCCGGCCTGCGCGACATCACGGCCTGCGGCGCGGAGGACCGTGCCGCCGCGGAGACCGGGGAGCGCGTGACCCGGGAGCTGAACGCCGCCCGGGCGCTGGCCCGTTGGGGCCTGTTCCGGTCCCTCGCCCTCGGCCTCGGCGGCCACCTGCCGCTGCCGCTTCTCCTGCTCACGGCCCCCTGGCTGCTGGAACGCGGCGTCACGGCAGGGGCGCTGGCCGGCGCCCTCACCTATCTCAGCCAGGCCCTGCTCCCCGCCCTCCACACCCTCATGGACGGCGTGGCCGGCGCCCTGACGCGCCTCCAGGTCGTCCTGACCCGCCTGCGTCCCGTCGGCCGGGGACCCGAAGCGTGCGGGCCCCCGGCCGCCGAGGCCGCTCCGGACGAGGCCGCCGGGCCGGCGCGGGGCCTCGCATGGGACGCCGCCCCCGGCGTGGCCGAGAGCACTGCCCGGGGCGCCGGCCGTGACGCCGCGCCGGAGGCAGCGCCCGCCCCAACGGCCTTGCTAGCCCGGGGCGTTGCACCGCAGGCCGTACCCGGATCGACCGCGCCCGCCGCGGGCGTTGCCCCCGGCGCGGTGGCCGGGGCCGCCTCCGGCTCGGGGGCCCCGCCCGCGCTCGAACTGCGCGGGCTCCGCTTCGCCTACGGAGGCCGCTCCCAGGCGCTGTTCAGCGGGCTGGACCTGGTGCTGCCCGCCGGCGGGCATCTCGCCGTGGTCGGGCCGAGCGGGACGGGCAAGTCCACGCTGGCCGCGCTCGCGGCCGGGCTGCTGGCGCCCACGGCGGGGGAGGTGCTCCTCAACGGCCGCCCGGCGGCGGGGCTCGGGGCGGCCGAGGCCGCGCGGCTGCGGGTGCTGCTGCCCCAGGACTCCTACGTCTTCACCGGCACCGTCCGCGAGAACCTCGCCTACCTCCGCCCCGGCCCCACCCCGGACGCGGCCCTGCTGGAAGCCGCCCGCGCGGTCGGCGCGGAGGCCGTGGTCGAACGCCTCGGCGGGCCCGGGGGCCGCGTCGCGCCGGAGGAACTCTCCGCGGGGGAACGCCAGTTGCTGGCGCTGGCCCGCGCCTGGGCGGCTCCCGCCCCGCTCGTGCTGCTGGACGAGGCCACCTGCCACCTCGACCCGGCAGCCGAGGCGCGGGCGGAGCGGGCCTTCGCCCGACGCCCCGGCGGCGCCCTGCTGGTCGTCGCCCACCGGATCAGCTCGGCCCGCCGGGCCTCCCGTGTCCTCGTCCTGGACGGAGAGGACCACGTCACCGGCACGCACGCCCGGGCGCTGGCCCGCTCGCCCCTCTACCGCGACCTGGCGGCGGGCTGGGCACCCCCCGGCCGCAAGGATCCGGAGGCGCCCCGGCCCGACCCCTCAGACCCAGCCCGCGTGGCGTGAGATCCGGATGGCGTCCACGCGGTTGCGGGCGCCGGTCTTGCGGATGATCGCCGCCAGGTAGTTGCGGACCGTGCCCTCCGCCAGCCACAGCGTTCCCGCGATCTCGGAGACCGAGGCCCCGTCGGCGGCCAGGGAGAGCACGTTCAGCTCGCGCGGCGTCAGCGGCATCCGCGCCGCGCTCAGAAAGTCGGGCGCCAGCGCGTCGTCCACGTACCGGCTTCCCTGCGCCACCCGCCGTATCGCGTCCAGCAGGCGCTCGGGCGGCGCGTCCTTGCTGACGTAGCCCAGGGCGCGCGCCTCGAATGCCCGGTGCAGCAGGCCCGGTCTGCCGGTCGGCGCTATCACCACGAGCCCCGAGCGGGCCATCCCGTCCCACGGCTGCGGCTTCCCCATCCCCGCGAGGGCGGAGAAGCCGGGACAGTCCACGTCCAGCAGGACCAGGTCCGCCGGCCGCCGCGCGGCCTCGTGGGCCACATCCCGCGACGAGGCTGCCACCACGTCGATGTCCTCGGCCGAGGTGAGCAGGGACCTCAAGGCGCACCGCAGCAGGTAGTCGTCGTGGACGAGCAGTAACCGGATCACGTCTGTTGCCTCCTGGGGCAGCCACTTGTGCTCGCGATGCGAACGCCCCCCGCAGGGCGTCCGCACGACATCCTCACGTCCCCCGGCGCGCCGGGGGGGCGAAATGCGGTACCCCCGGAAGCACACCGGGCGCAGAAGGGGGCGCATAGCGGAGGCAAGTGCTCCGCTTCGTGAACGTGTGCGCGCGGACGGCTACTTGACGTCGAGGCTGTGGCTCAGTGGCGGCGCCCGTGGACGCTGCTCGACGCGCCCCCGAAGAGGCGGGCGACGGCCCGGAACGGCAGGGAGACGACGGCGGCGAGGACGCCGCCGATCGAGCGGAGAATGTCGGCGATGGCGCGGAACATGGTTCTCCTCCTTCCGCGTTGACGGTCTTTGTCTCGCGGTCTTCTTCTCTGCGGCCCGCTTCTCTGCGACCGCTGGTGCGCGGCACCGGGTGCCCAGGGCGCCGGGCCGGAAACCCCGCCGCTACGCAAGGTCAGGACCCGGACGCGCAGGGATGGCGGCCGGGCCCGCGCGGGTAGGGGCCCGAGCCAGGGGCCCGGGGCTAGGGTGCTCACCGAGCCGCGATCGACAGGGCCCGCGACGGAGGGGGATTCCGATGGCCAACGCGGAGCAGAAAGAGCTGTGGAACGGCGACAGCGCCCGCCACCGCGTCGCCCACGACGCGCGCTACGCGGCCATGCAAGCCCGCCACACGGTCCGGCTCCTGGCCGCCGCGGGCATCGCGCGGGCCCACCACGTGCTGGATGTCGGCTGCGGCTGCGGCGCCACCGCCCGCGCCGCGGCCGAACGCGCGCCCGCCGGCAGTGTCCTGGGCGTGGACCTGTCGGAGGCGATGCTGGACCACGCCAGGGAACGCGCCGCCGCGGCCGGGCTGCGCAACCTCCGCTTCGGCCGGGTCGACGCCCAGGAGCACCCTTTCCCCCCGGCCGCCTTCGACGTCGTCCTCAGCCAGTACGGCGTGATGTTCTTCGAGGACCCCCCGGCCGCCTTCGCCAACCTCCGCCGCGCGCTGCGCCCCGGCGGGCGCCTGGCGTTCCTGTGCTGGCAGGCGCCGGGCCGCAACGACCTCCAGACCGTCGTGGACGCTGCCCTCGCCGAGCACCTCGACCTGCCCTGCGCCGAGGACGGCGCCGCGCCCGGGCCGTTCTCCCTGGCCGACCCCGAGCGGGTCCGGGACCTCCTCGAGAAGGCCGCCCTCTCCGGAATCCGCATCGTCCCCGTCACCGACCCGCTGTGGCTCGGCGCCGACGCCTCCGATGCAGCAACGTTCCTGCGCGGCCGTCCGCGCCTGCGCGAGCTCCTGGCCGCCGTCGACCCGGACACGGCGGAACGCGCCATGGACGCGGCCCGCCGCGCCCTCCTCCGCTTCGAGACGTCCGACGGCGTTCTCCTCGGCGCTGCCTCCTGGCTCGTCACCGCCACCCGCCCAACGCCCTGAGTGCCGCGCTCCCTTACGACGCGCGGGCCGTCGTGGCAAGAGGGGTGGCCGAGGGCAGGGGCGGTTCGCGACTCTGGGTGGTCCGACGGCTGCGAAGAGGGAGGTGTCGGTCCATGGACGCACAGCACGCGCCGGCCGTGGCCGGTCCGTGTCTGCACCTTCAGTTGGTGACGACGCCGGCGGGTCAGGAGTGCGGGGAGTGCCGGGTGCTGGTCTATCCCGCCGACGCCATCGCCGGGGGACCGCCGCCGGGAGCCCCGGGCGGCGAGGCCGCCCCCGGGGGCGGCTAGGGCGTGTCCGCGAAGTCGCGCGCCCGCGGGACTTCGCGGACACGCCCCGGGCGAACTTTCCCTCCGCCGCGCGGATGTCCCGCACGCCGTCACGCTCACCGCCCGCGTGTCCGCCGCCGGCCCGGCCCCGGCCAGGCCCACCGGGGTCCGTCGCTTTCCGCCTCGGCCGCGCGCTCTCCGGGACCACCGCGCTCCTCTGATCCGCGTGCCGGCGCCCGCCCGCCCCGGACCGCAGCCGACGGCCCGGCGCGGGCGGCGCCCGCCGTGCCGTTGCCCGCAACCCGGGGCGGTTTGGGCGGGCGGGTCCGCGGCCACTCGGCATGTCATGTCCGCAAAAAACGTGAGACTCGGTCCCGCGGCCACGGCCATCGCGGTCGCCGCGGACGTCGCGGCGACCGTCATCGGCCTATGGCTGGTGATGTACCTGCTCGACGCCAACCCGGCCAACGACCTGGTCAACCTGCTGGAGCACCTCGCGCGCTGGCTGGCGGCCTGGTCGCACGACATGTTCACCTTCGACGAGGAGTGGGCCCGCGTGGTCTGCGGCTACGGGCTGGCCGCCCTGGTCTACCTCGTCGTCGGCAACATGCTGGCCCGGCGGGTGCGCCGGATGTAGCACCCGCCGGGCCGGCTTCGCGTCAGCGGCGGAGCAGGCGTTTCTGCGCGGCCTCCAGCGGCCCGTGCCGGAAGCGGCGAAGCCACAGGGGCGCGCCGATCAGCAACACGGCGCACACCCCCGCCCACACGCCCATCACCCACCACGGGGACCCGTCCGTGCCGGGACGGGCGGCCAGGCCCAGGCCGAAGCCGTAGCACAGCAGCGCGCACAGGGCGTTCTGGAGCACGTAGCAGGACAGGGCCGTGCGCCCGACCGCGCCGAGCGCCGCGGTCAACGCCCCCGGCCGGCGCACGCGGTCCACCAGCGCGCCGACCAGGCCCACGCAGCCGACCGCCACGAAGGGCGCCGCCAGGTAACGGTCCGCCAGCGCCCAGTCGGAGCCGCCGAGCGAGGTGGCCAGGTTCAGCGGCAGGCCGACCCCCAGGCCCCAGCGGCACAGGCGCAGCCGCAGCCGGCGCCCCGCCGCGTCGTCCCCGAACGCCCCCGCCCGGAACAGCCGCACGCCCAGCAGGAAGAGGAAGAGCAGCAGCCCGAAGGTGATCACCGGCTCCATCCGCAGCGCGAGCGCGTGCTCGAGTCGGAAGCCCACCACCTCCAGGTAGCCGCCGTGCCCGTACACCTCGGCCGCCCGGCCGTACCCGGCGTCGCCCCCGCCCTCGCCGTCCTCGGCCAGCAGCGCGGCGGTCAGCAGCAGCACGAGGGCGACGTGCGCGCCCGCGGCCCAGCGCATGGCCCGCCGCCGGGCCGCCTCCGAGCGCGCCAGCAGCCAGGCCACCACCAGGGCGGTGACCGCGTAGCCCATCAGCACGTCCCAGGCGAAGATCAGCAGGAAGTGCAGCGTTCCCTCGGCCAGCAGGAACAACGCGCGCCGCGGGTAGCGGCCCGGCCACCGCCCCCCGTGGCCGGTGGCCGAGCGGTACTGGATGGCCAGCCCGACGCCGAAGAGCAGCGTGAGCATCCCGAGCGCCTTGCCGTTGCCGAGGAACCGGAAGGCCCACTCGGCGGCCAGGGCGGGGGAGGGATCGCGCAGCAGGTCGTTCAGGCTGACCATGGCGGAGGAATCACTGAGCACGCCCCACTCGCCGGCCGGGTGGGCGAAGATCCAGACGTTGGTCAGCAGCGTGCCGAGGATGGCCACGCCGCGCAGCACGTCCAGGACCGGGAGCCGCCGCCCTGCGGATAACGCGGGCTCCGTGGTCGTCGTCAACGGCGGCGCGCCGGCGCGCGCCTCGTCCGCGGTGGTCATGCAAACCCCCTGGGGCATCGGCTGGTTGTCCGCTCATCATGGGATCTGGGCCGGCGCCGGGTCGTCAGGTTCGCGGAGGAGAACGCCGTACATCCTTCGGCGGACCGGGCCCCGGGGCGCGTCCACCCCGGGGCCCGGCACCGCTCACGTCACGCGGCGCGGGTCACCGGCTCCTGAACCTCGGTGACCCAGGCGCTCCGGCCGGGCCCCGGGGTCTCGTGGTGGACCTCCCGGGCCATGGCCGGCATGGAGGCACCTCCCAGCCCCCGGGGCTGGGGGAGGTAGCCGTGGGTCTCCGTCCAGCGGGCGATGGCCTGGAGGCTGGAGACCAGGTGCTCCATGGACCCCCGGTGCAGGAGCGTGGCGGCCTGCTCGATGGGCGGCAGGTCCACGACGGCGAAGTCGTACCGCGCGTCCGGCGCGGCGGCGACCTGGGCAGCATGCCGTGCAGCTCGGCCGCGTCGACGCGCTCGTCGAGGATTCCGCGCACCTGCCGGAGCGTGAGGCCGAGGTCCTTCGGGGCGACGATGCGGTCGGGCCGCGTGAGCTGGGCGGCCGTGTAGCAGCGGTCGCCGGTGACGGGGCCGGTGCGGGCGGGGCGCGGCAGGCCGAGGCCGTCGTAGTGCCTCAGCATCCGCACCGTCACGCCCCCGTGCCGGGCGAAGTCCCCGATGGTGAACATTCCGATGGTGAACACGGCGCGGCTGCTCCACGGCCTCACACGGTGTCAGCAACCAGCGGCCACGTCGGCGGGCGTTCAGGAGGGGCACGCGGAGCCGGCCGCGTCGGGGGGGACGTGCGCGGCGCGCTCCTGCGCGGTGAGGTCGCGGCCCAGGGCGTCGCACAGCCGCCGGACGGCCTCGGCCGGACTGGGCAGGGCGGCCTCCCACAGCAGCACGGACCCGTCCCGGGGCGCCGTGGCCAGCGAGGAACCGTCCGGGGAGAACGCCAGGGCCAGGACCGGCCCGGAGCCCCCGGGCAGCTCGGCGCGCGGGCGGCCGGTGACGGTGTCCCAGAGCCGGACGGTGCCGTCGCCACTGCCCGTGGCCAGCACGGTGCCGTCGGGGCCGAACGCCAGGGACCGCGTGTCGTCCGTCTCCCCCGCGAGCGGGGTGCGGACCTTCCCGGTGTCCGTGTCCCACAGCAGGACCGTGCCGTCGGGCCGGACCACGCCCAGCGTCCGGCCGTCCGGGGCGAACACCACGCCCGGCAGGGAGCTTCCGCCCCCGCCGCCGGGGGCGTCCTCCAGGGCGGCGACCTGCTCGCCGCCGTCCACCTTCCGCACCCGGACGCTGCCGTCCTCGTACAGCGTGGCCAGGGCCGTGCCGTCCGCGCTGAACGCCGTGTCGATGACGCCCCCGTCCTCGTGCTCGTCCTCGTGGGCGGCCAACGGCCGCCCCGTGGCGGCGTCCTGGACCCGCAGCAGGCCCCCGCCCCCGTGCACGGAGGCCAGGGTGGTCCCGTCGGGGCCGAAGGCGACCGGCCCCCAGGCGTCCTCCAGCGGGCGGGCGTCCACCTGGCGCCGGGTCGCGGTGTCCCACAGCCGCAGCGTGCCGTCCGTGCCCAGGACGGCCAGGCGCCGGCCGTCCGGGCTGAGGTCGAGCCGGTCGGCGGGGGCGGCCTCGGGGCCGACGCCCTCGGGGGGGACGCCGCCCGTGTCGGGGCCGACGCCGCCCGGCCCGGGGGCCGCGCCGCCGTCGGGGCCGCCGTCCGGGAAGGTGCCGAGGGGCGCGCCGCTCGCCGCGTCCCAGAGGCGGACCTGTCCCGAGGCGTTCGCCGTGGCCACGGCCTCGCCGTCCGGGGTGAACGCCACCGCGTCCGCAATCCCGGCGGCCCCGGTCAGGGAGGCGCGCGGTCCTGAGCCGACATCCCAGACCCGGACGGTGCCGTCGTCGCCTCCGGTGGCGAGCAGCGAGCCGTCCGGCCCGAAGGCCAGGGCCGTCACCTCTCCCGCGTGTCCGGTGAGGGTGGCGCGCAGGTCCCCGCTCTCGGCGTCCAGGACGCGGACGGTGCCGTCCGGGGCGGAGACGGCGAGGGCCCGGCTGTCGGGGGAGAAGGCCAGCAGGGGCAGGAGGCCGGCGGCGCCGGGGCCGAACGCCTCACCGTCCCGCCCGTCCGCGTCGGGCATCGCGAGCGGGCCGTCCACCCGGCCGAGGGCGGGCAACTCGGTGCCGTCCTCCCCGTCCCACCGCCGGATCACGCCGTCCTCGCGGACGGTGATCAGGCTTCCGCCGTCCGGGCTGAACGCCGCCGCGACGGTCAGGCCGCTCCGCTCCCCGACACGGAAGCGCACGCCGCCCGTCACCGTGTCCAGCAGTGCCGGCCCGCCCACCTCGTCCGTGAACACCGTGTCGCCGTCGGCGCTCAGGGCCAGGGTCCCCAGGCCGGCGCTCGGCGGTGTGACGGTGCGGCGCAGGCGCCCGGTGGAGGTGTCCCACAGCTGCACCGAGCCGGGCCCGTGCGTGGCCAGGACCGCGCCGTCCGCCGTGAACGCCAGCGGCGTGGCGAAGTCCTCCACCTCCTCCAGCGTTGCCAGGAGCCGTCCGGAGGCGGCCTCGCGGATCCGCAGGTTGCCCAGGCCCTCCTCGGCGGCCAGCAGCGCGCCGTCCGGGCTCAGCAGCGCGGGGCCGACCACGCCGGAGGGCGCCGCCGCCCCGGCCGGGGACCGGGCGCCGCCGTTGTCCATGTTCCAGGAGCGCGTCCGGCCCGCCCCGTCCACGCTGATCAGGTCGCCCCCGGGGCCGAAGGCCACCGCGCGCACACCCCCCGCGTGCCCCGGCAGGCGGTGACGCAGCGGCAGGGCGGAGGCGGCGTGGACGGCGGCGGTCGCCTCGGAGGTGGGGTGCGTGCGGTAGGCGGCCACGGCGAGCAGGGAGGCCAGGTCGGGGTCGCTCTCGAGGAAGGCGGCGGACTGGGCGGCCAGTTGGCGCGACTCCGCCTCCCGCTGGGCCTCGACCGCGCTCTGCCGCTGCCACAGCGCGCTGCCCGCGGCCACGACCGCGGCGGCCAGGAGGCAGGCCAGGGCCGCGGTGAGGGCGCGCAGGCGGCGGGTGGCGCGGGCCGCGGCGGCGCGTTCGGCCTCCCGCGCGGCCAGCCCGGCGTCGAGGAACGCCCGTTCCCCGGCGGTCAGTTCGTCCGGGGCGCCGTCCGTGTCCCCGGGGAATGCCTCCTCCGCGGCGGCCAGGCGGGTGCCGCGGTAGAGCGCCCCCGGGTCGCGGTCCAGCGCCTCCCAGGCGGCGGCGGCCTCGGTCAGCCCGCGGTGCAGCCGCAGGCGTTCCCGCCCGGTCTCCACCCAGTCCCGCAGCCGGGGCCAGGCCGTGATCAGCGCCTCGTGCGCCAGCTCGGCCGACTCCCCGTCCAGCGTGATCAGGCGGGCGCGGGCCAGGCGTTCGAGCACCGGGGCGACCTCGGCCGCGCGGCCGTCCTCCAGCTCGGCCCGGGGCGCCGGGCGCCGGGTGTCCTGCGCGCCGTCCCCCGGGGCGATCAGCCGCAGCAGCACCAGCCGCGCGCGTTCGGCCTGCGCGGGCGGCAGCGCCGTCCACAGCTCCTCGGCCGTGCGGGCCACCGCGCCCCGGATGCCCCCGGCCGCCTCGTAGCCCTCCAGCGTCAGCGAACGTCCGCGGCGGCGGCGCCAGGTCTCGCGCAGCGCGTGCGACATCAGCGGGAGGCCGCCGGGGCGGCCGTCCACCTCCTCCAGGATCCGCGCGGTCAGGGCGCGTTCCACGATCAGGCCCTCGGCCTGGGCCGGTCCGACGACGGCCTGGCGCAGCTCGGCGGGGCTCATCGGCGCGACGAGCACGGTCGCCTCGCGGGTGGCCAGCGCCAGGTCCCGGTGCTCGGTCAGCCGCCCGAAGAAGTCCGCCCGCACGGCCAGCACCACCCGCAGCCGGCCGCCCCCGCCGGCCTCGTCCGTCCCGTCCGCCGCGTTCGCCGCCTTGGCCAGCGCGTCGAGGAAGGCCGCCCGCCGCCCGGCCTCCCGGCACAGGGTGAACGCCTCCTCGAACTGGTCCACCAGCACCCACGTGGGCCCCTCTCCCTCCGCCGGGACCAGCGCGCGGGCGTGCGTGCACGCCGGGTTCGCGCCCGGCGTGAGGATGCGCACAGCCGCCGGGCGCCGCGCCCCGTCGGACTCCCCGCGCAGCGCCGGGATCAGCCCGGCCCGCAGCAGCGAGGACTTCCCGCAGCCCGAGGGCCCGGCCAGCACCACCAGACGCCGGGCGTGCGCCCGCTCCACCACCTCGGCCACCAGCGCCTCCCGGCCGAAGAACCGCTCGTGGTCGGCCGGTTCGAAACGTGCCAGCCCGGGGTAGGGGGAGCGCGCGCCGAACTCCTCCTCGGCCTTCCCGGCCTCCCGCGCCTGCCGGGCGTCCTCCTCGCGCCGGGCCTCCCGCCAGCGCTCCTCCCAGTGAGCCTCCTCCCCGCCGCAGGTCCGCGCGTACGCCAGCGCCACCGGCAGCGAGGGCAGGCGCTCACCGGCCGCGGCCTCCGACAGCGTCGCCGCCCCGTAGGGCACCCGCCCGGCCATCGTCCGGTAGGTCGGGCTCCCGGCCTCCCGGCGCAGCTTCCGCAGCTCCAGCGCGAACCGCGCCACCGGACCCGCCGTCGGATCCAGCGGCTTTTCCCGACGGCCCATCGGGCACCGCCCCCCACAGTCGCATCCCCGGCGGCCCCCCGGCCGCGCCCCTGGGCAGCGTACGACAGGCGCGGCCCGAACGGTCCGGCTCGCGGCCGTTGTCCGCGCCCGGCCGGAGGGTTTGGGAGCGCGCCGGGGGCCCGTGACCTGCGGCTACAGGATTGATCGGAGTGGCGGAAGGGGGGTGCCGATCAAGGCCCGGGGCGCTGGAATCGGTGACAAGAGCCGCCATGGGACGGCGGCCCCGACGGGCAGAGGAGAAGGACATGGACGAGGCAGCGGGCAGACACGGGACGACGGCGGTGCGCGACCGCGGGCGGCACGCCTTCGCGGCGCGGCCGGGGGACGACGACTGGGTGAGCTGAGCCGGCGCGCCCCCGCCCCGCGGGCCGGACGGCCCGCGGGGCGGGGGCGCGAGCGCGACCGGGAGGGCAGGGAGGCCGGGCGTTCAGCCGGCGGGGGCGGCGGCGCGGAGGGCCGTTTCCAGGACGCGGGCGGCGCCGTCCTCCGCGGCCAGGGCCTCGGCGACCTCGCGGGCGCGCTCCCGGTGGCCCTTCCCGGAGACCGCGCGGCGGATCAGCTCCGCCAGGCGCTCGGCGCCCAGGCGGGCGATGGGAACCCAGCCGGGGCTGGTGCCCAGCGCGACCTGCCGCTCGGCCCAGAACGGCCGGTCCATTCCGGCCGGGACGGTCACGGCGGGAACGCCCGCCCGCAGCGCCGCGGCGGTGGTGCCGGCTCCGCCGTGGTGGACGACCGCCGCGACCCGCGGCATCAGCCAGTCGTGGGGCACGGCGCCGACCGGGAAGACGTGGTCGTCCGCCACGGACAGGCCCGCCCAGCCGGACTGCACCACGCCCCGCACGCCCGCCAGGCGCAGCGCGCCGCGCAGCGCCTCGGCCACCCGGCCGCGGTGTCCGGCGTCGATCGCGGTGCTGCCGAAGCCGATGAGCACCGGCGGAGGCCCGGCCTCCAGAAACTCCTGAAGGCCGGGCGGGGGTTCCCAGCCGGTGGGGCGCCGCGGCCACCAGTAGCCCACTACCTCCAGGCCCGGCCGCCAGTCGGCGGGGCGGGGGACCACGGTGGGGCTGAAGCCGTAGCAGACGGGCCAGTGCCGCTCCTCCACGCGGCGGCGGAACGCGCGGGCGGGCACGGGCGGCAGGCCGTGCCGGGCGCGGAAGCGCTTCGCCGCCCCGGCGGTGGCCCGGTCGATCGCGGCGTGCGCGGCGCCGGCCGCCGCCGCGTTGCCCCAACCGCCCAGCGAGCGGCGGCCGGAGAGGAAGGCCGGGGGCCACTCGCGGGTGGGGTGCGCGGGCTGGAGGAAGACGCCGACGGTCGGCAGGCCGCCGGCCGCCTCGGCGGCGTGCCAGCCCAGCGGGGTGCTGGTGGTGGACAGCAGCACCACGTCCGCGCCCTCGGCCATCACGGCGCGCATGGCCTCGATGCCGTGGTCCAGGTTGCGGACGAGGTCGGCGGTGCGCCTGGCGTTGGGGACCAGTTCGCGGCTGCCGCGGCCGAAGGTGTGCTCCTCATGCCCGGCCTCCTCGTCGCCGAACGACCGGAACTCCAGGCCGCGTTCGCGTACCAGGGGCGCGAAGTCGCCGTGCGTGGCGATGACCGGGCGATGGCCGGCCTCGGCCAGCCGGGCGGCCAGGCCCGTGTAGGGGAGCACGTCGCCGGTGGCCCCCGCCGTCACCATGAGCACGCGCATCGAGCCCTCCCTCGCCGGCTCCCGGACGGACCCGGCGACAGTACTGACGAGTTCCGGCCATGCGCAACGGCCTTCGGGGTAGGAGTGGGTCGTCCCGCGGGGGGCCCGGGGAAGACCCTGAGGTGGCCGCGGGGGGCGTTGAAGATCGGCAGGGGCGGGAAGGATCGGGAACATGCGTACGACGAACCTGGGGGGAGGCGCATGAGCTTCTCCGAGTACCTGGACCGGGAGTGGCCCGATATCGCCGTGCTGATGACCCAGCACGCGCAGGTCGTGCTCATCGCGGTCGGGATCGCCGCCGCTCTGGGCGTCGGCCTGGGCGTGGCCCTGGCCGGGCGCCCGCGGGCCGCGCGCGTGGCGCTGTCCGTGGCCGGGACCATGCTGACCATCCCCTCCCTGGCCCTCTTCGGCCTGCTGATCCCGCTGCTGGGCCTGGGCGCCGGGCCCACGATCGTGGCCCTGGTGCTCTACGCCGTCTTCCCGATCCTGCGCAACACCGTCACCGGCCTCGAATCGGTCCCCGCGGCCGTCGAGGACGCCGCCCGCGGCATGGGTCTCGGCCGCTGGGAGCGCGCCCGCCGCATCCGCCTGCCGCTGGCCTGGCCCGTGGTCCTGGCCGGGGTGCGCACCGCGACCATGATGAGCGTGGCCATCGCCGCGATCGCCGCGGCCGTCAACGGTCCCGGCCTGGGCGAGCTGATCTTCGACGGGCTGGCCCGCATAGGCGGCGCCAACGCCCTCAACCAGGTTCTGGCCGGCACCCTCGGCGTCACGCTGCTGGCCCTCGCCCTCGACCTGCTCTTCGTCGTGCTCTCCCGCCTGACCACCTCGCGAGGCATCTCATGACCCCCGACACGATCCCGGAGCCGGCCCCCGAGTCCGTCCCGCGGTCCAGCCCCGAGCCCGCCCCGGCGGAGGCGGCCACCGACGTGATGATCCGTCTGGACAAGGTCAGCAAGCGGTACCCCGGCCAGGACCGGGCCGCCGTCGACCGCCTCTCCCTGGACGTCCGCGCCGGGGAGACCGTGGTCCTCCTCGGCCCTTCCGGCTGCGGCAAGACCACCACCCTGCGGCTGATCAACCGCCTCATCGAGCCCACCGAGGGCCGCATCCTGCTCGACGGCGAGGACGTCACCCGCGTCAACCCCGACCGGCTGCGCCGACGCATCGGCTACGTCATCCAGCAGGTCGGCCTCTTCCCCCACATGACGGTCGCCGACAATATCGGCCTCATCCCGCGCACCCTCGGCTGGGACAAGAGGCGCGTGCGCGAGCGCGTGGACCACCTGCTCGACCTCGTCGGCCTGGACCCGGCCGCGTTCCGCCGCCGCTACCCCAAGGAGCTCTCCGGAGGGCAGCAGCAGCGGATCGGCGTGGCCCGGGCCCTGGCCGCCGACCCGCCCGTGATGCTGATGGACGAGCCCTTCGGTGCCATCGACCCCATCACCCGCGAGCGGCTCCAGAGCGAATTCCTCGGCATCCAGGCCAAGATCCGCAAGACGATCGTGCTGGTCACCCACGACGTGGCCGAGGCCGTCCGGCTCGGGGACCGCATCGCCGTCTTCACCGAGGGCGCCCGCATCGCCCAGTACGACACCCCGGCCCGCATCCTGGCCGCGCCCGCCGACGAGTTCGTCGCCTCCTTCCTCGGCGACGGCACGGCCATCCGCGGCCTGCGCCTCGCGCCCGTCGGTACCCTCGCGCTCGACCCGGTCGTGCCCGTCCCGCCGGGCCAGGAGCCTTCCGCCTCCGGCTCCGGGCCCCGCGCGGTCCGGGTGGACGCCGAGGGCCGCGTCCTGCGGTGGCCCGGCCCGGACGGGGCGCGCGACCTCGCCCGCGTCCGCGCCGACCAAACCCTCTACGACGCGCTGGACGCGATGCTCCGCGCCCGCCAGGACACCGTCGCCGTCGTGGACGAGAGCGACCGCCCCCTCGGCGCGCTCACCTGGGCCTCGGTGCTGCGCTCCCTGCCCGCTCCGGGCGGGGCCTCATGACCGTCACCGCCCACGACGCCCCCGCCGGGCCCGCCGCCCCCGCCGCCCCCGCCGCGCCCCGGAACGGCGCCGCCGGCCGCGGCTCGCCGCTCGGCCTCCTCGTCACGCCCCTGCTGCTGGCCGCCGCCTGCCTGGCCCTCTACCTCCACATCAACGGCCAGGAGCTGGACAGCATCGAGACCCGCGCCCTGGACCGCGAGGTCATCACCCGCCAGCTCCTGGAGCACCTGCGGCTGGTGGGCGCCTCCACGGGCCTGGTCATCGCCCTGGCCATCCCCCTCGGCGTCCTCCTCACCCGCCCCGGGCCCGCCCGCTTCGCCTGGCCCGTCCTCGCCCTGGCCAACATGGGCCAGGCCGTGCCCTCCATCGGTGTGCTGGTCCTCCTCGCCGTCACCGTGGGCATCGGCTTCCAGCAGGCGCTGATCGCGCTGGTCCTCGTCTCCGTCCTGCCGGTGCTGCGCAACACGATGGTCGGCCTGCGCGGCGTGGACCGCTCCCTCATCGACGCCGCCCGCGGCATGGGCCTGACCCGCACCGCCGTCCTGCTGCGCGTCGAACTCCCCCTGGCCGTCCCGGTGATGATGGCCGGCCTGCGGATCGCCCTGATCCTCAACGTCGGCAGCGCCACCCTGGCCACCTACACCAACGCCGGCGGCCTGGGCGGCCTGATCGACACCGGCATCTCCCTCAACCGCACTCCCGTCCTGCTCACCGGCTGCGTCCTGACCGCCGTGCTGGCCCTGGCCTGCGACTGGCTGATCGGCCTGGCCGAACGCACCCTCCGCCCCCGCGGCCTCTAGCGGGCGCCCCCCGCGCGCCCCGCCGTACCCCACGAATCGCCCGTCCGACGTTAGGAAGCCCCATGCGCCCGCTCATCCGCCGCCGGCCCACGCCCGCCCTGCCCGCCGCGGCCCTCAGCGCCGTCCTGGCCGTGACCGCCGCCGGCTGCTCGCTGGAGTCCTCCGGCGGCGACGCGGATCCCGGCAGCCTCGCCGAGCACGCCTCGCTGGAGGGCGCCTCCCTCACCGTCGGCTCCAAGGAGTTCACCGAGCAGCTGGTCCTGTGCCAGGTCACCGGCCTGGCCCTGCGCTCGGTCGGCGCCGAGGTCTCCGAGGAGTGCGGCCTCCAGGGCAGCAACACCACCCGCAGCGCCCTGGAGTCGGGCGACATCGACATGTACTGGGAGTACACCGGCACGGCCTGGATCAACTACCTCGGCCACACCGACCCGATCGGGGACCCGGCCGAGCAGTACGCGAGGGCCGCCGAGCAGGACCTGAGCGAGAACGACGTCAGATGGCTCGCCCCCGCCCCGGCCAACAACACCTACGCCATCGTCGCGCTCGCGGACCGGGCCGAGGAGCTGGGCGTCTCCACCCTCTCCGAGTACGCCGCGCTGGTCCGCCAGGAGCCCTCGGCCGGATCGCTGTGCGTGGCAGCCGAGTTCGCCGGACGGGACGACGGCCTGCCGGGCCTTCAGGACGCCTACGGCTTCGAGGTCCCCGACGGCGACCTGGCCACCATGGCGGCGGGCGCGATCTACGAGGCCGTGGCCGGCGGCGACCCCTGCGCCTTCGGGGAGGCGGCCACCACCGACGGCCGCATCCCGGCCCTGGGCCTGACGGTGCTGGAGGACGACGAGGGGTTCTTCCCCGTCTACAACCCGGCGCTGACCGTGCGCGAGTCGGTGTACGCGGAAAACCCCGACCTGGCCGCCGTGTTCGAGCCGATAGCCGCGGCGCTGACCGACGCCGAGCTGCAGGACCTCAACGCCCAGGTGGACCTCGACGGCCTCGACCCCGAGGACGTGGCCCGCGACTGGCTCGTGGCCCAGGGCTTCATCGGCGGCTGAGCGCTCCCCGCGTACGGCCGGCCCCGATCGCCGGGGCCGGCCGCCGGGACGCCGCGCCCGCGGCCGTTCACCCCAGACCGCGGGTCAGGGCCCGGGAGTCGGGCACGCGGGTGACCAGGGGCACGGACCTGGGCTGCGTGCCGTCGAGCTGGCCCAGGACCCACTCGGCCGACATCATCGCGCCCTCCATCCAGCCCGGCAGCGGCGAGACCTGGTCGCCCAGCACGTGGAAGCCGCCGTGCGGCTCCAGCAGCCGCCGGTACATCTCGGTGTCCCTGGCATTCCCCACCCGCCAGTCCGCCCAGCCGCCGCGCTGGAAGGGCACCCGGTGCCAGGCGATCGACAGTCCCTTCTCCAGCGGCACCGCCTCGTCGGTCCACCGCTCCGGGTGCAGCTCGCGGGCGCCCTCGCGGGCGGCCAGCAGCCGCTGCTCCCAGGACATCGCGCCCAGCGCCTCGGCGTCCTCCTCGTAGTTGTAGGCGCCGGTGAGGGTCCCCCTGGCGGCGAACCAGTCGTTCGAGGGGTACCAGATCTGCGTGATGAGGTGGTCGGTGTAGCTGATGCCGCCGAAGATCTGCTCCCGGTCGGACTCCCAGAACCGCTCCTCGGCCTGCCAGCCCACCTTGCAGGTCGGCGCGAAGCGCACGTGCTCGATCGCCTCCCGGTACGGCGCGGGGAAGCCTTCGAGGGCCACCGACCGGCTCAGCACCGGCAGCGGGATCGAGCACAGCACGTGGTCGACGACCCGCCCGCCGGGCGGCCCGTTCCGCCAGGTGACGCGCACCCGCCCGTCGCGCAGCGCCTCGATGCCGGTGACGGGGGAGTCGAGCTGGACGCGCTCGGGCCCCCAGCGCTCGCGGAGGGCGTTCACGAAGCCGCGCACCACCCGGTCCATCCCGCCCACCGGCTGGAACAGCGTCGGCTGCCACAGGTACTCCTGCGGCTGGTAGAACATCGTCTCCGACCAGAACCGCGAGGCCAGCAGCCGCTCCAGACCCAGCGGCGGCGCCGGCTCGGGGTCCTCCCAGGGGTCGTACATCCCCATCGGCCCCCGGTACCCGGCGCGGGTGGAGCCCCGGTAGCGGAAGTCCCCGTCCAGGTCGCCGAAGACCCGCAGCAGGTCGCACAGCGCCCGCCTCTGCGCGTCCAGCGGCGGCAGGCCGTTCTCCAGCAGCGAGCGGGCCAGGCGTTCGGCGATGTGCCCGCGGGTGTCGTGCGTGACGCGGCGGTTGGGCAGCGGCTCGCCGCCGAGGCCGGCCGTGGCGTGGACCCGGTTGGCGGCCGTCTCCATGACGTAGACCTCCAGGGCAACGGCCAGCTCCCGGCAGTACCGCAGCACCCGGCGGTGGTGGTGCGGGATGCGTCCGGGGCCGAGGTTGAGGTACAGGCCCTCGTCGAAGGCGCAGGTGTGCGCCCACGTCTCGGAGCCGTGCGTCTCGCGGATGACCGTGCCGGTGCGGGCCGTGAAGTTCCGCCCGCCGGCGCGCGGCTGGGCCTCCACGACCCGGCAGCGCTCGACGCCGGCGGAGAGCAGCTCGTAGGCGGCCGTCAGCCCCGCGACGCCGGCGCCCAGCACCAGCACCGAAGCGTCGCGGGGCAGGCCGGGGGCGACCGTGACGGCGCCCCGCCGGGCCGTGGCGTACGGTGCCGCGGCGCCCGTCATTGCCCGGTACAGGCCCGTGGTCGCGCCCGGGGTGAAGTCCATGCGGGTGTCCTCCCTGCGGTGTGCCGTCGAAGGCCGTGCAGGGAAGGCTTCCGGGGACCGGGGATCGCCAAGGGCCGCCGGGGGCGGCGCACTTGTTGAAGCGCGTGAAATCGCCCCCGGCCGGCCCCCGGCTCAGGCCCGGGTGAGTCCCCGGCCGCCGCCGCCCTGGCGCAGCGGGGGTATCCGGCGCTGGGCCGCAGCCGCGGCGGCCAGGTACCGTTCCTCGGGGACCAGGGCGTACTCCCGCAGGCAGGCCTCGGTGACCTTGATGACGTGCTCGTCCCCGTGCTCCGCAGCCCGCGCGGCCGGCTCGCCGGGCGCCGGCACCGGCAGGGCCCCGGCCTCCTCGCGCCAGGCCGCCGTGCCCTCGCCGTCGCGCCCGGTGGTGAACGCCATCAGGAAGGCCGTGCCCACCTGCCACAGCGCGGCCAGCGAGGGCTCCACCAGGCCGGCCGGTGGGGGAGGACCAGCCGCACGGCGGCCGGGGCGGTCACCCCGTGCACCAGCGGCACCGGGTACACCTCCGGGTGGTGCAGGCAGACGTCGGCGCAGCGCAGCGTCAACTCGCCCAGCAGCCGCGGCGCCTGGTCGGCCGCGGGCAGGCACGGGGCCTCCTCGTACCCGGGCAGGGAGCCCAGGCGGGCCAGCCGCCCGGCCGCCATCCCCGGCCCCGGGCGTTCCCCCTCCTGGCGCGGGGGCCGGGGCACGGCCGCGACCGCGGCGGCCAGGTCGTGCGTTCCCGTCAGGCGCGGCTGCCCGGGCAGCGCGGTCCAGCGGGCCGCCCAGTAGGCCAGGCCCCGGGCCGGCTCGGTCAGCTGGGCGGGGGTGGGCTCCTCGGCGGCGGCCAGGCCGCGCACGGCGTGGGCGGTGCGGATCACGCCGTGCGTGAGTCCGGCCCACAGCCCCGGCAGCAGCCGCGGCCACCAGCGGGCCAGCACCTGCCGCCAGGGGGCCTCGGCCAGCTCCCGCGCGAAGAGCACCTCCCAGTCCCCGCTGCGGTCGAAGGCGCCCAGCGCCGGCCGCCAGGAGGAGGCGTCGGCGGGGTCCAGCGCGAAGCGGGGGGCCGGCGGCTCGTGGTGGGGCATCGCCGCCCGGTAGTCCTCGACCCACCGCGCGACCTCCCCGGGGTAGCCGAGGACGGCCAGCGCCTCACGATGGAGGAGCACGGCCTGACCCCGCGCCACGGCGCGCTGCTCCCGCAACTCCTGGCCTCCGAGCGCCCGCTGACCGTGGGCGAGCTGGCCCGCCGGATGCGCGTCTCCCTGCCGACCGCCAGCGAACTGGTCGGCGCCCTGTACCGCGCCGGGGTCGTCGAGCGCCGCCCCGACCCCGGGAACCGCCGCCGCGTCCTGGTCTCCCTCGCCCCCGCCTTCCACCCCGCCGTCGAACGCCTCGTCACCGCCCGCGCCGCCCCCCTGCTGCGCGCCCTCGACGCCCTCTCCCCCCGTGACCGCGCCGGCTTCCGCGCCGGCCTGGAGGCATGGGCCCGCGAGGTGCAGGACCAGGGCGCGGTCACTTGACCGCGCCGGCGCTGATGCCGCGGGTGAGGGTGCGCTGGAAGACGAGGAAGAAGGCGATCATCGGGACGACGCCGAGCAGGGCCGCGGCGCTCATGGCGGTCGGGTCGCTGCTGTACTGGCCCTGGAGGACGGACAGGCCCAGCGGGACGGTCTGGTTCTCGCCGGAGATGAGCAGGACCAGCGGCATGAGGAACTCGTTCCAGCTCCAGACGAAGAAGAAGACGCACATCACCGAGAGGGTCGGCCAGCTCATCGGCAGGACGATGCGCCACAGGGTGGTCCAGCGGCTCGCGCCGTCCAGGGCCGCCGCCTCCAGCAGCTCGCGGGGAAAGCCGGCGAAGACCGAGGTGAGCAGGTAGGTGCCGAAGGCGCTGTAGACGACGCCGATGAGGAGCGTGTAGCCCAGCTTGGTGTCGTACAGGCCCACTTCCCGGAAGACGTAGTAGACCGGGTAGACCATGCCCTCCTGCGGCAGCACGTTGACCGCCAGGAAGAAGACGAGGAAGGCGTTGCGCCACCGGACCCGGCCGATGCCCAGGGCGTAGGCGTTGAACAGCGCCAGGACCACGGCGATGAGCACCACGCCCAGGCTGATCTGGACGCTGTTGACGAGCTTCTGGGTGAAGCCGACGCGCTCCCACACGTCGGCGAGGATGTCCCAGTTCCACTCCTCGGGCCAGGACAGGGGGCCGTTGTTGCGGTAGTCGGCCGAGGTCTTGAAGGCGTTGGTCACGATGACCAGGAAGGGCGCGACGAAGGCCAGCACGAAGGCCGTGACCGCGGCCGTCACCGGCCAGAAGAGCAGGGGCCGGCGGGCGCGGGCCCGGGGCAGGCGCGTGTCGGCCCGGCCCGCCCGCCGGGAACGGCCGCGGCCCCTGCCCGGCGTGGTCGGTGCGGGGAGGCCGGCCGGTGCCTCGGGGGTGGTGAGTGTCATGGCGGGTCACATTCCTCGGTCGTCGCTGTTCTGGCGGAAGAGGAAGACGGCGGCGATCGCCATGACCATCACGGTCATCACGGTGGAGATGGCGGAGCCGTAGCCCACGTCCGCGCGCTCGAAGAAGTTCTGGTAGGCGAAGTAGGAGGGCACCAGGGTGGCGTCGCCCGGGCCGCCGCCGGTGAGCACGTAGATCTGGGCGAAGACCTTCAGGCCGGCGATCGTGGTGGTCACCAGCACCACGTAGAGCTCGGGCCGCAGCAGCGGCGCCGTGATGCGGGTGAACCGCTGGAACCAGGACGCGCCGTCCAGGTCGGCCGCCTCGTACAGCTCGGGGTCGATGCGCTGCAGGCCGGCGAGGAAGAGGACCAGCGGATAGCCGAGCTGCATCCATACCAGGACGGCCAGCACGCTCCACAGCGCCAGGTCGCGGTCCCCGAGCCAGTTCTGGGTCAGGCCCCCCAGGCCGACGGCCTCCAGCAGGTCGTTGACCGCCCCCTGGGGGGCGAGGATCCAGCCCCACATCAGGCCGGTGACGGCCACCGGGATGACCTGGGGCAGGTAGAGGCCGGAGCGCAGGCCGTTGACCAGGGCGGCGGGGGCGCGCTTGGCGATGTGGTCGAAGAGGACGGCGGCCAGCATCAGGCCGAGCAGGGTGGGCACGACGGCCATGCCGAGGATGATGAAACCGATGTTCCGGAACGACGCCCAGAAGGTGTCATCCTCCAGCAGCCGGGTGTAGTTGTCGAGGCCGGCCCACTCGGGGTCGCCGATCCCCTGCCAGGTGGTGAAGCTGTAGCCGATGGTCATGGCCAGGGGCACGACCAGGAACAGCAGGCACAGCAGCAGGCCGGGTGCCAGGTAGCCGCCGTAGCCCCTCGCGGCCGTCGGCCGCCGCCACAGGCGTTGCGGGAGTGTTTTCTGCGTCACGTGTCGCTCCTTGCCGCGAGGGCGGCGGCGGGCCGGGGGTGCGGCCCGCCGCCGTTCGGTGCCGATGCCACCTGCGCCCGGCCTCAGCCGAGGGAGGCGGCGAATTCCTCGTAGGGGCCGGCGATTTCGTCGAGGAGGTCCTCGGGGCGGGCGCCGTTCATCAGGTTCTGCACGGCGGCGACATAGGTGTCGTAGTAGCCGGCGATGGGCCAGTCGGCGTACAGCGCCAGGCCGTTGTTCTCCTCCAGCGACTGGAAGCCGGTGATCACGTCGCGGGCGCGCTCGTCCTCGATGTCGGCGGGGTCCACGGAGACGGGGACGCTGCCCTCGTTGCCGAGCAGGGCCTGGATCTCGGGGGACATGGTGATGTCGATGAAGTCGTAGGCCAGTTCCTGCTGCTGGGAGCGGGCGGGAACGACCCAGAGGTTGCCCGCCGAGCCGGGCGCGAGTTCGCTGCCCGGGTAGGGCAGGGCGCCCCACTCGAAGTCCCGGATGTCGTCGGCGAGTCCGCCGTACCACCAGTTCCCGCCGACCATGATCGGGTGCTCGCCGGCGACGAAGCTCTCGGTCATGTCGTTGCCGACCAGGCCGACGGAGTCCTCGGCGAAGTAGCCGCGGTCCAGCCACTCGCGGTAGGTCTCGGCGGCGTAGGTCCACTCCGGGCCGCCGAAGTCGGTCTCGCCCCGGAACTGGTAGTTCTCGACCCACTCCTGGTCGGCCTGGGTGAGGGCCAGGAGGTAGAGCCAGTGCTGGGCGGGGTGGTCGTTGCCGGCGTTGGCGATCGGGGTGACGCCCTCGTCGGCGAAGCGCCGGAGCGCGGTCTCGAAGCTCGCCTGGTCGGTGGGGACCTCGATGCCGTACTCCTCGAACATGTCCTGGTTGTAGTACATCAGGACGTATTCGCCGTAGTTGGGGATGCCGTACCAGCGGTCGCCGCCCATCCGGCCGCTGTCGTCGTAGCGCGCGGCGGTGGAGAGGTTCTCGCCGAGCATGTCCGCCCAGCCGCGCTCCTGGGCGACCTCGGTGAGATCGGTGAGCAGGCCCTGGGAGGAGAGCAGCCCGGCAGTGGCGTTGCCCTTGTTGTACTCCATAAGGTCGGGGGCCTCGTCGGAGTTGAGCACCATCCCCGAGGTCTGCTGCATCTGGTCGAAGGTCCGCAGCTCGAACTCGACGGTCACGTCCGGGTGGGTGCGCTCGAATTCCTCGATCGCCGCCTGCCAGGCCGTGCCGAGCGCGCCCTCGGGGTCCTCGTAGTGCCAGATGGTGAACGTCTGCCCGCCGCCGTCGCCGGATCCGCCGCAGCCGGAGGCCGCCAGCAGGGAGAGGGTCGCCGCTGCCGCCGCCAGGGCCGCGCGGACGGATCTCCGGGTGGGTATCCGTGGGAGTGTCATGGTGGTGCCTTTCTTCACTGCGCTGTGCGTGCCCGCGGGGTGGGTGCGGTCGCGGTCAGGGGAGGCGACGGGTGAGGACCCTGGCTTCCCAGGGGCCGAGCGGGAGGGAGCCGGCCGGCGGGAGGGGGTCGCCGGGCACGTTGGCGATCAGCGTCCGGGCCCCGCTCCAGCCCTCCGGGAGGGGGAACGCCGTCGGCTCGGCGCCGAAGTTGGCCGCCACCAGCAGCTCGGTGCCGCTGTCGGCGTGCCGGCGCAGGAAGGCGTAGACGCGCTCGTCCTCGGGCGCCAGGAGCCGGAAGTCCCCGTGGACCACCGCGGGTTCGCTGTGGCGCAGCGCGATCAGGCGCCGGTAGTGGTGGAAGACGGACTCCGGGTCGTCGAGCTGGGCGGCGGCGTTGACCTCGGTGTGGTCGGGGTTGACGCCGATCCATGGCCGGCCGGTGGTGAATCCGGCGTGCGGGCCGGCGTCCCACTGCATCGGGGTGCGGGCGTTGTCCCGGCTGCGGGCGCGCAGGGCCGCCATGACCCGGGCCGGGTCCTCGCCGGCGGTGACCGCCTCCCGGTGGTGGTTGAGGGACTCGATGTCGCGGAAGTCCTCGATGGCGGCGAAGGGGGCGTTGGCCATGCCCAGCTCCTCGCCCTGGTAGACGTACGGGGTCCCGCGGTGCAGGTGCAGGACGGTGGCCAGCAGGGTCGCGGAGCGCACGCGGTGGGCCGGGGAGTCGTCGCCGAAGCGGGAAACGACGCGGGGCTGGTCGTGGTTGTTCCAGTACAGGCTGTTCCAGCCGGTCTCGTTCAGGCCGGTCTGCCAGCGGGCGAGGGACGCCTTGAGGTCCGTCAGCCGCAGCGGCCGGGGGTCGAACTTGCCGCCGGGTCCGGCGTCGAGCCCGACGTGCTCGAACTGGAAGACCATGTCCAGCTCGGCCCGGGCCGGGTCGGTGAACCGCCTGGCCTCCTCGACGGTGACGCCGGGCATCTCGCCCACGGTCAGCAGGCGCTCCCCGCGGCCGGCGAAGACCTCGCGGTGCATCTCGGCGAGGAACTCGTGGATGCGCGGGCCGCAGACGTAGAAGGGGTGGCCGTCGCCGTACCGGGCTCCCTCGGGCACGCGGCCGTCGGGCAGGGCCGGGTCCTTGGATATGAGGTTGATGACGTCCATCCGGAAGCCGTCCACGCCCCGGTCCAGCCACCAGCGCATCATGGCGTGCACGGCCTGCCGGACCTCGGGGTTCTCCCAGTTCAGGTCGGGCTGCTTGCGGGCGAAGGTGTGCAGGTAGTACTCGCCGCTCGCCTCGTCGAAGGTCCAGGCCGGGCCCGAGAACCAGGAGGCCCAGTTGTTCGGCTCGGCCCCGGGCGTTCCCGGCTCCATGCCCGGCCGGGCCGGGCGCCACCAGTACCAGTCGCGTTTCGCGCTGCCGGGACCGCCGTCCCGGGACTCCCGGAACCAGGGGTGCTCGTCGGAGGTGTGGTTGACGACCAGGTCCATCACCAGCCGCATGCCGCGGTCGTGCGCGGCGGCGAGCAGCGCGTCGAAGTCCTCCAGGGTGCCGAAGACCGGGTCGATGTCCTGGTAGTCGCTGATGTCGTATCCGTTGTCGGCGTGCGGCGAGGGGTACACCGGCGAGAGCCACAGCACGTCCACGCCGAGCCGGGCCAGGTAGTCCAGCCGTCCCGTGATGCCCGCTATGTCCCCGATCCCGTCTCCGTCCGAGTCGGCGAAGCTGCGCGGATAGATCTGGTAGACGACGGCCGACTTCCACCAGGGCTCGCCGGTGGCCGGCGGGCCGGCCGGAGACGGGGCCTGGGAAAGGGCTGCTGAAGAGAAGGACACCTGCTGCTACCTCGCATCGCTCGGGCATCGCTGTGCGCCGCTCCGGCGGCGCGCAGGGCTTATTTGTAGGCTGGAAGTTTCCTGGCGTCAACCCCCCGGAAACATGCGCGCGAAATGAATTGCGGGCCCCGGAGGGCCAGGCCGCGGCTC
The DNA here is from genome assembly GCF_031845405.1 of Streptomyces boetiae. Lineage (NCBI taxonomy): Bacteria > Bacillati > Actinomycetota > Actinomycetes > Kitasatosporales > Streptomycetaceae > Streptomyces > Streptomyces boetiae. The sequence goes on from NZ_JAVREN010000040.1 coordinate 35,948, forward strand.
CGCGCGGCCCGGCGGCGAGGAGAACGGGGGCGCCCGTGCCGGCGGGGGTTCCGCTTTCGCCCCATGGGGCCCGGATGCGGCGGCCGGGGCGGGGTGGCCGCCCCCCCGGGGCCGACGGCGCGCGCGGGCTAATGTGCAGCGAGCAAGGAAGTGAGGGCGGGCTCCGGGGCCCGCCCGGCGTGCGGGGAGCGGGTCAGCCGGGGCCGAACTCCTCGGCCGGACAAGGCTGTCGGCCACCCGGAGGCCGGGGCCGCCGGCCAGCCGACGGCCCCGGCCGGGGACGCGGGAACACCCCGGTGACGCCGCGCCTTACACTTTCTTTCATGTCTGCAGGTTCCGTGCCCCGCGTGCCGCCCACTGCCTCCGCCACCGCGGGCACCGGCGAGAACGGCTTCCCCCGGGTGGTGGTGGAGCGGGAGGTGCCGGGCGTGGTCGCCGACGACACCAGGGCGGCGATCTTCGCCGAGGTGCTGACCGCGGGGCCCGCGTCCCGCACCGAGCTGGCGCGGCGCCTGGGCCTGTCCCAGTCCACCGTCACCCGGGCCGTCAACCCCCTGATCGAGACGGGGTATCTGAGGGAGATAGGGGCCCGGGCCTCGGAGGGCGGCCGTCCCCAGCGCATCCTCGCGGTCGCCCGGGACCGGCACCTGGTGCTGGGGGTGAAGCTGGCCCCGCAGAGCGTCACCGCCGTGCTGACCGACCTGGAGGCGACCATCGTTTCCCGCAGCCGCCTGCCGGTCGCGGCCGGCGCCGAGCCCGAGGACGTGCTGACCCTGGCGGCGCAGGCGGCGGCCTTCCTGCTGGCGGCCGACCACCGCTCCGCCGACCGCCTGCTGGGCGCCGGAGTGGGCCTGGGCGGCCACGTGGACTCCCGCACCGGGCGCTGCGTGCGCTCGGGCGTGCTGGGCTGGGAGGACGTGGACGTCGCCGGGCCGCTGTCGGCGAAGCTGGGCCTGCCCGTGGTGGTGAACAACGACGCCAACGCCCTGCTCGTCGCCGAGCGGTGGTTCGGCGCCGGCCGGGACAGCGAGTCCCTGGCGGTGGTCACCGTGGGCGCCGGCATCGGCTGCGGGCTGCTGATCGGTGGCGGGCTGTACGCCGGCTCCGGCGGACTGGCCGGGGAGCTGGGCCACGTGCCCGTGCAGCCCGACGGTCCGCCGTGCTCCTGCGGGAACCGCGGGTGCCTGGAGTCGGTGGCGGCCGACCCCGCGATCCTGCGTGCGATCTCCGAGGCGTCGGGCGTTCCGTGCGCGTCCATCTCCGAGGCCCTGGCACGGGCCGCCACGGGCGAGAGCGCGGCCCTGGAGGCGTTCGCCGTCATGGGCGAGGCGCTCGGGCGCGCCCTGGCGACCCTGTGCAACCTCGTGAACCCGCAGAAGATCGTGCTGACCGGCGAAAGCCTGCGCGCCTACGAGTACTTCGGCCCCGCCTGCCGCGCGGCGATGGCGGCGCACGGCTTCTCCACCGCCGCGGCGGACTGCGAGCTGGTGGCCCACCCGGCGGACGACGACGTGTGGGCCCGCGGGGCCGCCTGCCTGGCCATCCGGGAAGCGGTCCAGGCCACGCGCTGAGGCCCGCCGCCGGTCCGGGCGGCGGCGGCCCGTTCAGCCGTCGATCAGGGAGAAGCCCAGGAGGACGGCGGCCTGGACGCGGATCGCGCCGGGGGCCAGGTCGGGGTCGCCCGCGGGCGGGGAGGCGGAGGACCCGGCGCGGGAGGGGGCGGGAAGGCGTTCGGCGTCCACGTCCGTGATGTGGATGACGGGGCCCAGCCGCACCCCGGCGGCCTCCGCGTACAGGGCCGCCTTCTCGCGCGCGGCGCCCACCGCCCGCACCCGCGCCCGGGCCCGCAGCTCCGGCTTGGTGGAGACGTCGAACTCCACGCCCCGCACCTCGTGCGCCCCCGCCTCCACCAGCGCCACCAGCAGCGGCTCCAGCGCGTCGAGCTGCCGCACCGTGACGGCGAAGGAGGCGCTGCACTCGTAGCCCAGGAACTTCCGCTGGCCCCCGCCGTAGCTCCAGGCCGAGCGCAGGTTCAGGCGTGAGGAGGCCACGTCCGCGTCCCGCACGCCGTGGCCGCGCACCACCTCCCGCACCCGGTTGACCGCGCCGCGGGTGACCGACAGGGACTCCGCCGGCTTCTGCCGGGTCTGGCTGACGGCCAGCCGCACGTGCGCCAGGTCCGGCGCCGCCGACACCCCGGCGGACCCGAACACCGAGACGCCCCACGGCGATTCGATCGACTGTGATCCATGCATGCGGCCCATCCAACACGACCGCTCAGCGGCGGCCCAGGGCGATGCGGCGCTGGAGGGCGATGTGCCGGAACTGGTAGTACGCGCCCACCTGCCGCAGCACGCCGCGGCCCTCGTGCGCGTCGGCGAGGAAGCCCATCAGCCGCAGCGGCAGGTCCCGGCGCAGCGCCAGGTGGCAGCGGGCCACCGTGAACGCCCCCCACGCGCCCTGCTCCCAGGCCGGGATGAGGCCCACGGCCGCGCCGATGCCCGCGCCCGCCAGCGCGCTGACGGTCACCGCGAACGCCATCCCTCCCGCCGCGTCCTCCGCGGCCCGGTACACCAGGCCGCCCAGGACCCCGCCCGTGACCGCGCCCGCGGCGCCGACCACGCCGATCAGGCGGAAGAACGTCCGCCGGTCCTGCGCCAGCAGCGCCGCCGGGCCCACGGCCGTGGCCACGTCGGCCGACCCGGCCCGCCACCCGTTGGTCACCCCGAACGTCAGCCCGCACAGCACCCCGACCGGCAGCCCCACGCCCGCTCCGAAGGCGATGGCCGCGCTCACCCCACCCGCCAGGCCCACCGCCACCCCGCTCCAGCTCCAGGCCCACCGGATCTGCGCGGCGGGGGAGTTGCCCGGTTCCCCGAGCGTCAGCCCCGTCATCAGGCCCGCGACCAGGCCCAGCAGCAGGCCGTGCTCCCGGTCCAGCAGGGCCCAGCCCGCACCCCAGACCGCCGCGCCGAGCAGCAGCCAGCGCAGGTTCCACAGCCGGCGCGCCACCGGGCCGGGGCGGGCGCGGGCGACCCGCTCGTCCAGCCGCCCGGCCAGGGCGTTGGCCACGGCGAACGCCGGCACGCCCACCGTCGCCCACGGCGCGGACAACCCACCCTCCGCCAGCAGCGAGCGCAGCAGCCCCTGCACCAGGCACAACACGCCCAGGCCCAGCACCAGCCCGCAGGCGGCCTCCGCCAGCAGCCGGGGCAGCCGCCGCGGCACGGCCAGGCGCAGCTCCCACCACGCCAGGTCCGGGGCGCCGCGCAGGTTGCGCTCCAGGTGGCGCGCCAGCTCGGACAGGGCGCGTTCCGCCCGGGGGCCGGGCCAGCGTTCACGGGTCCGGGGGCCGGGGCCTGGCCGGTAGGCCGCGGGGACGAACGCGTCGTACAGGTGCGTGCGCACCGCCTCCGCGGTGGGCAGGGCCCGCCGGTCCAGCAGCTCGCCCGGGTCGGGCAGGGCGCCGGCCCGCTCCCCGTCGCGCGGGTTGTAGACCACCCGCGCCAGGGAGAGGACCAGCGGGTTGTCCAGCGCCCCGGCCACCGGGGCGCCCGTGCCCAGGCGGGAGATGACGCCCTCCCAGCGCGCCGCCGAGGCCGTGCCCGCCCCGCCCGCGTCCCGCCGCAGGAACGCGGCCACCGTCGCCGGGGCCAGCGGCAGCACCTCCACGCCCGCCGCGCCCCACAGGTGCACGGGCAGGCCGGCCGGCGGGTCGGTCACCGCGCGGTAGGGGCCGGTGAGGCTGGAAAGCACCACGCCCTGGCCCGGGGGCAGGTCCTGGTTGATCCGGCGCAGCGCCAACGGGCGGACGGAGGGCGGGAGTTCGTCGAAGCCGTCCAGGATCGGCAGCACCCGCCGCTCGTCCAGCAGGGCGCGGGCGCGGGTGCCCTCCCGGGCGCCGGGGGCGGGGTTGCCCAGGCCGCGGTAGTCGGTGGCCAGCCGGCCGGCGAGCCAGTCGTTCAGCCCCTGCGCGGCCGGGTCCCAGGTGCCGAGCGTGAAGAGCACCGGCACGGGGTCGCCGGGCCCTGCGCGGTCGGCCAGGAGGGAGAGCAGCAGCCGGATCAGCAGCGTGGACTTGCCCGCCCCGCGGGCGCCGAGCACCACCAGGCGCCGGGTGGGCACGCGGTGGGCGAGGACCCCGGCGAGCGCGGTGCCCTCGCCCGCGAGCTGGGCCGGGTCGGTGGCCCAGCCCGCCGGGTCCGCGGCGGGGCGGCCGGGCCAGGAGCGGGCCTCCGCGCGCAGCACGTCGAGGGGTTCGGCCAGCGGAGCGGGCGCGGCGCGCCAGGAGACGGGCAGCAGCGGGGCGTCGTTGAGCCCGCGCCGCTGGAGCTCCTTGTGCCAGCCGTCGCGGACGGCACCGGCCAGCACCTGGGCGACGTCGTCCAGGGACGGCTCGGGGCGGGCGGTGCGGAAGCTGTCCCAGGACTGGTAGAGCGAGGCCAGGCCGGGCAGCAGGCCCGCGAGCAGGCCGGGCACGCTGAGCTGGAAGCGGGCGGCCAGGGCCACGGCGCCGCCGATGCCCGCCACCGCCAGGCCGAGGAAGATCCATCCGGCGCGCGCGGAAGCTGGCGGCATCTGTCCCCTCAAAATCCCCTGGCCGATGGCGCGTTCATCATGCCAACGCCCGGGCTGCCCCACCAGCCACAGGAACGGATCCGCCCCGGCGCCCCGCCGCGAGGGGCGGGCGCCGGGGCGGGCGAGGGCTCGGGAGGGGGCGCGGGCGGGGCGGGCTCAGCGCCCGCGGCGGGCGGGGGCGCCGGTCGCCGCGTTGAGCCAGTCCTCGCCGTCCCCGTTCTCCGGGCCCCTGGCCTGCTCCGGAACGGTGGGAGCGGCCTCGCCCGGGCCGCTGCCCGGGACCAGCGGGTGGCGCGGCAGGACCAGCGCCGCGGCCAGCGCCCCGGCCCCGGCGACGGCCGCGCCGACCAGCGTGGCGTTGGACAGCGCCACCTCGAACGCGCGGTCGGCGGCGGTGAGCAGCCCGTCCCCGGCGGGGCCCACGCGCGTGGCCACCGCGTGCGCGCCGCCGAGCGAGTCGGCCGCCGCCTCCCGGGCCGGGAGCGGCAGGTGGTCCAGAGCGGGCAGCTCGCCGCGGTAACGGGTGGTCAGCACGCTGCCCATCACGGCGATGCCCAGGGCGCCGCCCACCTGCATGGCGGTGTCCGTCACGGCCGACCCGGCGCCGGACTGCCCGGCGGGGGAGGAGGCCAGGATGGAGTCCGCGGCCGGGGGCATCGCCAGGCCGAGGCCGAGGCCGAGCAGACCCAGGGCCACCAGCGCCCGGTCCTCGCTCTGCGCGTCCACCGTGGACAGCAGCGCGGCCCCGGCGGCGATGACGGCGAGGCCGCCCGCGATGGTCGCCCTCAGGCCCAGCCGCCGCACCACCATCGGGGCCAGCGCGGAGGTGAGGATCAGCGTGCAGATCGCCAGCATCCGCAGCCCGGCCTCCAGCGGCGGCAGGCGCAGCGCGAACTGGAGGTACTGGGTGACCAGGAACAGTGCGCCGAAGAGCGTGAACGCGACGCAGGTGATGGAGATCGCGGGCCCGGTGAAGCGCGGGTTGCGGAAGAGCACCCCGTCCAGCATCGGCCGCTGTGTGCGGCCCTCCCAGGCGGCGAAGCCGACGAGCAGCAGGAAGCCGCCCGCGATCAGCCCCCACGTGCCCGGCGCGGACCAGCCCCACTCCGGGCCCTGGATCAGCCCGTAGACGAGGGCGACAAGGCCGGCCACGGAGAGACCTGCACCGGGCAGGTCCAGGCCCGCGTGCCGCTCGTCGCGCGACTCGGGCAGCAGCCACGCCCCGGCCAGCAGCGCTCCGCCCGCCACGGGGATGTTGATGAGGAAGACCGACCCCCACCAGAAGGTGTCGAGCAGCACCCCGCCCACCACCGGGCCCAGCGGGACTCCGATCCCGGCCGCCGCCGTCCACAGCGCGATGGCGCGGGACTGCTCGTGCGGCGGGAAGACGTTCCTGATGATGGCCAGCGTCGTGGGCATGATCAGGGCGCTGCTCATGCCCATGCCCGCGCGGAACGCGATGAGCGCCTCCGCGCTGCCGGCGTAGGTGGCCCCGAGGGAGAACAGCAGGAACAGCGTGAGCCCCAGCGACAGCACGCGTTTGCGGCCGAACCTGTCGGCGAGCCCGCCCGCCAGGAGCAGCAGTCCCCCGAAGCCGAGGGTGTAGGCGTTGACGGTCCACTGCATCGCGGTCGCGCCGGCCGACAGGTCGGTCTGGATGTCGGGCAGCGCGATGGTGATGATCAGGATGTCGAGGCCGATGACGATGAGGCTCAGGCTTAAAACGGCCAGGATGAGCCAGCGGCGCCGGAATACGGTTTCGCGGTCCACGAGGGACTCCCTTGGTTCCCTTGGAGCGGGCGGGGGCTGGGTGACGACGGGGGCGGCGGGGCGTGGGCCCCGCGGCGGTCAGGCCGCCCGCAGGCCGCGGACGGTCAGCCGCACCAGGTCGCGCAGACGGCGTTCCATGACCTCGGCGTCCGAGGGCTCCTGGGAGATCCCGAGGACCGCGGCCAGGAGCAGGGCGGCCACCTCCTCGGCGTCGAACTCCTCGCCGATCAGGCGCAGTTCGTCCGAGGCGGAGCGCAGCAGCCCGCTGGTCGTCGTCAGCATGCGGCGGTGACAGGACACCAGCAGGTCCCCGGCGACCCGCTCGGCGTCCCTGAGTATCTCCGCCCGCAGCGGAGGATCGACCGTCCCGCCGAGCGCGCAGGCCTTCACGGAGAGGACGCCGAACAGCCGCTCCTCCAGCGGGCCCTCGGCCCGCGCGGCGCGCTCCGCCGCCTCGGTCATCCCGTCGATCAGGTCGGCGGTGACCGCGCGGAAGACGTCTTCCTTTCCCCGGAAGTGCTGGTACAGCGAGGGCCGGGAGAGGTCCGCGGCCTCGGCGAGCAGCGCCATCGACGTGCGGCGGAAGCCGTACCGGCCGAAGGTGCGCAGCGCCGCGGCCAGGATCTGCCGCTGCCTCGCCTCTGCGTCCAACATGCTGACATAATCTGTACGGAGTGTCAGGGTGTCAAATCGGTGGATCGTCATCTCCCCGGAGCGGGAGGGCCGGTGAGGCACCCTCACGGCACTCAACGACCGGAAGGCCGGGAAATCACTCTTCCCGGCCCTTTCTTTTCCGATCCGCACGGGTCCGCCCCCACGTGCGGGGCAACGCCCGGATGCGCGCCGGTCCGCCGCCAAGCGCCGGGCTCCGCCCCCGGCGCGCGCCCCTCAGGGGCGCTCCAGCACCGCCCCCAGGGCGGCCACCGCCCCCGCGCGGTGGTGATCCAGCCGGCGCACGGCCGCCTCCGCGTCCCCCGCGCGCAGGGCCGCGAGCACGGCCCGGTGCTCGGCCACCACCCGCTCGCGGTTGCCCGGCTCCGCGTAGTAGAGCGAACGGTAGGCGTCCGTGGCGTCCCACAGCGAGCCGATCAGCCGGCCCAGGCGCGGCAGGCCCGAGGCGTCGGTCAGCGCGAAGTGGAAGCGGCGGTTGGCCGCCGCCATCGCCGCCACCTCGCCCGCCGCGGCGGCGCGTTCGACCTCCCGCTGCGCCTCCTCCGCCTCGGGAAGCGCCTCCGCGAGCCGGTCCGCGGCCACCCGCAGCGCCTCCGCCTCCAGGAGCTCCCGGATGCGGTAGACCTCCCGCAGCCCGTCCATCGACAGCTCGGCCACGACGTACCCGCGGTGCGCCCGGTGCTCCACCAGGCCCTCGCCCTCCAGCATCCGCAGCGCCTCGCGCAGCGGCACCCGGCTCACGTCCAGGCGCGCGGCCAGGGCCTCCTGCCGGATCGGCGCGCCGGGCCGCAGCTCCCCGCTGGTGATGGCCCGCCGCAGCTCCCCGGCCACGAACGCCTGGGCGGTCGGCGGACGCCCGCGCACCCCGCTGTCCATCCCCTCGCCCTCCCTGTGGATACTGGATCCAATCCGGACCCACCGGCCACCGTATACCGCCGCAAGACCGGCGGGCCAAGCCCGCGACCAGCCCGAGGAGACCGGCATGACGACGCCACCCGTCCACCCCTTCGACCTGCTCGACATCGACGGGCTGCTCTCCGAGGAGGAGCGCGAGATCCGCCGCACCGTGCGGACCCTGGGGGAGCGGGAGCTGCGCCCGCACGTCGCCGAGTGGTTCGAGAGCGGGCGGATCCCCGCCCGCGAACTCGCCCGCCTCCTGGGCGGGATCGGGGTCCTGGGCATGCACCTGACCGGCTACGGCTGCGCCGGCACCGAGGCCGTCCCCTACGGCCTGGCCTGCCTGGAGCTGGAGGCCGTCGACTCCGGGCTGCGCAGCCTGGTCTCCGTGCAGGGCTCCCTGGCCATGTACGCGATCTGGAAGTACGGCTCCGAGGAGCAGAAGCGGCGCTGGCTGCCCGGCATGGCCGCCGGCGAGACCATCGGCTGCTTCGGCCTCACCGAGCCCGACGCCGGCTCCGACCCCGGCTCCATGCGCACCCACGCCAAGCGCGAGGGCACCGACTGGATCCTCAACGGCACCAAGATGTGGATCACCAACGGCTCGGTCGCCGACGTCGCCGTCGTCTGGGCCCGCACCGAGGAGGGCGTGCGCGGCTTCCTCGTCCCCGCCGGAACGCCCGGCTTCTCCGCCCCCGAGATCACCCGCAAGCTCTCCCTGCGCGCCTCGGTCACCAGCGAGCTGGTCCTGGACGGCGTCCGGCTGCCCGCCGACGCCCAGCTCCCCGGCGCCCGCGGCCTCTCCGGCCCCCTGGGCTGCCTGAACGAGGCCCGCTTCGGCATCGTCTTCGGCGCCCTGGGCGCCGCCCGCGACTGCCTGGAGGCCGCCCTGTCCTACGCCGCCGACCGCACCGTCTTCGCCCGCTCCCTGGCCTCCTACCAGCTCACCCAGCAGAAGCTCGCGGACATGGCGGTCGAGCTGAACAAGGGCATGCTGCTCGCCCTCCACCTCGGCCGCCTCAAGGACGCCGGGCGCCTGACCCCCGAGCAGGTCAGCGTCGGCAAGCTCAACAACGTCCGCGAGGCCATCGCCATCGCCCGCCAGTGCCGCACCCTCCTGGGCGCCAACGGCATCACCCTCGAATACCCGGTGCTGCGCCACGCCAACAACCTGGAGTCCGTCCTGACCTACGAGGGCACCAGCGAGGTCCACGCCCTGGTGATCGGCAAGGCCCTGACCGGGGAGCAGGCCTTCCGCTGACCGGGCCTTCCGCTGCCCCGCACCCAGTTGCTACCGTCCGGTAATCACCGCACGCCGAGCAGCGGGAGGCCGGGCCATGTCCGAGTACCGAGCCGGGGGCCGCGGCCCGAAGGCCGCGTTCATCCGCCTGCTGAGCCGGATCTTCGTCCGGACCACCCTCGCCTGGTGGCCGCTGCGCGGCCCCCTCGCCCGCCTCATGCCGGTGGTCAACCTCGTCTTCCGGCCGCTGCCCCGGCTGCGCGCCACCGAACTGGAGCGCGTGGACGGCGGCACCTGGCGCGGCGAGCTGGTCCGCCCCCGCGGCACCGGCGCCCAGGCCCCCGGCGGGCTGCTCTACCTGCACGGCGGGGCGTTCGTCTTCTGCGGCCTGGCCACCCACCGGCGCGTGGTCGAACGCCTCGCGCTGCGCACCGGCCTGCCCGTGCTCTCCGTGGACTACCGCCAGCTTCCCCACGGCCTGCTGGACGACTCGATCGCGGACGCCCTCGACGCCTACCGGCTGCTGGCGGGCCGCGTCGCGGGCGGCGGCTCCTCCGTCGTCTGCGTCGGGGACTCCGCGGGCGGGCACCTGGCGTTCGCCGTGGCCCTGGAGGCGCGGCGCCAGGGCCTGGCCGGGCCCGGCGGCGTCGTCGGCCTCTCGCCCTGGCTCGACTTCGACAGCCGCGCCAAGGCCGCCCACCCCAACGCCCGCAAGGACGTGTTCATCCCCGCCAAGCGGCTGGACCGGGTCGGCAGGCTGTGCACCGGCACCGCCCCCGGCAGCCCCGTCGACCCGCGCCGCTCCCCGGTCAACGCCGACCTGGCCGGCTTCCCCCCGGTCCTCATCCAGTGCGCCGAGGACGAGGTGCTGCGGGTGGACGCCGAGCTGATGGCCGAACGGCTCGCCGACGCGGGCGTTCCGCACACGCTCCAGGTCTGGGAGGGCCAGGTCCACGCGTTCACCGTGCTGGCGCACGCGCTGCCCGAGACGCGCGCCGCGCTGAACGAGGTGGCCGCCTTCGTCACCCGCACCCTGGGCACCGCCCCGCCCGCCCTCCCCGCCCCGCGCACCGCGCCCGGCCGCGCGCGCCACGCCCGCGGATAG
>NZ_JAVREN010000041.1:0-44793 GCF_031845405.1 Streptomyces boetiae
ACCCCCGTCCCCGCACCCGCCCACCAACACGACCAACGCCAGCGGCACCGCCGCGACCACCCCACGCACCCACATCCCACGCGCCATACCGACCTCCACGTCCCTGGGCTCCACATCCCTTACGGACCCCTACGGAACCGGACGGGGCGTTTCCTGGGGGTTTCCGTGCGGGCGGCTGCCGGCGCGGCCCTCAGCTGCCGAGGGAGGAGAGGAAGTCCTCGGTCTCCGTCGAGCCGTCGGCCCGCGTCGCGAACGCCAGCGGCAGCCCGAGCGCGGCGACCCGCGCGAGGAGGTCCGGCGGAACGGCGAGGCAGGCCCCGGTCTCCACCCAGCCCTCCATCCGGATACGGGCCGCGTGACCCTCCGCGCGGAGGGCGGCCAATGCGTCGGCGAGCGGCTCCAGTTGGGAGAGGACCGCGCCGAGGAGCTGCGCCGGGTCGTCTCCGGCGACGTCGAGCGCGACGAGCGTTTCCGCGTCCGCATGGCCGCCCGTGACCTCCAGGGTCACCCGGAGCGACCGCCACCCAAGCTCGTTGCCCGCCACGGCTGTTGCCCCTAACGCTCGCTGGTGCTGACGCGGACCTCCAGGCGAACGCCCAGCGCGGCGATGCGGGCGACCGCCTCGGCCGGCAGCTCGACCACCGAGCCGTCCCCCACGAACCCGAAGATCTCGAACGTCACCTCGTACCCCTCCGCGACGAGGCTCCGCAACTCGCCGCACCTGCCGCCCACGGCATCCAGAACGTCCTCCACCTGCTCCGGCAGGCTCCTGCGCATCTCATGCCGCTGGAATATCCACCACCCGTCCTCATCCCCACCCGGCCGCCACCGATCCGGCCCCGGCTCCCGCACCCCCGTCGGCTCCATGCCCAGCCGCTCGGTGACACGCTCCGGCACGAGATCCCCTTCCGCACGGTGAGCGCGGCACGCGTGGCCCCCCACGGGGTCGGCCTCGGCCGGGGCAGCATTCCGGAGCCCCCTCAGAACGCGCCCGAGCGCAGCCCCCGGCGTTCGCGCCGTGGGGCCGGGTCCGCGTGGAAGCGGACGGATGTAGCGGGGCCCGTCAGGGTGATCGCGAGGCGGGGGCCGGGGAGGGGGGTGGTCGTGTGGGTCGCCGGGGTGGCGTGGTGCCAGCCGTCGATCGTGAGGGTGTCGACGGACGTGTAAACGACCGCCTCCTCCCAGGAGTTGAAGCCCTCCTCGCGCCACTCGGCGGGCGCGTCGGGCGGGAGGCCGGCGTGGCGGGTGGTGACGGTCACCGAACGGGCGCGTTCGTCCAGGTGGACGGAGGTGACGTGGGTGCTCTCGCTCATCTCGTCAGAGCCGTTCGTAGAAGACGTGGTCGGTGACGTCCGGCAGCCCGTTCCCGAGCCGCAGCCGGTCCACCGGCCCGGCGTGCCAGTACGTGTCCCCGCCGCCCCGCAGGGCGGCGAAGTGTCCAACGGCCAGCGACGCGTTGCTCGTGAAGCGCATCAACGCCCCTCCCGCCCCGCCCACTTCGACGGCGATCCGCCGCCGCTCGGCGGGCGCGAGGCGTTCGAGACGCACGCCGCCCGAGGCGGACAGCGGCCACCCGGAGACCTTCAGGTCCCCCACGTCGAGAAACCGCAGGTGGCACTGGAGCCGGTCGCACCCCTCCGCCACCCACTCCGCCTCCGGCCGGTCGGGGAAGGCCCCCAGCTCCAGCCGCATCGTGACCGTCGGCCCGTCCCGATCCAGGTGCACGGCCCGCACGAGGACCCCGTCGAGCGGCGGGACGGCATCGTAGTACCGCTCCAGCCGCTCACGATTGGCGACGAGCTCAGCCCAGCGAAGGGTCATAGTAGTAGTGCTCCTCGCAGCCCGGGATCTGGCCGTTGCGTGGGTCATCGTACGGCCGCACATGCACGTGGGGCGGCTGGTCGCCGACGCCGTTCGGGTCGCCGAACTGGTGACCGGTGTGGTGATCCTGGTAAACGATCAGCTCGTCCCGGTTGTTGAGGTGGACCTCCTCGTAAAACTGGACCGGCTGGTAGTTCTCGTCCAGGATCTGCCGCCCCTGCGGCGTGGTCGACGGCGTGTAGCGGATCTCCAGCGGCTCGGCCCCGTCGGGAACGCCGGCGTCGCGCAACGCCTGGCGGCGGGCGGCCTCGCGGCAGGGCGTCAGGCCGAGCGGGTCCGTCCAGGTGTGCGGGTTACGGGCGTAGGAGTAGGCGTTGGGTGCCGGGTCCAGGCCCAGGGGGTCGGGCGAGGTGTACCGGGAGATGTCCGGGTCGTAGTGGCGGTGGAGGTTGTAGTGCCACCCCGTCTCCGCGTCGGCGTACTGGCCGGGGAATCGCAGCGGACACTGCGCCTCCTGGTCGTGCCCGCCGCCCCACAGCGTGAGGTCCGAGCGCCAGGCCGTCTCCCCGGACTCGCTGACCAGGTGGGTGGGCGTGCCGACGAGATCGGTGATGATCGCGTAGAAACGCTCGTCCACCTCCGCGTCCGTCAGCGCCGGGCCGGAACGGGGCCCTGAGCCCGCCCCCGAGCCGAGACCCGATCCCGAGTCCCCCCGCCGCTCCACCTGGGTCAGCGGATGGTGCGCGTGGTGGTTCCACGTAAGCGTGACCGGCACGGCCGCCCCCGCCTCGTACACCGTCTGCTCCGCCAGCACCGGCCCGTCCCAGGCGAACTCGACGCGGCGGTCCTCGCGCCCGTCCGCCGCCAGGCGTCGCTTGGCCACGCGCCGCCCCAGCGGGTCGTACGCGTAGAGCCACCGCCCGCCCCCGGGCGTGACGACCCCCGTGAGGCGGTCCTCCGCGTCCCAGGAGTACTCCCACGTCCGCACCTTGCCGGAGAGCGTCCGCACGCGGCGCTCAACGGTGCGCCCCGCGTCGTCGTACGCGTACCGCGTGCGGCCGGCCCGGGTGACGCGCATCCCGGCGTAGTCCCGCTCCCCGCAGGCGTCCGTGCGCTCGCCCGACCACCGGCCGGAGGTCTGGTTGCCGTCGAGGTCGTAGGAGTACGCCTCCTCCGAGGCCCCGGAGCGCACCACGACCGGCCGCCCCAGCGCGTCGAGTTCGTAGCGGGTCTCGCCGGCCTCCGCGTCGTGCACGCCGATGAGGTAGTTGTCGGGCCGCCAGTCGTAGCTGCGGCTCTGGAGCGCCTGCGGGCCGCGCAGCAGCCGCTGCCCGGTGAGCTGCCCGGCCGGGTCCCAGCTGTGGCCGAGCGTGAGCGCGTCCCCGATCCGGCGGCCGGTCTCGCGCCCCTCCGCGTCATAGGTGAACGCCAGCACGCGCCCGGAGGTCGCCAGCGTCGCGGGCGCGCCGAACGGCGTGTATGTCCACGCGCTCTCCACCCCGGCGGGTGTCGTCCGGGACAGGCGCCGCCCGATCGCGTCGTACGCGTTGCTGATGGTCCGCGCCCCCACGGTTTCGGCAACGACGCGGCCCATCGCGTCGCGGACCAGGCGCAGGTCGGGCGCCCCCTTCCCGTCGCGCACGGCCCCCACGAGCCGGCCGAGCGCGTCGTGGCTGAAGCGTGTGGTGACGCCGTCCACGGTTTTCTCGGTGATCTGGCCGAGGGGACCCCGGGTGAGGGAGAGGGTCTGGCCCAGGGCGTTGGTGCGGGAGGTGAGTCGGCCGGCCTCGTCGTAGGAGAAGGAGACGACGCGCCCGTCGAAGTCGCTCTCGCGGACCACCCGTCCCATCGGGTCCCGTTCGTAGTCCCAGGTCAGCCCCTGCGCGTTGGTCACCCGCAGGAGACGGTTCTCGGTGTCGCGCGTGAAGGCGTAACGCGCTCCGTCCGGCCGGATCTCCGCCGTCGCCATGTCGAACGCGCCGTACTCGTAGAAGGTGACCCCGCCGTTCCGGTCCGTGTGCGTCAGGCAGTTGCCCTCGGCATCCCAAGTCCACGAGCGAGCCGCGCCGTTCGGGTCCACCTGGCGCAGCGGCCGGCCCTCGGGCGTCCACTCCCAGGTGGTGACCGCGCCGGCCGGCGAGGTCACCTCGGTCACCCGGCCGAAGGCGTCACGCCGGTAGCGCGTCGTGGCACCGGTCGCCGCGACAACGGCCGTGGCCAGGCCCGCCGGGTCGGACTCGATCCGGGTCACCGAGCCCAGGGCGTCCGTCAGTTCGGCGAGAGCGCCGTTCGCCTCGTAGCGGAAACGGGTCACCGCTCCGGCCGGGTCGGTCAGCGCCGTGCGGTTGCCCGCCGCGTCGAACTCCTGCCGCCATGTCCCGCCATCGGCCTGAACGACACGGGTGGGCCTGCCCAGTTCGTCGCAGGTGAGGGAGACCTCCCGGCCGTCGGGTCGGTGTATGGAGGTGAGGTGGCCGTGTTCGTCCCGGGTGTAGCGGGTGGTGTTGCCGAGGGGGTCGGTGATGCTTTGGATGCGGTCGTAGCGGTCCCAGGTGCGGTGGGTGTGGTGGCCGAGGGGGTCGGTTTCGGTGGTGAGTTGGTAGCTGTCGTTGAACTGGTAGACGGTGGTGTTGCCGAGGGAGTCGGTGAAGAGGGTGCGGTGGGTGTGGGGGTCGTAGGTGATGCGGCTGGCGAGGACGCCGTCGGTGCCGTTGGTGGCGGTGCAGCGGCCGTCGGCGTCGTAGGTGTAGTGGTAGCGGGTGCCGTTGCGGTCTTCCCAGGAGGTGATGCGGGCCTTTTCGTCGTAGGTCAGCTTCAGGGGGAGGCCGGAGGAGTTGTAGATCTCGGTGAGGTTGCCGTGCTGGTCGTAGGCGTAGCGCAGGAGGGTGGGCTGCTGGGGGTCGCTGAGGAGGGTGAGGGCGGTGATGCGGCCGGTGTCGGTGGTGATGGTGAGGTGGTGGCCGCCGGTGTGGGTGATTTCTGCGGGGGCGCCGGTTTCGTCGTAGGTGATGTGGAGGGTGTTGTTGTTGCGGTCGGTGAGGGCGGTGAGGGGGAGTTCGGCGCCGCGGCGGGTGGGGACGGGGGAGAAGTGGAGGGTGTGGCCGGTGGTGGGCTGGTGGATGGTGAGGGGGGTGCCGGGCTGTCCGTCCCAGGACAGGGGCCAGCGGGGGCCTTCGACGGGCAGGACGGGGGCGTCGGCAAGGGGGCGGGGGTAGTCCAGGATCATGCCGTCGGCGGTGACGAAGCGCAGGCCGGAGTCGTCCAGGATGAGGCGCTGGTCGAGAGTGGAGGCCCAGGAGGGGCCGAACCAGGTGCCCTCGCGGAGGCTGGTGCGGTGGTGGCGCTTCAGGATCAGGGGCAGGACGCCGGGGAGTTCGACGTCGGTGGCGGTCATGACCATCTCGCCGGTGGCCATGTCGATGGGGTCGGTGCGGCAGACGAGGTCGTCGGCGCCGCGGCCCATGCGGCGCAGGCTCTGGCCCAGGCCGCGAACACCCTGGGCGATGCCGCGCAGCCCCGTGCGGGCGGCTGACAGGCCCCCGCGCAGGCCCCGGGCCAGGCCCCCCAGGGTCGTCAGGCCCTTCATCCCCGGAATGCAGTCCAAAGCCGCAAAAGCGACGTCCCACAGGGAGGCGCGGCCGTTGGCGTAGTCGATGAGGGTGTCGGCCAGGACGACGAGGGCTGCGGCCAGGACGACCCAGGCGAGGGGGCCGCCGATGATCATCACGACGATGCCCAGGACGGCGACGATGGCCTGGCAGACGGAGACGATGGTGTCCCAGTTGTCCACGACGAAGTCGATGGCGCGTTCCCACCAGCGGCGGTTGTGGATGCCGGCGTCGGAGGCCTCGTCGATGCCGTTCGCGCAGGTGCGGGCGGCCTCCTCGCGCATGTCCAGGGCCTGGCGGGCCAGTTCGCGGGCGGCCGACAGGTCGGCCTCGGCGTTGTCCACCCGCGACTGGGCCGTGGAGGCGGCCTGCTGGGCGGCCTGGTGGTCGCGGACGGCCTGGCGGACCTGGGTTTCGTCGGGGGGCTCGGGGGCGTCCTCCTGGTCGCGTTCGTCCTGGAGGCGTTCGGCCTCGTCGCCGGCCCGCGAGACCCAGGACTGGGCGTCGTCAAGCTGCGTCTGCGCGGAGGACAGGGCGGCCTGCGCGTCGATCGCCCGCTGAAGAGCGCGGTCGGCCATGCCCTGGGCCGTCTGGAGTTCCGGCCAGTACCGGGCCAGCGCGTCGGCAGCCATGTCGTACGAACGCTGGAGCTTGTCCAGATTCCCCGGCACCCCGTCGAACTCCGCACGGAACGCCTCCGCCGACAGACCCGCCCACTCCTGCACCGCCCGGTCCGAGGCCATCCCCCGGATACGGCCCAGCGCCTCCCCCACATCGTCCGCGAAGTCCTGGAGTTCTTCGGAGAGTTGGCGGATCTCCTCCGGGTCGCCGGGCGTCGGGTCCCGGTCCAGATCCACCGGCGACCAATCAGACGGACGCGACACCACTGATCAACTCCCCCGTGCCTTGCGTATAGCGGTTGCTCCGAAGAGTGAGCCACAGAAAGTACGCGGATGTGAATGGCAATTTCGTCACAAGACCGCGACAGGCCCCCACCCCGGCGTTCCTTACGGGAAGGAAACGCCCCCGCCGCCACCATGGCCCGCATGCGCGTACTGGTGGTGGAGGACGAGCCGCGGCTGGCCGGGGCGATCGCGGGGTGGCTGCGCGGGGAGGCGCACGCCGTGGACGTGGCGGCGGACGGGGCCGCGGCGCAGGAGCGGCTGGGGGTGAACGACTACGACGTGGTCGTGCTGGACCGGGACATCCCGGCCGTGCACGGGGACGAGGTGTGCCGCGAGCTGGTGGCCTCCGGGGCGACGACGCGGGTGCTGATGCTGACGGCCGCCGCCGGGGTCGCGGAGCGGGTGGAGGGGCTGGGCCTGGGCGCGGACGACTACCTCCCCAAGCCGTTCGCGTTCCCGGAACTGGCCGCCCGTGTCCTGGCGTTGGGCCGCCGCGCCCGCCCGGCCGCGCCTCCGTTGCTGCGGCGGGCCGGGATCACGCTGGACCCGGGGCGCCGCGAGGTGTTCCGGGGAACGCGGTATGTGCCGCTGTCGAACAAGGAGTTCGCCGTCCTGGCCGAGCTGCTGCGGGCCGACGGCGCGCCCGTGTCCTCCGAACAGCTCCTGGAGAAGGTGTGGGACGAGCACGCCGACCCGTTCACGAGGGCCGTCCGGCTGGCGGTGCTCAAGCTCCGCAGGAAGCTGGGCGATCCGCCCGTGGTGGAGACCGTCACCGGGGTGGGGTACAAGATCTCATGAGAGGCATGAGGGGAAGGGAACGGCAGCGCGGGAGAAAGCGGTTGGCGCTGCGGGCGCGGCTGGCGCTGATCAATGGCGTGCTGTTTCTCCTGGCCGGCGTGCTGCTCCTCGGCCTGACGTACGCCCTGTTCAGCCAGCGCCTCGGCGGGGGCATCAACCACTCCGAGAGCAGCAGCGGCGAGGGGCCCGTAAGGGACGGCCAGGAGGCCCCCGAACTCAGCGCCACCACCTCCGACGGCCGCACCGCCACCGGCCCGGAGGCCGACGCCCTGATCCGCAGCGAGGAGCAGGTCCGCGACGCCGCCACGCGGACGCTGCTCGGCCAGGGCGCCGTCGCCCTGCTGATCGTCGGGGCCCTCGCCGCCGGGTCCGGCTGGGTGGCCGCCGGGCGCGTCCTCGCGCCGCTGCACCGGGTCACGGACACCGCCCGCCGCATCGCCGCCGCCCCCGTCGCCGACCGCGGCCTCTACCAGCGGATCGCGCTGCCCGGCCCCGACGACGAGGTCAAGGACCTGGCCGACGCCTTCGACACCATGGTGGAACGCCTGGACCGCTCCTTCGCCGGGCAGCGCCGCTTCGTGGCCAACGCCTCGCACGAGCTGCGCACGCCCCTGACCGTCAGCCGCGCGCTGGTCGAACTGGCGATGCACCGCGCCGCCGCCTCCCCCGAGGTGCGGCAACTGGGCGAACAGCTCCTGGACATCAACGCCCGGCACGAGCGCCTGATCAACGGCCTGCTGCTGCTCGCCGGTTCGGAGAACGACATCCCCGAGCGCTTCCCGGTGGACCTGGCCGACGTGGCCGCGCACGTGCTCGCGCAGGCCGCGGCCGAGGCCCGACACGCCGATGTGCACCTCGACTTCGGCGTGAGCGCGGAGGCCGTCACGCAAGGGGACGCGTTGCTCCTGGAACGCCTCGTGCACAACCTGGTGGAGAACGGCATCCGCCACAACACCCGCGCCCCCGGCGCCTGGGTGCGCGTCGAGACCCGCGCCGGGGAGGGCGGAACGGCCGTGGTGGAGGTGGCCAACTCCGGCCCAGTAGTGGCCCCTTACGACGTCCCCACGCTGTTCGAGCCGTTCCGCCGCCTCGGGGACGACCGGCTGGTCACGGCCGGGGGCGCGGGCCTCGGGCTGTCCATCGTCCGGGCGGTGGCCCGCGCCCACGACGGTGAGGTGGCCGCCCGGCCCCGCGAGGGCGGCGGCCTGGTGGTGACCGTGACCCTCCCGGCCGCCCCGCAGGCCGGGGAGGCGGCGGCGGAGATGCCGCCGGACGTTCCCGGAGCGAACGTTCAACCGGGTGCGGAGGGTGGCGAGTTCGTGGCAGCGCTGCGAACGCCCGGGTAACGCGCCGCCGTACCCGCCGATATCCTCCACAACAGGGGATGGGCAGGGGGCTGCGATGGGGGAGCGGGTGGACGGCCTGGAGGCCGTGCTGGACGGGCTGGTGCCGCGCCTGGTGGGCGCCCAGCGGCTGACCAACGACTGGGTCGAGCGTGAATTCCCGGGCGGCGCACCGGTGGTGGAGATCGTCGGCGGCCGGGCCGGCGGCAAGTCGACGCTGCTGCGCTCGCTCGCCGCCGGGTACCGCAACCGCCTGCCGCTGGCCGAGGCCGACCTGGCGCAGTTACCCGACTTCGGGGAGCCGGAGTTCGCGGAGGTCCGCCGGCCCGGGCCGCAGAACGCCTCCGCGCTCACGCACCTGCTCTACCTGCTCTCGCACCGGCTCTCGCTGGCCGTCGGCTCCTTCCGCCGCCACCTGAGCTTCCCCCGGCTCTCCTGCGGCCTGGTCCCGGTCACCGCCTGGGAGCCGCCGGAGGGCGGCATCGCCCCGCAGGGACTCGCGGAAGTCTACGCCCAGTTGAGGGCGCTGCTGAGCGATCACGAGGCCGGGCAGCGGCAGGTGCGCCAGGCCCTGCGCGCGTGGGTGGACGCGCTGCTGCCGGTCGTCGCCGGACTGCCGGGCATCCCGGGCGTCGAGGCCGCCGTGGAGGCCGCGTTGCGCACCGCACGCGGCCCGCTGGCCGGGCGCCCGGAGCGCGGCCCGCTGCGCTGGTGGCGCGACCGGCTCCCCGAGCACCAGGGGAACGCCGAGCAGCGGCTGTTCAGCATGGTCGCGGACTTCCGGGTGGGCGGCGCCGGGCGCGAGGCGGTCGAACGGCTGCTGGTGGAGGCGTTTCTGGCCGACATCGCGGACCACTACGGCGCGCTCAGCCGGTCGTTGGGAACGCCCCTGCCGCTGGTGCTGCTGGACAACGCGCACACGCCCGTGGGGCGCGCGTTCCTGGCCCGGCTGGTGCCGGCGCGGCAGGCGCTGCTGCGGGACGGGGAGACCGGGCGGCCCCTCGCGCTGCCCGCGATCGTGGCCGCCTCGCTCGGGGACGGCGCCGCGGTGCCGTCCGTGCGGCTGGCCGCGCGCAGCAGCCCGCCCCCGGCGCGCGGCCTGCTGCGCCTGGGCATCCCACACGTGGGCGCGGAGGAGGTGCGCGCGATGCTCACCGCGCGCCGCACCCCCGGCGACGCCGGCTTCCCGCCCGAACTGGCCGCCCTCATTGGCCGCTTGAGCGGCGGCCGTCCTGGCTGCGCGGCGATCCTCGCCGACGCGGTCGCCTTGCGACGCCGAACGGCCGGGGCGAACGCGGGCGCCTCCGGCGGTAATCCCCCCGAGGGGTACGCCCCCGGCGGGAACGCCCGTGGTGCCGGTCTCCCCGAGCCCGTTCTGTTCGACCTCCCTGCCGTCGACGATCCCTCTCGGAGCGTCGGGGAGCATCTGGCCGAGTTGCTCCTGCCCGACGCGCGGTTACGGGAAGCGCTGACGGTGC
Organism: Streptomyces boetiae; assembly: GCF_031845405.1. Taxonomy (NCBI): domain Bacteria; kingdom Bacillati; phylum Actinomycetota; class Actinomycetes; order Kitasatosporales; family Streptomycetaceae; genus Streptomyces; species Streptomyces boetiae. Next base: position 9,954 of record NZ_JAVREN010000041.1, read on the forward strand.
TGGCGCCCGCGCTCGATTCCGAGGCCGCGCGGCGGCTGTGGCGGGATCAGGGCGGGGCCGATGAATCGCTGGATGCCGCCCTGGCGGAGCTCGCGGGTGCGCACTGGCATCACACCCCTTGGCCGTGGCCCGAGCGCACCGGCGGCGACGGTCAGGACCCGGTCGTTCCCCTGGTCACCGACCGCGCCCTGCACGCGCTGCTCCTGCACCGCCGCGCCGGCGGCGAGGGCGCGGCCGAGAAGTGGCGGCGCGCCCACGTGCGCCTGCGGGCCCTCGCGAACCCCCGCGACCTGCCCGAGAACGCCGTCACCCACGGCCTGCGCTACCTGCACCACACCCTCGCCCTCGGCCGCCCCGAGCCCGTCGTGAGGGCCCTGCACCACCGCCTCGGCACGCAGACCCCCGCGGCCTGGCTCGCGGCCGTCAACGCCGTCTGCGCCGCCCCGCGCCCGCCCCGCGGCGCCGAGCCGCCCCCGGCCGATCCCGCCCCCTGCCCGGCCTGCGCCGCCGAGGGCGTGACCGGCGAGGAGTCGGTGACGCACCGGGCGGTCGGCCAGCTCGTGCGCGGCCTGTGGCACTGCGCCGACCCGCTGGCCCCCGCCCCCGAGCCCGACGACGTCTACCAGGTGACGACCGGCCTTCAGGCCCTCGCCCTGCTCCGCGACGACCGGACACTGCGCGCGGTGCTCAACGTCTGGCCCCAGCTGATCGGTTCGGGCCTCCAGGCCCCCGACCTCCCCGTCCCGCGCACCGGAACGGCCCCCCGAACGGGCCCCACCATCGACGACCCCACCAACGACCCGAGCAACCAGGGAGAGGGCGACGCATGAGAGGCTTCCTGCGCAACCGGCCGCCACGGGTGCGGGCCCTGGCCGCCGGGCTGGCGCTCGCCGTCGTGGCCGGCGGCGGCTACGTGACCTACACCGTCCTGGCCGACGACTCCTGCGCCCCCGGCGTGACCGAGCGGGGCGGCGAATGCGTCGGCGTCACGGACGGCTCGCACACCTTCCGCCAGGACTACCTCGGCGACCTGTTCGCCCACATCGAGGCCGAGAACCGCGACGTGGAGGACAGCGCACTCCCTCACGTCACCATCGCGTTCGTCCTGCCCTTCACCGACCCCGACCCGGTGCAGCAGTCCCACGTGCTCAACCAGGCCCAGGGCGCCTACCTCGCGCAGTACCGCGCCAACCACCGGGAGAACGGCGCAACGCCCCTGATCCGCCTCGTCCTCGCCAACCCCGGCTACCGCAGCGCCCATTGGGAGCCGATGGTCGACCAGCTCGCCGCCATGGCCGAGTCGTCCGAGGACAACCTGCGCGCCGTCACCGGCTTCGACGTCTCCATCCCCGAGAACGAGGCCGCCTTGCGGGAGTTGACCGCCGAGCACGGCATCCCCGTCGTCACCGGCCCGGTCACCGCCGACGACATCGGCAACAGCGCCGAGGAGCCCGACGCGTTCCCCGGCATGGCCAAGGTCACCGCCGACAGTGAGGATCAGGCCGAGGCGCTGATCGACTACTACGGCGGCATCGACCCGGCCACCACGCTGCTGGTGGCCGACCAGCGCGAGGACGACAACTACGTCGTCGCGCTCCGCGAGGTCTTCCGCGCCCACACCCGCGGCGCCCCGCGCACCGAGGAGCCCTTCACCTCGCCGGACGACTACAACGAGGAGGGCAACCTCGCCAACGTCTTCAACCGCATGGTCAACAACATCTGCGACGCCGAGGACATCAACACCCTTTACTTCGCCGGACGGCCGGTGCAGCTGCGCCAGTTCATCAACGAACTGGGCCGGCGCGGCTGTCACGACCAGGACTACCGCCTCATCACCATCTCGGCCGGCTCGACCCTGGCCACCGACGAGGATCTGGAGGCCGAGGCGCTGAGCCGGGGCATCGAGTTCGTCTACACCGCGCACGGCCACCCCGCCGAGTGGGCCGGGGAGGAGGCCCCCCTGACCGGCGGTTCGCAGGAGGACGTGGACGATTTCCTGGCGCTGGTCGAGGAGGCCGGCCTGAGCGGGCGCGCCGACCTGGCCGACGGCCGGACGATGATCATGCACGACTCGGTGTTCACGGCCGTCACCGGCATCCGCAACGCCGCCGTGGACGATGTGAGCATCCCCGTCCTGTCCGACATCGCGGAGGGCTGGCCCCTGCTGCGCGGCGAGGACAACCGCGTGCGCGGCGCGACGGGCTGGATCTGCCTGGACAACTACGGCCGCGCCTACAACAAGCCCCTGGCCGTGGTCCGGCTGCTCCCCGGCGAGGGCCCCAACGGCACGGAGGTCAGCTTCCAGGGCGTCGCCTGGCCGGAGGGCGATCCGCCCCCGGCCGACTGTGCGGTGGCCAACGAACGCTAGAGCGCCGGGAGCGAGCGCGTCAGCGCCCCACCTGAAAGGGGGGAATTCCCCTTTCCCTCTCCTGCCGGGGAGCCGGAGCGGCTAGCGTGCCTCGTAGCCGGACCGCCACGATGCGTCATCGCTGGGGAGGGGGCGGCGGCGCTGTCACAGTGCAAAGGTGGTGTGGACAATGGCGGAAGAGCTGCCCTCGGCCCTGCGGCTCACCTTCGGGAAGCAGTGCCGTCTGCTGCGGGATTCTCTTCACCTGTCGAGGGAGCAGGTCGGCGACTCCTGCGGGGTCTCGGCCTCGATGGTCGGTGCGGTGGAGCGGGCCGAGCGCATCCCCGACTCGCAGTTGATCAAGAGCCTGGACCGCGCGCTCAAGGCCAACGGCCTGCTGGCCTCGGCCATCGAGGGCATGTCGGTGGAGAAGTACCGGACGTTCTTCCGGGACTTCGTGGTGCTGGAACGCCAGTGCTTCCTGCTGAACGCGTACGCTCCGCTGGCCATCCCCGGCCTGCTCCAGACTCGGGACTACGCGCGGGCGATCTTCCGCATGTCGACCGCCGGACTCACCGACGAGCAGGTGGAGAAGGAGGTCGAGGCCCGGATCGAGCGGCAGCAGGTCTTCCAGCGGGACCCGAGGCCGTTGCTCACCTTCGTCATCGAGCAGTCCGTGCTGGAACGGCCCATCGGCGGCCGGGAGGTCATGAGGGAGCAACTGGAACACCTGCTGTTCTGCGCCCGGTTGCACTTCGTCACCGTGCAGATCATGCCGACCGCCCGGCCCGAACACGCGGGCCTCAACGGCTACATGTCGCTGGTGACGACCAAGGAGCACCGGCACGTCGCGTACCTCGAATTCCCGGGCGGGAGCCAGTTGATCTCCGAGCGGAAGCGCGTGGCTACGCTGGACGAGCGGTATGGCATGCTGCGGGCTCAGGCCCTCTCCCCCGAGGAGTCGGCGGAGTTGATCGAGAAGTCCATGGGAGCACTGTGAACAGCGAACTCACCTGGTTCAAGAGCAGCTACAGCACCGACCAGGGCGGCGACTGCGTCGAAGTCGCCTACGACTGGCGGAAGTCGAGCCACAGCACCGACCAGGGTGGCGAGTGCGTCGAGATCGCCGCTTGCCCCCACGCGATTCACGTCCGGGACTCCAAGGACACGAGCATCCCGTCCTTCGCCGCCGCCCCGGCCGCCTGGTCCGCCTTCCTCGGCTTCGCCTCCGCCCGCTGACCCACTTCTTCCTTCTTCCTTCTCCTGTACAGCGCCGCCCACCCGGCCGACCGGTGACCATGAACCGGCCGGCCGGGATCGTTCAGGGGACGTACACGCTGTGCGCGTGGTGCTGGGTGGTGTGCGCGCCCGGGGCCACGACCGCCAGGACGCGGCCCTCGCAGTCGGGGTGCTCGTAGACCAGCGCGTACTCGGTCGTCCAGTTGTCCACGGTCACCGGGCTGCTCTCGGCGTTCACGCACCCGTTGGGGTTGTCGATCAACTCGCCGTTGAGCAGGATCTGGCCACGGGCCGCCGAGGCCGGGGCGGCCAGGGCGAGGCCCGTCGCCGCCAGGGCGGCCAGGGTGCCGAGCAGGGTCGCGGCACGTCGCATGAAGACTCCTCGGGGACAGGGCGGACGCGCCGTCCGCCACTCAGCGTGCGTTCATGGCGACCCTAGGTGAGAGGTGGCGGAGCGGCGCGCGTTGTTCGCCCGCTCGTGAGTTCGTCACCCTCACGCCCCCGGCGGATTGGCGCGAGGCCGCGCGAGAGGGCTGAAATGTGTCTAGTCTGCTCACTGTGAGTAGCGAAACGGTTCGGGGACGTGAGTGGGAGGAGCGCCTGCGGCTTCTCGCGGCCATGGAGGAGGACCAGAGCGACACCAATCTCCTCACGGCCGCGCTCCAGCAGGCCACGGCCGGGCTCGGCGCCCTGGGCGGCATGGCCCATCTGCGGGCGGCCGGCGCGCTCCGGCTGGTCGGCCTGATGGCCAGCAGCGGGCTGCCGCCCGCGCTGCTGCGCCTGTGGGAGGCCGTCGCCATGGACGGTACGTCCGCCCCCTCCCGCGCCATCCGCGAGGGCGCGACGGTCTGGCTGCCCTCCGTGGAGAGCCCCGAGCAGGCGCTCGACCGGCCCTGGCGGAAGGGCGAGACGCGACTCCCGCCCTCCGGGACCGGCATCCTCTCCGTGCCCCTGCTGCGGCCGGACGACGGAGGGCTGCCCGGCTCCCTCTCCGTCTTCACCGTGCCGGGCCACGAACCCCGGGCGGACGAACGGGAGTTCTTCGAGGAGATCGCCCGCCTCACCGGCGGCCGACTGCGCCTGACCTCCCCGACGCCGGAGAACCTCCCCCCCGACCTCCTCAACGACCTCCGCGACGACCCGCAGCTGAGGAACAGGCTTCCCGGTGTGGCCGGCGACACCTTCGAGTGGAATCTCCTCACCGGCGCCATCCGCGTCACGGAGGCGCTGCGCGAGGCGTTTCCGGGCATCGACCCCGCCGCGTTCAACGGCCGCATCGAGGACTGGGTGAGCGTCATCCACCCCGGCGACCTGCCCTGGGTCCTCACCGAGGTGGAACGCGGCATCCGCGGGGCCGGGGCCTACGAGGTGGAGCACCGGGTGCGGCAGGCGGACGGCTCCTACGGCTGGGTCCGCCTGCGCGGCAGGGTCGTGGAGCACGGGGACAAGGGGCCCGCCCGGGTCGTGGGCACGCTCAGCAACACCACCGAGACGCACGCGGCGCTGGAGTCCGTGGGCCGCGCCCTGCGTCACATGACGGACGGCTTCCTGGCTGTGGACGGGGAGTGGCGGATCTCGTTCGTCAACGCCGCCGCCGAGGCCCTGCTCGGCTCCGCGCGCGAGGTGATGGGGCGGCGGCTGTGGGACCTGCCGGTGATGGGCCGGGTGGCCCACCTGAGGGAGCGCTGCGAACAGGCCGCGCGGGACCGGGCGCCCGCCGACTTCGACGTGCCGTGGCCGGAGGGCGACCGCTGGTACCACCTGCGGCTGGTGCCCGTTCCGGACGGGCTGACCCTCTACATCTCCGACATCACGCGGGAGCGGCGCGACGAGGCGGAGCGGGAGGCCGCGCGCCGGGCCGCCGCCGAACGCGCGGGGCTGGTCGCCGCGATCACGCGGGCGCTGGCGGAGGCGGTGACCGCGCGGGACGTGGTGGCGGCGATGGCGGACAGCCTGCTGCCGCCGTTCGGGGCTGAGGGGCTGGTCGTACTCGCCCTGCGGGACGGGCAGTTGTCGCTGGTGGGGGCGCGGGGGTATCCGGAAGGCTTTCGCGAGCACCTGGACGCGGTCATGGCGGCCTCGGACGGGGAGTCGCCGCCGGGGCGGGCGTTGCGGGTGAAGGAGCCGCTGTTCATCGAGTCGGCCGAGGAACACGCCGAGGACTACCCGGTGGTGGCCGCGCTGGCCGAGCTGAGCGCCAAGCGGGCGTGGGCGTTCCTGCCGCTGGCTGTGACCGGGCGTCAGATCGGCGTGGTGGTCCTGTCCTTCGACCGGCCGCACCGCTTCACGGAGGACGAGCGCACGCTGCTGACCGTGATCAGCGGGCTGATCGCGCAGGCGCTGGAGCGGGCCAGCCTCTTCGACCGGGCGGTCACGCGGGCACGGGAGCTGCAACGGGCGTTGCTGCCACAGGTGTTGCCCTCGCTGCCGGCGGTGGAGGCCTCGGCGCGGTACTTTCCGGCGGGGGAGGGCACGGAGGTGGGCGGGGACTGGTACGACGTGATTCCGCTGTCCTCGGACCGGGTGGGGCTGGTGATGGGGGACGTCATGGGGCACGGCATGGCGCAGGCCGCGATCATGGGGCGGCTGCGGACGGCGGCGCGCACGCTCTCGGAGCTGGAGCTGGATCCGGAGGACATCCTCGGTCATCTGGACGACATCGTCGGGGACTTGGGCGAGGACTGCTATGCGACGTGCCTGTACGGGGTGTACGACCCGGTGACGGGGGACTTCGACTACGGCAGCGCGGGGCACCTGCCGCCGGTCGTGGCGCGGCCGGACGGCGGGACGGCGCTGCCCACGGAGGCGCCGAACCCGCCGCTGGGGATCGCCGCTCCGCCCTTCGACACGGTCAAGCTGCGGCTCCCGCCGGGGAGTCTGCTGGCGTTCTGCACGGACGGGCTGGTGGAGGCGCCGGGGCGGGACATCGGGCAGGGGCTGGCGCGGCTGGCGGCGCTGCTGGGGGAGGCGGTGCGTTCGGGGCGGGCCGGGGATCTGGAGGCGCTGTGCGACGGGCTGACGGCCGACCTGATGCCGGAGCGGGGGGGCAGTGGCTCGGATGACGCGGCGCTGCTTGTGGCGCGGACGCGCCAGTACGACGAGGCGGACGTGGCCACGTGGCGGCTCCCGGAGGAGCCGGTGGCGGCGGGGGAGGCGCGGGACCACGTGCGGGCGCAGCTCGCGGCCTGGGGGCTGGGCGGGGACCTGGAGATGACCACGGAGCTGATCGTCAGCGAGCTGGTCGGCAACGTCGTCCGCCACGCGAAGGGCCCGGTCCACCTGCGCCTGCTGCGCAGCCGGTCGTTGATCGTGGAGGTCTCGGACGGCAGCCTGACCACCCCCCACATCCGCCGCACCTCGGCCGCCGACGAGGGCGGCCGGGGCCTCCAACTCGTCGCGGCGATGGCCCAGCGGTGGGGGGCGCGGTACACGCCGGTGGGCAAGTGCATCTGGACTGAGCAGCCGATCCCTTGACCCCTGCGGGGGGCTTTCGCCTGCGGCGCTTTGCCCTGCGGGCGGCTTTCGCCTGCGGCGGGCTGAGAGGGTGCGCGTGGCGTCTCCGCGCGGCGGGTCTGCGCCTGCGGCGGGCAGTGCTTGCGGCGGGCAGTGCCTGCGGCGCGTTGCCCTGCGGGCGGCTTTCGTCTGCGGCGGGCTGAGGGCGAGCGCGTGGCGTCTCCGCGCACCGGGATTCACCTGCGGCGGGCTTCGCCTGCGGCGCTTTGCCCTGCGGGCGGGTCTGGGCCTGTGGCGGCTTCGCCTGTGGCGGGGTAAGAGCAGGGGGGGCGGGCTTCGCGTAGCGAGATTCGCCTGCGGCGTTAGGCCCCGCGCAGCGGTGTTTGCCTGCGGCGCTGAGTTCCGCGCAGCGGTGTTTGCCTGCGGCGTTAGGCCCCGCGCAGCGGTGTTTGCCTGCGGCGCTGAGTTCCGCGCAGCGGTGTTTGCCTGCGGCGTTAGGCCCCGCGCAGCGGTGTTTGCCTGCGGCGCTGAGTTCCGCGCAGCGGTGTTTGCCTGCGGCGTTAGGCCCCGCGCAGCGGTGTTTGCCTGCGGCGGCTAAGCCCCGCGCAGCGGTGTTTGCCTGCGGCGCTGAGTTCCGCGCAGCGGGATTCGCCTGCGGCGCCCAAGCGCCGCGAAGCGGAACTTGTGGGCGGGAGCCCCGGCCCCGGCCCGGGGAGGGCCGGGGCCGGGGGGCGGGGTCAGGCCGTGTCCGGCAGAGCCCGCAGGAAGTCCAGCAGGAGGGCGTTGACCTCGGCGGGGCGTTCCTGCTGGGTCCAGTGGCCGCACCCCGGGAGGAGTTCCGCGTGGTGGAGGCGGGGGGCCGCTTCGGGGAGGCCGGCCAGGAGGCGGTCGGGGGTGCCGGCGAAGGCCACGACGAGGTCGCGGTCGCCGCCGACGAAGAGGGCGGGGACCTCGACGCGGCCGCCGCGCAGGACGGAGAGGAGCTCCCAGTTGCGGTCGATGTTGCGGTACCAGTTGAGGCCGCCGGTGAAGGCCGCCTCGCCGTGGTGGGCGAACTCCCGGGCGAAGACCTGGACATCCGCCTCGGTCAGCCACGGGGGGAGTCGTTGCGGCTCCGGGATGGTGTCCCGAAGCGAGGCCCCCTCCGGGATGACCCACACCTGCGGCGGGTCCGTGGCGGGGTTGTCGCCGGAGGCCCCGTACAGCAGCCCCCGGAACGTGGCCGCCACGTCGCGCGCCAGCTCCGCGTCCGCCACCCCCGGCGCCTGGAAGTAGTGCTGGTAGTAGCCGTTGCCGAAACGCTCCCGCATGAAGCCGACCGGCGGCATCGCCCCGCCCCCGATCGGCGGGACGCTCAGCCCGGCCACGCCCCGCACCACGTCGGGGCGGAGCATGGCCGTGGTCCACGCGACGGGCGCGCCCCAGTCGTGCCCGACCAGCACCGCGCGTTCCTCCCCCAGCGCGTGAATCAGCCCGATCACGTCGCCGGTCAGGTGCAGCAGGCTGTACGCGTCCACGTCCGCCGGCTGCTCGCTGCGGGCGTACCCGCGCTGGTCGGGCGCCACCACCCGGTACCCGGCGGCGGCCAGCGGGGCGAACTGGTGACGCCAGGAGTACCAGCACTCGGGAAAGCCGTGCAGCAGCAGCACCAGCGGGCCCTCGCCCTGCTCGGCGTAGTGCAGCCGCAGGCCGTTGACCTCCACGGTGTGGTGGCTCGGGCCACGGGGGTCGTACACGGCGCTCACCGTCTCTCCCGGCCGGCTCAGCCGCGCAGCGCGGAGGTCACGACGCCAGGCAGCGCGCTCCACCGGCGTTCGGCCGCGTAACCGACCAGGCGGCGCCCGGTCGTTGCCGCCGTCCGGTTGGTGACGAACCACGGCGGCCGGGGGGACAGCGCCGGCTCCCCGTGCAGCACCGAGCGCGGCGCGGGGCGGAACGGCCCCCGGACGACCGTGCGTTCGGGGCCGTCCAGCAGAAGCGCGTTGTGCACGACGCCGATTCCGCTCTGCACGTCGTCCAGCGTGTGGCCGGGGAACGCGCCCCAGGGCGCGCGGGCGGTCTGATAGCCGAAGCCGGTCCAGGCGTTGACGGCGATGGTGCCGTAACGCAGCGCGGCCAGCGCCTCGTCGAAGGCGGCGCCGAGGGAGGAGAGCGTCTTGGGGTGGGCCAGGATGTTCACGCCCAGCGTCCCGGCACAGTCCTCGTTGGCGGTGCGGACGGCCTCGTCCAGGAACTCCCGGCCGGTGCCCGGGAGTTCGATGACGGCCAGCACGGGCGCGAAGTACTCGGTGCGCAGGGCCGGGCCCGGCTCGGCGGGGTCGAGGCCGTCGATCAGGACCCGGCCGCCCTGCGCGTGGGCGGAGGGGTAGGCGTCCAGGGCCAGGGCCAGGCGGTTGTCGCTGCCGGGGTAGTACGCCGGGCGCTCGGGCGCGGAGTCGAAGGTCTCGCGCAGCAGGGCCAGGAAGCGGTCCTTCTGCGGCCAGTCGGCGCTGAGGACGAGGACCTGGCTGGCCACGCAGTTGTAGCCGTTGTTGTGCAGCCGCTGCGTGGCGACGTGCTCGGCCTGGAAGCGCAGGTCGGCCTCGGACCACTCGCCCGGGAGCACGATCACCGGGGAGACGCCGCCCAGTTCGCTGGTGACGGGCTTGTCCAGCACGGGGGTGTTCGCGGCGCGGCGGGCCGCGCCCTCCTCGCCGGGGCCGAAGACGATCGCGTCGTGGGTGGCGGCGCTGCCGGTCATGTGGACGTGCGACACGTCGGGGTGGTTGACCAGGTAGCCGCCGACGTCGACGCCGCCGGTCAGCACCCGGACCGCGCCGGCCTCGATCAGCGGGGCGAGGGCGTCGGCGTAGACGCCGGCCAGCCCGTCGGTGACGGGGTTCAGCTTCAGGGCGGCCACGCGGTTGTTCGCGTACAGCTCGTAGAGGACGTCCAGGACGGGGATGGAGGTGACGTTGCCCGCGCCCAGGACCACGCCGACCCCGCCGGTCTTCGCCGGGTTGAGCAGGCCGAGTCCGGCGCGCTGCCTGGCCTCGGCCTCGGTGACGCCCGGCGGCATCCACACCTCGGCGGAGAAACCGCTGAACATCAGCCGCTCCTGGAGGTCGTGCGGCAGGACCTTCACCGCTATCCGGCCGCCGGGCGCGGGGCGCACGGGGAAGCCCTCGACGGGGCTGCGGCCGGCCTCCAGCGCGCGGATCGTCTCCACCAGCGCGGCCGTCGCGCTCAGCACGGAGAAGGGACCGGCCGTCCACTCCTCACCCAACAGGGGGGAATCGGCGGGCAGTTGCTTGTACTGGGCGGCGGCGGTCACCCACGCCTCGGCGTGCTCGGCCACGGCGGCGTGGACGCGTTCCAGCAGCTCGCGGCGTTCGGCCAGGCCGCGCACGGCCCAGGCGGACTCGCCCGCGACCAGCTCGGCCACGGCCCGGTCCACCGCGGCGGTGTGCTCGGCCGCCAGTTCCGGCGTCGTCATCGAAGGGCCTCCTGATCTTGTGTCTTCTCGGGGCTCTGGGCGCCGCGGATCAGGTCGGCGGCCTTCTCGGCGGCCATGATCACGGGCGCGTTGGTGTTGCCGCGGGGAACGGCCGGGAAGACGGAGGCGTCCACGACGCGCAGGGCCTCCGTCCCGAGGACGCGCAGCGCGGGGTCCGTCACCGCGCCGATCGCGCAGGTCGAGGTCGGGTGGAACAGGGTCTGCCCGGCCTGGCGGGCGAACGCCAGCAGGTCGGCGTCCGAGTCCGAGTCCGGCACGTCGAAGGGGCCGGTGGTCACGGCCCGCGCGCTCGGCTGCGCGGCGATCTCCAGCGCGAGGCGCAGCCCGGCGACGATGCAGTCCCGGTCCTCGGGCTCGCTCAGGTAGCGGTGCGCGATCCGGGGCGCGGCCGTCGGGTCGGGCGAACGCAGCGCCACCGCGCCGCGGCTGACCGGGGCCAGCACGCACGGGCCCCAGCTCCAGCCGTGCTCCGAGACCGGGCCCAGGCCCTCCTGGTGGAAGATGGCGGGGGCCATGTGGAGCTGGATGTCGGGGAGTTGGCGCTCGGGGCTGCTCTTGAAGAAGCCGCCGGCCTCGCCGACGTTGGAGGTCAGGGGGCCGCGGCCCTGCGTCTGGAGGAGGGCGGCGTTCTCCTCGGTGGCGACGCCGAGCAGGGACTGCTGATCCGTGCGGAAGTTGATCAGGGCCATGTAGTGGTCCTGGAGGCCCTGGCCCACGGGGAGGTCCGCGCGGACGGGCAGGCCCATCGCGGTCAGGGCCGCGGCGGGGCCGACGCCGGAGAGCATCAGCAGGCGGGGGGTGAGGTAGGCCCCGGCGCAGAGGATCACCTCGCGCTCGGCGCGCACGAGGTGCGGTGCGCCCGTGCCGGCGACCTCCACGCCGACGGCGCGCTCGCCTTCGAACGCCACGCGCAGGGCTGTCGTTCCCGCGAGGAGGGTGAGGTTGGGGCGTTCCAGGGCGGGGTGGAGGTAGGCCACGGCGGCGCTGCAGCGCAGGCCGTTGCGCTGGGTGAGCTGGTAGGGGCCGACGCCGAGTTGAGTGGGGCCGTTGAAGTCGGGGTTGCGGGGGTGCCCGGCCTCCTCGGCGGCCCTGAGGAACGCCTGGGCGAGCGGGTGGTTCGAGCGGCCGTCGCTGACGGTGAGGGGGCCGCCGGTCGCGTGGTGGGGGCCCGCGCCGCGCTCGTTGTCCTCGGCGCGCAGGAAGTACGGCAGCACGTCCCGCCAGGACCAGCCCTCGGCCCCTGCCCGGGCCCAGGCGTCGTAGTCGGCGGGGTTGCCGCGGACGTAGATCATGGCGTTCAGCGAGCTGGAGCCGCCCAGGACCCGGCCGCGCGGGAGGTTCAGGCGCCGGCCGCCGAGGGCGGGCTCGGGCTCGGTGTCGAAGTCCCAGTCGACGGCCGTCTTGAGCAGGGCGGGGAAAGCGGCGGGGATGTGGATCTCCTGCGCGGCGTCCGGGCCGCCGGCCTCGATCAGGGCGACGCGGACGTCCGGGTCCTCGGTGAGGCGGGCCGCGAGCACGCAGCCGGCGGAGCCGGCTCCGACGATGACGTAGTCGTAGGTGGTGCCTGGTCCGCTCATCCGATCTCCTTTGATCGACGTCACACCCGGGCGTTGCTGCGCATCTGGCGATACTCGTCGGTAGGGGGGCCTCGCGTCCATGGGCGGGCCGGAAATGCGGCGGACGCCTCAGTCGGCCTCTTCTTTTCCACAGGCTGTGGACGGCTCTTGCCGCCGGGCCCCGGGGCTAAACTGGCGGGCGGGGGTGAGGGGTTGAACGGGTCCTCGGCCGGAGGCTGCCGCCGCGAGGCGCTGCTGATCGCCACGGGGACCTACGACAGCCCCGCGCTGGACGCGCTGCGCTCGCCGGCCCAGGACGCGGAGGGGCTGGCGGCCGTGCTGGGGGACCCGGAAATCGGGGCGTTCGGGGTCCAGCGGCTGACCGACGCCCGATCCTACGAGGTGGCGCGGGCCCTGGAACGCTTCTTCCGCGGCCGGTCGCGGGACGACCTCCTGCTGCTGCACCTCTCGTGCCACGGGATCAAGGACCACGACGGGCGCCTGTACTTCGCGGCGCGCGACACGGACAAGGACCTGCCGGCCTCGACGGCCGTGCCGGCCTCCTTCCTCCACGACCTGATGGACCGCTGCCGGGCGCGCTCGATCGTGGTGCTGCTGGACTGCTGCTACAGCGGGGCCTTCCTGCGCGGCTCGCGGGGCGACCGGGACGTCCACCTCCACGACGAGCTCGCGGGCGCGGGCCGCGCGATCCTGACGGCCACGAGCCGCACGGAGTACGCGTGGGAGGGGCCCGACCTGCGCTCCGTCTCCCCCGGCCCCTCCCGCTTCACGGGCGCCCTCATCCACGGCCTGCGGACGGGCGAGGCGGACACGGACGGGGATGGGCGGATCACGGTCACGGAGCTGTACGACTACGTGTACGAGACGCTTCTGCGGACGCCGGGGGTCCGCCAGACGCCGCATCTGTGGGCGCAGCTCGAGTACCGCGTGACGCTCGCCCGCGCGCGCCCGCGTACGCCCCGGACGGCAGCGCCGACCCCGCCTCCGGACGGGCCGCCTTCGACGGGGGGCGGCGGGGTGCGGGAGGTATTGGGGGAGTTCGTCGTGCGGCCGAGGCCCGAGGGTGGGAAGCCGGGCGTTGCTCCGGCCGACGCGGCGGGGCCGGGGCGTGGTGGGAAGTCGCCGCTGAGCGAGTTCTTCGACGGGCTCTTCGCGCCCAGGGAGAAGGAGCCGCGGCAATCCAGCCACGCCTTCGACCTCGGTGACCTCCAGGAGCCAGGGGCGGCGCAGCCGATTCCGGCGCAGGGCCCGGCCGACGTCCTCCCGCCGGGCGATGCCTCCGGCAGCCGCACGGAGGGCGCAGGGCCGCAGGAGCCCTTCGATCTGAGCCAGCTCTTCGCCGATGGGCAGCGTGCCTCCACCCGGCCGGAGGCGCGCCCTGGCCGGGGCATCAGTCTGCGGCTGGAGTGCGAGCTGGCCGAGACCGTGCTGGGAGCCACCAAGCAGGTCACGGTGGAGCTCCCGGCTCCGTGCGCCACCTGCGACGGCACGGGCGAGGCTCCGGGGGGCCCGGTGACGTGCGGCCGGTGTGGGGGCGACGGAAGGAACCGGCGGTCGGGTGCCAAGAGGGATCCGGTCTGCCCGGACTGCCTCGGGAGCGGCGAGAACGTTCCCGCGCCCTGCGCGGCCTGCGACGGGATGGGCCGCGCGCCGCGACAGCGCACCCTCACCCTGCGCGTTCCGGCCGGTGTCCGTTCCGGCACCCGCCTGCGGTACGGCGGCCAGGGCGAGGCCGGGGAGGGGGGCGGGCCGCCCGGTGACCTGTTCGTCGAGATCGTCGAGCTTCCGCATCCCGAACTGAAACGCGACGGCGACGAGAACCTCGAGGTCTTCCGCGCGATCAGTCCTCAACTCGCCCGCGACGGCGGGAAGATCACCGTGCCGACCCTGAACGGCACGCGTACCGTCCGCATCGCGCCGGGCACGCCCCTCGGCCGCGTCCTCCGGCTGCCCGGCGAGGGCGCCGTGCGGCGGGACAAGTCCGGCCGCGGTGACCTTTTGGTCCGTCTGACGGGCGGACGCGCCGAACACACGCGCCCGAAGCGCCCCCCGACCGGGTGAGTTCAGAGGGTGTGAGGCGATTCGGGGCGGTTGGTGTGCGCATCATCGTGAGCGGATCCGCCGCACCGCTCACGGGAAGAGACGCCCATGCCGCTCATCGCCCCGTCCGTCGATGTCCTGCCGCCTCCGGTCGTGGGGGTTCACCGGTACCGGGGGCAGCCGTGCGCGTCGCGGTTCGTGCGTGGGGGTGGGCGGGCGCGGGTGCCGCTGCTGCTGATCGGGGGGGCGTTCCAACGCAAGGAGCACTGGGGGGCGTTCGAGCGGGCGTTCCTCGCGCGGATGGATGTGCTGACCGTGGACCCGCCGGGGTGGGGGGCGGGGGCCGTGCTGCCGCCGGAGCACGGCGCGGACTTCCTCGCGCGCGCGGTGTGCCACATGCTCAACGAGGCCGGGATCGCGCGCGTGCACGTGCTGGGCGGCTCCTACGGCACCGCGATCGCCTACCGGCTGGCGCAGTTGTTTCCCGACCGGGTCGAACGCATGGTGCTGGTGGGGACGATGACGGCCATCCCGGAGCACGCTGAGCACGCCCTGCGCCGGGGCCTGGACCTCCTGGAGGCGCGCCGGATGCAGGAGTTCGCGCGCGCAACGGTCGGCGTGCTGATGAACGAGGAGCGGCTGCCGCTGATCGCGCGCGGGGCGGCCGTCCGGCGGTTCCTGATGCGGCGGTTGAGCACGCTGCCGTACGAGGAGGGCGAGCAGACCCGCGCCAACACCCGGCGCCTGCTGCTGCACCGGATGGTGGACGCCACCGCGCCGCCCCGCCCGCCGGTGCTCGTCGTGACGGGGGAGCACGACGCGTTCACCACCCCGGAGCTGTGCCGGGAGATGGCGCGGGCCTGCGGGGACAGTTGGTTCGCCGAGGTGGCGGACGCCGACCACATGGTGCACCTGGAGCGCACGGCCGAACTAGCCGCCCTGGCCGGGCGGTTCCTCCTGGGGGACGCGCCGCTGAGCGCGGAGCTGCCGTTCTGCCGCCTGGTGGAGCGGATCAGCGAGCCGGCCGCGGAGGGTTCCGCGCTCCGGCGCTGAGCCGGGGCGCGCACGGCGCGCGGGCGCGGCGAAAGCGTCGCGCGCCTCCCCCGGTGGGGTAGCCGAACGGGCAGGCCGAACTCGCCTTGCGGTCGCGAAGGTGAGCGCGCAGGCTTGGACGTGTTAGCCCCGAAGGCATCGAATGTGTAGAAGACATCGAATACCCCGGGTTGCCCCCATCGACCGCACCCCTTCCCCCCGGCACCCCCATGCCGCGCCCGGCTTTGTCCAGGGCTGATCACCCAGGGAGATGGAATGACCACGACTGCGAGCGAGACAGTGAAAGCCGCCCCCGCACCGGGCGCCGTCAGCACCGTCCGCGGACCCGTCAGCGTCGGCGATCTCGGCGTCACCCTCATGCACGAGCACCTGTTCGTGCTCACCCCGGACGTCCAGCAGAACCAGCCGCACCTGTGGGACGAGGAGGAGCGCATCGAGGACGCCGTCACCAAGCTGATGGCCGCCTACGACCAGGGCGTGCGCAGCTTCGTCGACCTCACCGCCATCGGGCAGGGCCGCTTCATACCCCGGGTGAAGCGCGTGGCCGAGCGCGTCCCGCTGAACATCCTCGTCGCGACCGGCGTGTACACCTACCACGACGTGCCCTACTTCTTCCACTACCGGGGCCCCGGGCGGCTGTTCGACGGCCCGGAGCCGATGACCGAGCTGTTCGTCGAGGACCTGACCCGCGGCATCGCGGACACCGGCGTGCGGGCCGCGGTCCTGAAGTGCGCCACCGAGGAGCCCACACTCTCGGAGGGCGTGGAACGCGTGCTGCGGGCCACCGCGCAGGCCCACCGCGAGACGGGCGCGCCGATCACCACGCACTCCAACGCCTTCGTGCAGAACGGCCTGTTGCAGCAGAAGGTGCTCGCGGAGGAGGGCGTGGACCTGAGCCACGTCATCATCGGGCACAGCGGTGACACCGACGATCTCGACTACCTGAAGCGGCTGATGGACGCCGGCTCGACCATCGGCATGGACCGCTTCGGCCTGGACAACTTCACGCCTCACGAGAAGCGGGTGAAGATCGTCGCCGACCTGGTGGCCGCCGGCTACGCGGACCGGATGGTCCTCTCCCACGACTGCCCCTGCTTCATCGACTACTTCACCGAGGAGCAGATGGCCAAGACGCTCCCGGACTGGGACTACACCCACCTGCACAAGCGCGTTCTGCCCGCGCTGCACGAGCAGGGCGTCTCCGAGCACGACATCCGCACCATGCTCATCGACAACCCGCGGCGCTATTTCACGCCCGTGGCGCCGTACTGATCCGCACCGATCCGTACTGATCCGCACCGATCCGCAACTCACTCATCAGGGAGTGCTTTTCATGAAGACGCGTCTGCCCGGGAACAGCGGCCTCGAACTGTCCGCCATCGGCCTGGGCTGCATGGGCATGAGCTGGGTCTACGACGAGTCCGAGCGGGACGACGCCGAGTCGGTGCGGGTCATCCACCGCGCGATCGACCTGGGCGTCACCTTCATCGACACCGCCGACCTCTACGGGCCCTTCACCAACGAGGAGCTGGTCGGCCGCGCGCTGGCCGGCCGCCGGGACGAGGTCGTGCTGGCCACCAAGGTCGGCCTGGTGCCGGACATGACGCTCTACCCGACCAAGGTGAAGGTCACGCCCAACGGCCGCCCCGAGCACATACGGGCCTCCGTGGACGGCAGCCTGCGCCGCCTCGGCACCGAGGTGATCGACCTCTACCAGCTCCACCGCGTGGACCCCGAGGTGCCGATCGAGGAGTCCTGGGGCGCGATGGCCGAGCTGGTCCAGGCCGGCAAGGTCCGCCACATCGGGCTCTCGGAGGCGAACGTCGACCACCTGGAGCGGGCCTCGGCCATCGCCCCGGTCGCCACCCTCCAGTCCGAGCTGTCCCTGTGGTCGCGCGACCCGCTGAAGGACGTGCTGCCCTGGTGCGAGGCCAACGGCGTGGGCTTCCTGCCGTTCTCGCCGCTGGGCCGCGGCTTCCTCACCGGCGCGATCCGCTCGGCCGAGCAGCTCAAGCCCAGCGACTTCCGCTCCCAGCAGCCGCGGTTCTCCAAGGAGGCGCTGGCGCAGAACCTGCGGATCGTGGACGGGGTCGAGAAGGTGGCCGGGCGCCACGGGGCCACCCCGGCCCAGGTCGCGCTGGCCTGGGTGCTGGCCCAGGGCGAGCACGTGGTGCCGATCCCCGGCAGCACCCGCCTGGCCCACCTGGAGGACAACGTGCGTTCCGTGGACCTGGACCTGACCGCGGAGGACCTGGCCGACCTGGACACCCTGCCCGCCCCGGTGGGCACCCGCTTCTGACCGCGGTGTCGCACGGACCGGACCATCCCGACCGAGGAGGAGAGACCATGACCGTCACCCGGAGCGAGCCCTGGCGGGAACTCGGCGCCGAGCCGCACGTCGACACCCCGGCCGTCACCTGCTGGGTGGAGTCGATCCCCCGCGGCGAGACCCGGCCGTTCCACACCCACGACACGCCGTGGCTGACCGTGGTGGTCAGCGGCGGCCGGGCGCAGGTCCTCACCCCCGGCGGAGGGGAACCGGAAGAGGTCGAACTCGTCACGGGCACGGTGAAGTACAACGCCCTGCCGCCGTCCGGACGGGTGCGTCACGCGCTGCGCAACACCGGCGAGACCGACCTGCTGGTGGTCGCCGTGCAGCTCGACCTCCTGCCGCCGGGCGGGCCGGACCGCGCCTGAACGGGCGGCCGTTCCGCGCCTGTTGACCAGGGCGCGGAACGGCCGCCTGCCGCGCGTCAGTTCGTCAGCGGCTCGCGCGGGGCGACGATGCGGCGGGCGCACTCGGCGAGGAAGCGCTCGTGCTCCGCGAGGATCTCGGCGTCCGGCTCCCGGCCGAACAGCAGCTCCACGATCTGCGGGACGGCGAACCAGTAGTTCACCATCCCCAGCAGCACGATCGTCAGGTGCCGGGGGTCGAGCCCGGGGTCCACCGTGCCGTCCGCCTGGGAGGAGCGCACCGCCTCCAGCTTCTCGGCGAAGTGCGCCCGGCGTTCGGCCAGGGCGGGGTTCTCCCGCAGGCCGACGCGCTCCATGCCCTCCCACAGGCACAGCCGCAGGTACCGGGGGTCGTGCTGGTAGTGCCGGAAGAGGCCGGCCACGTACTCGTCCAGCGCGTTCGCCTCGGGGCTGACGTTGTCGCCGTTGGTGCGCAGGTACTCGCCCAGCACCTGGTCCAGCAGCTCCTCCTTGAGGCCGTAGTAGCGGTAGATGGACTCCTTGTTCGCTTTCGCATTGCGGGCGATGCGGTCCACGCGGGCGCCGGAGACGCCGTGTTCGGCGAACTCCTCCAGGGCCGCTGCCATGATGCGGGCCTTGGTGTCGGGGGCTGCCATGTCACTTGCCCCCCAGATCTGACGCAGACTCAGGATTCACAGAAGCCAACGCACTTCTCCTCCGATCGAGGCTTGCCAGGCACGAGGCCATGAGGTTTCATGAGCTTACGCGACCAACTATTTGGTTTGACCGGTAGGTTGGACCTCTCGGTTGGACCGTTTGGTTTGCCTCCTTCGTCCGGCTCACCAGTTGCTCTCCGAAGGAAGACCCCGGCATGCAGGAAACCCCGTCCCGCCGCTTCGTCTGGCTGCTGACCCTGGCGTGCGGCCTGACCGTCGCGAACCTGTACTACACACAGCCCCTCCTGCACGCCATCTCGGAGAGCTTCGGCGTCTCCGAGGCGAGCACCGGGGCCATCGTGACCGCCACCCAGCTCGGCTACGCCGTCGCCCTCGTCCTGATCGTGCCGCTGGGCGACATCGTCCGCCGCCGGCCGCTGGTGTGCGGGCTGCTGATAGCCGACGCCGCCGCGCTGGCCCTCAGCGCCGCGGCCCCCAACGTCACGGTGCTGCTGATCGCGGCGACCGTCGTCGGCGTCACCTCCGTCGTCGTGCAGGTCCTCGTCCCCTTCGCCGCCGGCGTCGCCCCGGACGAGTCGCGCAACCGCGTCATCGGCATGCTGCTCTCCGGCATGCTGCTGGGCGTTCTGCTCTCGCGCACCTTCGCCGGCCTGGTCTCCCAGGCCCTGAGCTGGCGCGCGGTCTACGCCCTGGCCGGTGTGTTCATGCTGCTGGCCGCCGCGGTGCTCTACCGCCTGCTGGGCGACCGGGCCCCGGACCTGAAGCTGACCTACCGCAAGCAGATGCGCGCCATCGTCTCGGTGGCCGCCGCCGAACCCGTCCTGCGCAGGCGGGCGTTCATCGGCGCGTGCATCTACGCCGCGTTCAACTGCTTCTGGACCACGGCGGCCTTCCTGCTGGCGGGCGATCCCTACGACTTCGACCAGGGCGCGATCGGCGTCTTCGGCCTCGTCGGCGTGGCCGGCGCGCTGACCACCAATCTCGCCGGGCGGTACCTCACCGCCGCCCGGCAGTCCATGCTCTCGGGCCTGATGCTCTCCGCGCTCGTGCTCTCCTTCCTCGCCCTGGGCGGCGGCGGGACGAGCCTGTTCCTGCTGATCATCGGCGTGCTGGTGATGGACGCGGCCGTGCAGGGCGTTCACCTGCTCAACCAGAGCGTCATCTACGCCCTGTCGCCCAAGGCGCGGGCGCGGCTGACGGCCGTCTACATGACCAGCTACTTCATCGGCGGCGCGCTCGGCTCCGCGATCGGCTCCGCGGCGTACAACGCGGCGGGCTGGGGCGGTGCCTGCGCCGCGGGCGGCGGCCTGTCGCTGCTGGCCCTCGCGGTGTGGGCCCTGCGCTCCCGGGGTACCGCGGAAGGCCCGCGGCACCCCGAACCGGCCGCGCCCGTCGCCGGATCCGGGACTCCGGCCGTTCCGGCCGGGAACAGCGAGACCCTCCAGAGGTAGCACCCACGTGCGCCGGACTGGCATGCGGCGCACAACAGCGACAGGGGATAGGCGTGTTGGACGTCACGGACCACCAGGACAAGAAGTGCCTCGACCACCGCGTGGTGGTCGGCATCGAGAACGACCTGCTGCGCTACGGCGTGGAGCGGATGCTTCAGCGCGTGCCGCGCGTGGCGGAGATCCGGCCGCGGTGCGGGCTGGCGGGCGCGTTCGCGGACGGCCTGTCCGAGGGGGACGTTCTCATCGCGCTGCTCGCCGAGGTGGACGAGGCGGCGGCCGACGAACTGCGCGGCAACGAGGCGCGCGGGGTGCGGATCGTCTTCCTGGTCGAGGACGACGACCTGTTCGCCTTACCGAAGATCCTCGGCCTGAAGGCCGGGTTCGTGCGCACCTCCAGCGTGGACGAGGGCGCCCTGGACGACGCGGTCGCCCAGGTCGCGAGCGGCGGGGCGCCCATCCCGCCGGGCCTCGCGCACGACCTGCTGGTGCTCGCGACGCGGCGCAACGCCCCGCCGCAGGTCCGGCTGCGGCTGACCCCGCGCGAACAGGAGGCGCTGGTGCTGATGGTCGAGGGCATGAGCAATAAGCAGATCGCCCGGAACCTCGCGATCTCGCAGCACGGGGCGAAGCGGCTGGTCGCCAACATCCTGGCCAAGATGGACTGCAACAACCGCACGCTGGCCGTCTCCCGGGCCTTGCGGGAGGGGCTTTACGAGCGGTACGCGCGGGCGCGGGAGGCCGTTCGGTAAGGCTCCGCGCTCCGCGCTTGCCCGCGCGGGCCTGGCCGTCGGCGCTGCGGCCCTCGGGCGCGGCGCCGGTGCTCCCCGGCCCGGCGCCAGGCCCCGTGCCGCCGGGGCCGGGTTCCTCCCCCCGGTCCCGGCATCCCCGGGCGCGCCCCGGCCCCCGCTCCGGCCGGGTCCCCCCACCCGCCCGCGCCGCGGGCGCGCCCCCCATCCGCCCCGCCCCGGGCTACCGGCATCCCCCGGCGCCGCGCCCGGGGCGGGGTCTTTTTCCGGCGCGATGCCCTGCTCGGGCGCGTGGGCGGTGCCGTGCGGCGGGAACGCCCGTGGTCGGCGCGGTGTGCGGCGGCGGCGCCCGCCGCGGGCGTTACCCGAACGTCGGGCTTCGCGTGGGCGGGGCGTTCCGCGCGCGTGGGCCGAACGCTGCGTTTCCTGCGCGCGGGTTCTCCCGTGCGGCATGCCTGACGCGGCGCTCCGGGCGAGCGGTGTTCCCGCGCGGCGGGGCGCCGCGTCGGCCGGGCGGTCAGGCAGGCTCCGGCTGCGGTTCCGCCCCCGGGTCCCCGGCCCGGGGGCGGCCCGCGTCCAGGGCGATCAGGGAGGCGCGGAGGGTCAGGGCGTGGGCGTACGTGGTGGGGTCGAGGCCGGTGAGGGTGGCGAGTTTGCGGAGGCGGTAGTCGACCGTGTTGGGGTGGATGCCCAAGTGGCTCGCCGCCGCGCGGCGGTTGAGGCCGGAGGCGAGGAAGGCGCGCAGGGTCAGGAGGAGATCGGGCTTGTCGCGGGCCGGGCCCAGCAGCTCCGCCAGGTGGTCGCGGCCCGGGCCCGGGCGGGAGAGCTGGTACTCCAGGGCCAGGTCCTCCAGCCGGTACACCCCGCACGGCAGCCCCGCCGCCACCGCCAGGTCCCGCAGTTCGCGTGCCAGCCGCACCGCCGCCGGCACCCCCGGCGGTTCGCACTCCCGGGCCGCCGCGAGGATCGGCGCCCCGCAGGACTCGGCCAGCGCCGCGACCAGCTCGGCCAGCCCCTCCCAGTCCTCCACGTCCAGCGCCGACGGCGCGACACGGCACGGGATCAGCGCGAGCGCGGCGTTGTCCGAGAGCCGCAGTAGCACCGAACGCCCGATGCGGCGCTCCAACTCCGCCCGCAGCCGCCGCAGTTTGCGCCGCGTCGCGACCGTCGTGTCCACGTCCGCGCGCCGTTCGTCCGGGTGCCGGCCCACCGCCATCGCCACCGTCAGGTAGGCCGGCGGCAACACGATCCCGGCCCGCGTCGCCTCCTCGCCCGGCTCGGTGCCCTCCAGCAGCGCGGAGAGCAACGTCTGCCGCGCGGCGCTGCGTTCGCCCAGGGCTGTGCGGTGCTCGTCCAGGAAGCCCTCCGAGATCGCGGCCGAGATCCGCCCCAGGTACTCCACCAGCAGCCGCTGCACCTGCGCCGCGTCGGCCATGTCCTCCGGGCCCGCCTCCGGGATCACCGCGTCGAAGCAGGCCAACGCCCCGGCGTGGTACGCCAGAACGGCCGCCTCCACCGGCACGCCCTCCTCCGCGCGCTGCGCCGCCGAGGCCCGGATCTGCGCGAGCTGCGCCTCGGTGGGCGGCGCCCCGGTGCGCAGCACCTCGATGAACGCCCGGATGGCGCCCTCGGTCTCCCGGCGCAGGTCGCCGTCGAGCTGCTCGGCCGGGAGCCGGTAGACCGGCAGGCTCTCGGCCAGGCTGGCGAGAACCCCGTCGGTGAGCGCAGGCAGCCCCGCCATCAGCCGGTGGTGCACGGGCACGCCCCCGAAGCGCAGCAGCCGGCCCTGCCCTCGCGTCGTCCTTTCGGCCGTTCTGTCCGCCGTCACAACCGCGCCTCCCGCAATTCGTGTCAGGTCGCCAACCCCCGGCACGCCGCCCGCGCCGCACGATGTGAAGCGCACGTTACTGACCGGAAACCTTGTTTGTGGAGGCCCCCGCGCAGCGGATTCGGCCGCGCGCACCGACGGGCCGCCCCACCCCCCACTCGGGAGAAACCATGCGAAAAGCCTCACCGCGGCACCGGCAACGGCGCCTGCTGCGGCGCTGGGCCGGCGCGGCCGTGGCGGCCCTGGCCGTCGCCGCCACCGCGTTCGTCGCCCTGCCCGCCGCCCAGGCGGGCCAGGAGACGCAGCCCCAGCAGGAGGAGCGTTACGCCGTGGGCGACGTGAACCTCGGCCTGCGCAACTACCTCCTCAGCCCCGGAGCCGTCACCGGCGCCAACGACTGGGAGTGCGAGCCCTCGGCCGAGCACCCCGAGCCGGTGGTGCTGGTCCACGCCACCGCCTTCAACCTGGGCAGCAACTTCGCCCGGCTCGCGCCCACCCTGGCCAACGAGGGGCGCTGCGTCTACGCCTTCAACTACGGCATGGGCTCCTTCTCGATGTTCGGCCGCGTCGGCGGCCTGACCGGGATCACCCGTTCCTCCCAGGCCCTGGACGCCTTCGTGGACCGCGTGCTTACGTCCACCGGCGCCGAACAGGTCGACATCCTGGGCCACTCCCAGGGCGGCATGCTGCCCAACCACTACATCAAGCGCCTCGGCGGCGCGGCGCTGGTGGACGACTTCGTCGCCCTGGCCCCCAGCAACCACGGCACCACCCTCAGCGGCCTGACCACCATCGGCGAGACCCTGGGCTTCCTCGGCCTGGCCAACGGCTTCCTCGACCTGGCCGGGCTCGACGGCCTGCTGGACCAGGAGGTCGGCTCGGAGTTCCAGGAGGCGCTGTTCGCGGACGGCGACACCGTGCCGGGCGTGGACTACACCGTCATCGCCACCCGCCACGACGCCATCGTCACGCCGTACACGCAGGCGTTCCTGGAGGGTGAGAACGTCACCAACATCCTGCTCCAGGACGTCTGTCCGCAGGACGAGGCCGGGCACATGGGCCTGGCCTACGACACCCCGACCGTCCAGATGGTGCTCAACGCCCTGGGCGCGGACGACCCCGACTTCCGGCCGGACTGCGAGGGTTACGGCCCCGGCTGGTGAACCGGCCGCGGCACCGCGGCCCTTGAGCCCGGCGGGTCTGCGCACCCGTCCGGAAACCCCGTACCCGCCGATTGCCCCTCGGCGGGTACGGGCGTCGAACGACGGGGCCCGCTGCGGGCGTTGTGCCGGAAGGGGCGGCCGTTCAGACCGCGTCCGCGAAGGCGTTGAGGCCGCCCGCCGGGGGGAGGGGCTGTTCGGCCCAGACCGTCTTGCCGTTGTGGGCGTAGCGGCTGCCCCAGCGGCTGGCGAGCTGGGCCACGAGGAACAGGCCGCGCCCGCCCTCGTCCCCGGTGCGGGCGCGGCGCATCCGCGGCTGGGTGTTGCTGCGGTCGGAGACCTCGCACACCAGCACCGAGTCGCGCAGCAGCCGCACCCCGTAGGGGCCGCGGGCGTGCCGGTGGGCGTTGGTCATCAGCTCGCTGACGATCAGCTCGGTGCTGAACGCCAGCGCCTCCAGGTCCCATTCGGCCAGCCGTTCGGTGACCGCCCGCCGCACCCGCGCCACCGCCATGGGGTCGTCGTCGGGCACCTCCCAGGTGGCGTTCGCGTGCTCAGGCAGGGCGCGGACCCGGGCCAGCAGCAGGGTGGCGTCGTCGGCGGGCGGGCGGCGGGCGGCCGGGGACATCAGGTCCTTGGCCACATCCGCGAGGGGGGCGCGGGGGCCGTGTTCCTCCAGGCCGCGCGCCAGGCGCTCGGCGCCCTCGCGCGGGTCGGTGCGGCCGGGGGCGGCCAGGCCGTCGCTGTAGAGGGCCAGCACGGAGTCCGGTCGCAGCTTCAACTCCGCGACCTCGAAGGGCATTCCGCCGACGCCGAGCATCGGCCCCGGGTCCAGCGGCACGAGTTCGGCCGCTCCGTCCGGCCGCAGGATCAGCGGCGGCGGGTGTCCGGCCGTTGCCAGCGAACAGCAGCGCGTGACCGGGTCGTACACGGCGTACAGCAGCGTTCCGCCGACGCCGCCCTCCGTGTCCGGGCCCGCCTCGGCGGACAGACGCAGCACCAAGTCGTCGACACGGGTGAGGAGTTCGTCGGGGGAGAGGTCGAGGTCGGCCAGGGTCTGCACGGCGGTGCGCAGCCGGCCCATCGTGGCCGTGGCGTGCATGCCGTGGCCGATGACGTCCCCGATGACCAGCGCCACGCGCAGCGAGGGCAGCGGGATCACGTCGAACCAGTCGCCGCCGATGTCCGCGCCGCCGCCCGCCGGCACGTAGCCGCCCATCGTCTCGGCGGCGGGGACGTCCCGCCCGGCCTGCGGGAGCAGGCGCTGCTGGAGCGCGGAGGCGGCGCGGTGCTCGCGGGCGTAGCGGCGGGCGTTGTCCACCGCGATCGCGGTCCGGGAGAAGAGATCGCGCAGCAGCTCGACGTCGTCGTCCGTGAACGGCTCGGGCTGGGCCGTACGCCACAGCACCACCGCGCCGAGCACCAGGCCGCGGGCGTGCAGCGGGGCGAAGACCACGGAGTGGCCGTCCTCGGGGACCACGCGCCGCACCAGCTCGGCGTCGCCCAGCATGGCGACGGCCGTGGCCCGGTCCACGGAGATGATCGCGCCGCCGCGCTGCACCTCGTACGTGTCGGGCAGGTCGGGCATCGGCGGCAGGGCTTCCCCGACCTGGGTGAGCTGCGCGGGCCAGTCGCCGGCCACGGCCACCCGCCGCAGGTGCTGGTCGCCGCCGCCGGAGAAGCGGGGCGGCTCGTCGCCGCGCAGCACGGCCTCCGCGAGGGTGATGGCGGCGAGGTCGGCCATCTCGGGCACCAGCAGCTCGACCAGGTCGCGGGCGACCTGCTGCACGTCCAGGGAGCTGCCGATGGTGGTGGTGGCGCGGCGGCGCAGGTCCTGGTGATTGCGGGGGCCGGGCTCGGGTCCGGGGGCCGTGCGGCGGAAGAGGAGGGAGACGCCGGTCGGGTCACCCGCGCGGTCCAGGAGGCGGACGGCGGAGAGGCGCAGGGTGACCTCGCGCTCGCCGTCCCCCGGGATACGGAGGCGGCGGGCGCGGCCGGCCAGCGGGACGCCCGTCTCCAGAACGCGGCGCAGGTCCGTCTCGGTGGCCGAGCCCTCCGGCTCGCCCAGCGCGTCGCGGATGTGGCCGCCCACGGGGAGGCGCAGGCCGTCGGGCAGGGCGCGGTCGTTGACCCGGGTGATCCGCAGGGTCTGGTCGAGGAACGCGACGCCCAGGCGGTCCTGGGTGAGCAGGCCGCGTACGAGGTCCGCTGCCTCGCCGTCCTGGTCGTGGCCGTCATCAGCGGGGCGCGCCGGGGTTCCGTCCATCGGAATCTCACCTCCGCGCCCTCGTCCGTGCCCCCATGCTGCTCCGGCCGCGCCCCGGGCGCCCCCCGGGCTAAGCCGTCCGGGGGGCGTTCCCGCTCCGTCGGGCCGTTGTCAGGCCCCGGGCACGCGGTCGAGGAAGCCGCTGACCGAGCTGATCCGCCCGTCCGCGGCCAGCCGCGCCACGTCCGACCCGGCCGCGGGCGCCGAGCCGTCCGCCACCGACACCAGCTCCCAGGAGAAGCGGACCAGGTCGTGGTGCCCGTCCACGGCCCCCGCGAGCCGGAACTCGAACCCCGGGAACTGCGCGTGCGCCCCGGAGATGACGGCCGCGATCCCCTCGTGCCCCGCGACGTCGGCCAGCGGGTCGGTGTACGTCCCGTCCTCGGTGAACGCGGCGGCCACCGCCGCCCCGACGTCCTCGCCCCCGGCGTTCCAGGCGGCGAAGTAACGCTCCACGGCGGCCTCGTAAGCAGTCATGATGCCTCCCTCTCACTCAACTCCCGGCCACTTCCGGCCCGGACGACGCCTACGATGCGCCCGCGCCGGAGGCCGGGTCGATGACCGCTGAGGTCATGACTGCTGAGCTCACGCCACGTCCGGCGCCGCGTCCCCAGCCCGCCGCCCGGGGCTACCCGCCCGCCGCCCGGGGCTAATTGCCGTGCCTGACCTTCGGCCCTCCCTTTCCCTCGTCCCAGACCCACCGTCCGGGCCGGAAGGGCGCGATGCCCCGGTACTGCCGGGCGACCCCCCCCGGAATCCGGTAAGCCTCCCTGGCGTAGCCGGACTTGAACGGGGCTTCCAGGTACCTGGCGATGAGCCCGTCGGCTTCGCCGAGCAGCGCGTACTGCTCCCGGGAAACGACGAACCGGGCGGGCGTATCGAAGCGTTGCCCGGGGTCATCCACGCGCTTCGGGGGACCCGCGAAGAGGTTGCCCGGCAGCCATACCTGGACCTGCACGAAGGTGTCCCAGCCGTCCGGGGTCAGGGCGGTGCCGTAGCGGTCGACGTTCTGGTCCATCGCGCTGAGCAGCGAGTCGGCGAGGGCGCCGATCTTGCCGGCGTCCAGTGCCGCGTTCCACAGCGCCATCAGTCCGGAGGCGGCTGACTTGGGGACGATGCGGTGACAGGCGAGGCCCAGCTCGTCGGCGCAACCCGGGACCTTGCCACGGCGGGGCCCCGGGTGCGGGCTTGCAGGCTCCTGGAGACGCAGGTTGCAGGCGGGCATCGACGGCTCCGTCGGGGAAGGACGGGCCGCCGGGCCCGGCGCGAACGCCGCCGGCGGGCCTCCAGCGTGGCCGCGGGGCCGAGGCCCCGCAACGCCGACATGCCGCGCCTTCACCTCATCGGGCTGCACCGGCCCCGGTGCAGCCCCGGAAACCGGACAACCGGGAGAACCCGGAGAATGAAGTACCCCCAACGGGATTCGAACCCGCGCTACCGCCTTGAAAGGGCGGCGTCCTGGGCCACTAGACGATGGGGGCAGGGAACGGCTGAAGCATAGGCGATGGCCGTAGCGATCTCAAAAACCGTTTCTGTCCATCGCTGGGGCGGGTTCGGGGCGGGTCGGGGCGCGGGGCGGAGAATGGGGGGTGTGGTGGAGATGACGCGCGAGGAGTTCGAGGGGCTGGTCAGCGAGGCGCTGGACCGGATCCCGCCGGAGCTGACGCGGCTGATGGACAACGTGGCCGTGTTCGTGGAGGACGAGCCCCCGGCCGACAGCCCCGAGCTGCTGGGGCTGTACGAGGGCACGCCGCTGACCGAGCGCGGCGAGTGGTACGCCGGGGTGCTGCCCGACCGGATCTCGGTCTACATGGGGCCCACGCTGCGGCTGTGCCGCCGGGAGGGCGGCGACCGGGAGATGGTCGTGGAGGAGGTGGAGATCACGGTCGTTCATGAGATCGCGCACCACTTCGGGATCGACGACGAGCGGCTGCACGACCTGGGGTACGGCTGAGTATGGCGGGGCGGGGCTGAGCGGCGCCGCGGGCCGGTGGCCGTGTCCTCGGTCCCGGTGCGGGAGTTGAAGAGGCGGAAAGCCGCCCCCCGTCCCCGGAGGTGCCCGTCCGTGCGCCCGCCACGCCGCCGCTCCCTGCCCGCCGCCGCAGCCGCGGCGTTCGCCCTCGCCGCCGCCCTGGGCGCCACGCTCGGCGGCTGCGTGACCGTCGAGCCCGACGAGACCCGCAGCTCCGGGCCCAGCCCCTCGCCCGCCGCCGGGGACAACGCCCCGGACGCGCCCCGGCGCGAGGGCGGGGGCGGCCGTCAGCCGGACGGCGGGGCCGAGGAGCTGCCCCGGGAGGAACGCACGGGGCCGGGCGATCCGGCGGAGGGCGGGCGTTCGGAGGAGCCGGAGCGGCGCGGCGCGGGCGGTGCGGCGGGTGCCGGGCGTTCCCCCGGGGCGGACCGTGAGCCGCCGGCCGCCGAGGAGCCCCGGGACCCCGCGCGCCCCGGGGCGGGCGGCGGGGAGCCCGAGCCGGTGCTGATCGCGGTGCCCGACTGGCCCGGCGGCCAGGCGAACGCGGCGGTGGCCGGCTGGGTGCTGGAGAACGAGCTGGGCATCCCCGTCGAGCGGGTCTGGGCCGACCAGGAGGGCGCCTGGGAGGCGCTGGCCGAGGGCCGCGCCGACGTCATCCTGGAGGACTGGGGCGCGCTCCCCGACGCCAGGGAGCGCCACGTCGACCGGGACCGGGCCGTGGTGCCCGCGGGCCCGCTGGGCATCACCGGCCACGTCGGCTGGTACGTCAGCGGGGACTTCGCCGAGGCCCACCCCGAGGCGCTGGACTGGCGCAGGCTCAACGACTACGCCGCGCTGCTGGGCGGTCAAGTCCTCCAGGGCGACCCGCAGTTCGCCACCCGGGATCAGGAGATCATCGAGGATCTGGGCCTGGACCTGCGGCCGGTCCCGGCCGGGAGCGAGGAGGCCCTGCTGGACTCCCTGCGCCGGGCCGACGCCGGGGGCGAGCCGGTGCTGGGCTACTTCTGGCAGCCGCACTGGCTCTCCGCCGAGGTGGACCTCGCGGAGGTCCGGCTGCCCGGCTACTACCCGCGTATCCCGCTGCGGAAGTACCTCAACGCCGAGTTCGCCTCCGAGGGCGGCGAGGCGGTGGCGTTCCTGCGGGAGTTCGCGTGGACGGCCGAGGACCAGAACGCCGTGGCCGAGCTGATCGCGGGCGAGGGCCTGAGCCTGTCGGCCGCGGCCGAACGCTGGGCGCGGGCGCACCCGGAGACCGTCGCCTCCTGGGTGGAGGCCGCGGAGTCCGCCGAGGCGGCGGACTAGCGGCGGGCAGTTCCGGGGCCCCGGCCCGGAGCCGGACGGGGACGGACGGCGGACGGGACGGGCGTTCCCCCACCCGCCGAGGCCGGGGCGGGCCGCCTAGCCGGCCGAGAAGCGCAGCAGGTCGTTCAGAAACGGCACTTCGAGCCACGGGTCGGGCTGGGCCATCAGCGTCAGCAGCACCGTCGCCCCGCCCAGGACCGCGTAGGTCAGCACGTCCGTGAACCGCGAGCGGACCGCGAGCATGCCGACCGCGGGCAGCAGCCAGCGCAGCACGGCCCCCGTCAGCAGGGCGCAGCCGACCGTCAGCAGGCCGGGGCGGAAGTCGGCCAGGCACACCAGCAGCCCGGCGACCGCGCCGCCGAGCACCACCAGCAGCGGCCACTGGCGTATCGGCGCGGGCGCGGCGCCGCCGGCGGTGCGCTCCCCGCCCTCGGGGCGCGCGGTGCCGCGGGTGGGGTAGGCGTCCGGGCCCCCGCGCCCCCCGGCGCCGCGCGGAGCGGGGCCGTGGGCGCTCATCCGGCCGCGGCCCGTTCGGCGGCCTCGACCACGTTCTGGAGCAGCATCGCGCGGGTCATCGGGCCGACGCCGCCGGGGTTGGGCGAGAGCCAGCCCGCGACCTCGGCGACGCCCGGGTGCACGTCGCCGACGATCCTGCCGTGCTCGTCGCGGCTGACGCCCACGTCCAGGACGGCCGCGCCCGGCTTGACGTCCTCCGGCTTCACCAGGTGGGGAACGCCCGCCGCCGCCACGACGATGTCGGCCGCGCGCAGGTGGGCCGGCAGGTCGCGGGTGCCGGTGTGCACCTGGGTGACGGTGGAGTTCTCGCTGCGGCGGGCGAGCAGCAGCGGCAGGGAGCGGCCCACGGTGATGCCGCGGCCGATCACCACCACGTGGGCGCCGGCCAGCTCGACGCCGTGGCGGCGCAGCAGGGCGATGATGCCGTTGGGCGTGCAGGGCAGGGGGGCGGGCTCGTTGAGCACGAGGCGGCCGAGGTTGACCGGGTGCAGCCCGTCGGCGTCCTTGACCGGGTCGACCAGCTCCAGCACGCGGTTGGCGTCCAGGCCGCGGGGCAGCGGGAGCTGGACCAGGTAGCCGGTGCAGGCGGGGTCGGCGTTCAGCTCGCGGATCACCGCCTCCACCTCCGCCTGGGTAGCGGTGGCGGGCAGCTCCCGCTGGATCGAGGCGATCCCGACGGCGGCGCAGTCGCGGTGCTTGCCGGCCACGTACTTGCGGCTGGCCACGTCGTCCCCGACCAGCACGGTGCCCAGGCCCGGGTGAACGCCCCGCTCCTTCAGGGCGGCGACCCGCCCGGTCAGCTCGGACTTGATCGCCGCGGCTGCGGCCTTCCCATCGAGAATCTGCGCGCTCATGGCCCCCATCCTCCCGGATGGGGGCCGTCCCGCCCAATCCGGCCCCGGGCGCCCCGCGGGGCCCGGCGTGCGCGGGGCGGGCGGGGCGCGGGGCGGCGGCGCGGGGCGGGGTGCGCGACCCTGATCCGCCATGTCCGCGACATGACCGGGTAGGCGGGCCGGGAGTCCCCCCACGACACGCACGGAGGTATCCCCCATGCCCCGGACCACCCCCCGCACGCGGCTCCGGAAACGATCCTGCGCCGCCGCGCTCGGCGCGGCCCTCGCCGTCCTGGCCTGGCCGCTGGCCGGGCCCGCCGCCGCGGAGCCGCCCGGCATCCCCGACCCCGCCACCGCCCGGGCCGAGCTGGAGGCCCTGACCACCGCCGAGCCCGGCTCGATGGACGGCTACTCCCGCGAGGAGTTCCCGCACTGGAGCGAGGCGGACGGGTGCACCACCCGCCAGCGCGTGCTGGCCCGCGACGGCAGCGACGTGCAGACCGGCGACGACTGCCAGCCCGACTCGGGCATCTGGTTCAGCCCGTACGACGGGGTGACGCTGACCGACGACGGCGAGACCGACATCGACCACGTCGTGCCCCTGGCCGAGGCCTGGCGCTCCGGCGCGGCCGGCTGGACCACCGAGCAGCGGGAGGCGTTCGCCAACGACCTCGACCACCCGCAGCTCATCGCGGTCAGCGCGAGCTCCAACCGCTCCAAGGGCGACCAGGACCCCGCCGAGTGGCAGCCCGCGGCCGACTACCTGTGCACCTACGCCGCGATGTGGGTGCGCTCCAAGTACTCCTGGGGGCTGACGGTGGACGACGCGGAGCGCACCGCCCTCGCGGAGATGCTCGGCACCTGCTGACCGCACTGCTGGAATGTCCGGCATGAGCGACAGGTATTCCGTCTTCACCGCCCCGCGCGGCGGCGTGATGACCAAGGAAGTGGGCGTCATCACGGGCGAACTCGAACTGCACACGGGGGCCGACAAGGAGGGGCACCTGACGATGCGGATCCGCTACGCCGGGGCGGAGGAGTGGTACACGGTGGACGCGGGGCCGTTCCGCCTCTACGACCCCCGCGACCACGAGGTGCTGCACCAGGTGATCGTCGCCCTGCTGCACCGGCCCCAGCCCTGAGGGCCCGCCCGCAGACGACAGGAGGGTCGACGCCCGCCCCTGCGGCGGCCGTTGACCCTCCTCGTCCCGGTGGCTCCCGGTGGACCCCGCCGGCCCTCAGTGGAAGAAGTGCCGCGTGCCCGTGAGGTACATGGTCACGCCGGCCGCGCGCGCGGCCTCGATCACCTGCTCGTCGCGGACCGAGCCGCCCGGCTGGACGACGGCCCGCACGCCCGCCTCGGCCAGCACCTCGAAGCCGTCCGGGAAGGGGAAGAACGCGTCGGAGGCCGCGAACGACCCCGCCGCCCGCTCGGCGCCCGCCCGCTGCACCGCGAGCCGGGCCGAGTCCACGCGGTTGACCTGGCCCATGCCCACGCCAACCGTCGCGCCGCCCCTGGCCAGCAGGATGGCGTTGGACTTCACCGCGCGCACCGCCCGCCAGGCGAAGGCGAGTTCGGCCAGGCCCGCCTCGTCCAGCGGCTCGCCCGCGGCCGGCGTCCAGGCGGCCGGGTCGTCGCCGGGGGCCTGGAGGCGGTCGGTCACCTGGGCCAGCGTGCCGCCGTCGATGGGCCGGTACTCCACGGGCGCGGCCGGGGGCGCGGGGCAGCGCAGCACGCGGATGTTCTTCTTCCTCGCCAGCACGTCCAGGGCGCCGTCCTCGTAGCCGGGGGCGACGATCACCTCGGTGAAGATCTCCGCGACCTGCCCGGCCAGCTCGACCGTCACCGGCCGGTTGACGGCGATGACGCCGCCGTAGGCGGACAGCGGGTCGCAGGCGTGGGCCTTGCGGTGGGCGTCGGCCACGTCCGCGCCCACGGCGATGCCGCAGGGGTTGGTGTGCTTGACGATGGCCACGCAGGGACGGTCGCCGTGGTCGTGGGCGGCGCGGCGGGCGGCCTCGGTGTCCACGTAGTTGTTGTAGGACATCTCCTTGCCGTGGAGCTGCTCGGCGGCGGCCAGGCCGGCGCCGGTGCCGTCGGTGTAGAGGGCGGCGGCCTGGTGCGGGTTCTCGCCGTAGCGCAGGACGTTGGCGAGCTGGAACGTCAGCCGGGCCTCGCGGACGAACGGCTCGCCCTCGCCCGCCTCCTGCTGCGCGAACCAGCCGGCCACGGCCGCGTCGTAGGCGGCGGTGTGGTGGAACGCCCGGGAGGCCAGGCGCCGCCGCTCCGCCGCGCCGAACCCGCCCTCGCGGGCCGCCGCCAGCACCTCGGGGTAGCGGGCGGGGTCCACGACCACGGCCACCGAGGGGTGGTTCTTGGCGGCGGCGCGGACCATCGCGGGGCCGCCGATGTCGATCTGCTCCACGCACGCGTCGGCGTCCGCGCCGGACTCGACGGTGAGCTGGAAGGGATAGAGGTTGACCACGACCAGATCGAAGGGCTCCACGCCGAGGTCCGCGAGCTGCCGCTGGTGCTCCTCGCGGCGGAGGTCGGCGAGGATGCCGGCGTGCACGCGCGGGTGCAGGGTCTTGACCCGGCCGTCCAGCGTCTCGGGGAAGCCGGTCAGCTCCTCGACCTTCGTCACCGGGACGCCGGCCCCGGCGATCCGGGCGGCCGTCGAGCCGGTGGAGACGATCCGCACGCCGGCAGCGTGCAGGCCGCGGGCCAGCTCCTCCAGGCCGGTCTTGTCGTAGACGCTGATCAGCGCCCGCCGGATCGGCCGCTTCGCGTCCTGGCTGGTCACGCCCTCGGTGGTCACGGGATATGCACCTTTCGTCCCTCGATGCGGTAGCCGTCGCGGGCCAGCCGGCCCACGACGTCCACGAGCAGCCGCCGTTCGACGTCCTTGATCCGCTCGTGCAGGGTCTTCTCGTCGTCCTCGTCCCGGATCTCGACCACGCCCTGGGCGATGACCGGGCCCGTGTCCACGCCCGCGTCCACGAAGTGCACGGTGCAGCCGGTGACCTTGGCCCCGTAGGCGAGGGCGTCCCGCACGCCGTGGGCGCCGGGGAAGCTGGGCAGCAGGGCGGGGTGGGTGTTGACGACGCGTCCGCCGAAGCGTTCCAGGAACGCCGGCCCGAGGATCTTCATGAAGCCCGCCGACACGACGAGGTCGGGGTCGTGGGCCGCCACCGCGGCGGTCAGCGCCTGGTCCCAGGCCGCGCGGGAGGCGTGCCCGGTCACCCGGCAGGCGAACGCCGGCAGCCCGGCGCGCTCCGCGCGCCGCAGCCCCTCGACGCCCTCACGGTCCGCGCCGACCGCCACCACGCGGGCCCCGTAGGCCGGGTCGGCGGCGGCGTCCAGCAGGGCCTGGAGGTTGGTGCCGGAGCCGGAGACCAGAACGACCAGGCGCGCCGGGGTCGTTCGCCCGCCGGCGGGGGTCCTTCGCTCGACGGGAGCAGCCACGTTCGGGTCTTTCTCTGCGGGCTCGGCGGGGAGCCTTCGGGGCACTGCGGGAGGCACCGCAACGATACCGGCATGCCCGGCTCCCCCCGTGCCGAGGGAGGGCCCGGGGCAGGTACGGTCGGAAGCAGCGCACGCGCACCGACCAGGGAGACCCGACGACCACGATGACGACGGACCGACGATGACGGACCGACGCCGCGCCCCGGGCCGGCAGAACCGGCCGGACGACCGCACCGAGGAGGACAACCCCTTCGCGCCGCCGCCGGAGGGGCGGCCCGACCAGCCGTGGCAGCCGCGCTTCCCTCCGGGCTCGGACTCCGGCTCGGACTCCGGCTCCGATGACCCGGACGACTCGGGCGACGGCCAGCGACAGCGCTGGGGCAGCCAGTGGAGCCGGCGTCAGCCCCGGCGCGCCAACGGCGGCTTCGGCGACCCGGAGTCCGGCGAGGAGCGCCGCCCGGGCGGGCCCGGCGGCGGCCGGGGCCGGTGGGACCCCTCCGACCCGGTGCAACGGCACGCCAGGTACGCGGTGCTGGCCGGCATGTGGGGCGTCTTCAGCGGGCTGCTCGGCTGGGAGTGGCTGGGGCTGCTGCTCGGGGCGCTCGCCCTGTACTGGGGCATCAGCGCCCTGCGCGGCGGCCCGAAGGAGCCCCCGGAGGCGCGCCAGGGCCGCGTGGATGCCCTGGAGGGCCGCGCGGCCCCGCCCACCGGCCCGCCCGTCCCC
>NZ_JAVREN010000042.1:0-42960 GCF_031845405.1 Streptomyces boetiae
AGTGACGCGTGGGGGTTGGGGGTTGCCAGGCGGCACGGGGGGCGCCGGCGACGGGCCGGGGAACGCCCGGCAAAGGTGGCGTCTCCGGGTCTCGTTCCGTCAGTTCGGCGTGGCACAATCCGAAGGGAGCCAGTTGAAGCCCAGTTAGGTGGTGAGTTCGATGGACGAAGAGTCCGACCAGGGAGACATCAACAACATCATCGGCGGCATTGCTCCTGACTGGGGGCCGTTCTCCGATCTCGGAGCCGAGGCCCGCACGATGGTCCAGGTCGTCATGGCGATCGCCATCCTCATCTGCCTCGCCATCGCCATCTGGGGCGCGGCGAAGCAGCGGATCGGCTCGACGGCGCTGCGCGACTCCTTCAGCGCCGAGCAGGGCAAGGGCCTCATCGTCGCGGGGCTGACCGGGATCTTCATCATCGGGTCGCTCGGCACGCTGTTCACGATCGTCTACGGGATGGCGATCTAGACGGCTCGCGAACGGCGTTGCCCGTCCGCGTCCCGGTGGGGCGGACACGTACCCGGCGCCTCGCCGGAGTTGACCCACTACCCTCTCCCCTGCGAGCAATTCCCGGAGAGGACCGAGGAGTCGTGGCGGATGGGACGAGGTGAGCGCCGGCGCCGCTGCGCCATACCCGGCGCGCTGGCGGCCGCCCTCGCCGCCGCGCTGCTCGCCGGCTGCTCCGTGGGCCCCGCCGAGCGTCACGCCGCGTCGCTGCGGAGCGGGACGGAGTCCGAGGGGCCCGGCGAGGAGTCCCCGGGCGAGGAGACGGACGACCCGCGCGTGCCCGAGGACCCCGCGGAGAGCTCGCCGCCGCCCCCGTCCTCCGCGCCGCCGCCCACCGCGGCCCCGGAAGAGGGAACGGCCGAGGTGACCGACACGGTGGACATCGGGTCCGAGGCCGAATGCTGCCTCGCCGCGCTCGGGGACGGCGCCTTCCTGACGGGCGTCCGGGACACGGGGGCGATCAGCCTGGTCGACGCCGAGGGCGGCATCACGGAGCTGGGCTTCCTTCCCAGCGTCGCGGCGGGGGACGGCTGGCAGATGCTCGGCCTGGCGGCTCAGCCGGGTCTGGCGGACGGCGACTGGATCTACGCGTACGTCCGGGGGCCCTCGACCGGGAGGATCCTCAGGTTCCCCTACGACGCCTCGGGCGGGGAGAGTCCCCAGCTCAGTCCCAGTCAGCTCGCCCCGGTCTTCCCCGCCCCCGCGGGAGACGGCGTCGGCGTTCTCGCGTTCGGCCCCGACGGGATGTTGTACGTGGGGACCGGGGAGGGCGAGGGGGAGTTGGCGGGAGCCGTGCTGCGGATGGAGCCGGACGGGGACATGCCGGAGGGCCAGGACTCCTACGTCTACTCCTCGGGATACACCGATCCGCGGGGCCTGGCCTGGGACGGGGACCGGATGTGGGCCGTGGACGGCGGGGAGGGGACGCGGCTGTATTCCGTGGTGCCCGGGGCGGAGCCGGCGTTGCGGTGGGAGTCGGAGGAGGAGACGGCTGCCGGACTGGCGGAGGACCGAGGGGTGTTGTGGGTCCCGGTCGGCGGGGACGGCACCGCGGCGCTGCTGCGTTTTCCGCTCGAAGGAGTCGAGCTGGTTCGCGAGGAGCCGCAGCGCCTGCTGGACGGCGGGGAGTTGGGCGCGCCCCAGGGCGCCGCCGCCGTCGGCGCGGGCGAGTTGTGGGTGCCGACGGACGACGGCGTCCTGCGGGTGGAGGTCGAGTAGCGGCCTCAGCCGTCGAGGGCGACCGCGGGCGGGCCCTCCTGGGCCGGCACGGCGGGGCCGGAGCCGGCGGCGGTCTCGGCGAGGAAGTCGCGGATCGTACCGGCGACCAGGTCCGGCGCCTCCAGCATCGGCACGTGCCCGGCCTTCGGCAGCGTGGTGAACCGCGCCTCCGGCAGCCCGTCGCGGAAGACGCGGCTGTGGGAGCGCGGCGGGAGCACGCGGTCGGAGGCGCAGAAGACGACCTGCGTGGGGCAGGTGATCTCGTCCAGGCCCCTGATGCCGCCGTGGCGCAGCGCGGACGCGATGAACGGCAGGTGCCCGGAGCAGTGGGAGCTGGCCCGGATCATGTGGTGGGCGTTCTCGACGGAGACCTTGCGCGGGGCACGGCTGACGCTGCCGAGGAACTGGCGGCGGACGAACTCGTTGCGCAGCGCCGCCGCGGCGAAGATCCGCGAGGAGGGGTAGAGGGCGAGGAAGAGCGCGCCGGTGCGCAGCTCCGTGAGCGACCACTGGCGCCAGCCGCCGCCGGGGGCGATGGCGGTGACGGTGCGCGCCCGGCCCCGGCGGGCGAGTTCGAGGGAGATCCAGCCGCCGAGGGAATTGCCCGCGATGTGGCAGGTGGACCAGCCCTCCGCGTCGAGCATCCGCTCGACCGCGTCCGCCAAGCCCTTGATGCTCACGTCGCGGGCCCGCATGCGGGGACCGCCCCAGTGCGCGGGGAGGGTGGGGGCGAAGATCCGGTAGGAGTCCGACAGCTCGGCCGCCACGTCGGTCCACACGTGGTGGGAGAGCATGAAGGGGTGCAGGAGGAGAAGGGGTTCGCCCGCGCCGGTGCGCAAGGCCGGCTCGGGGGTGCGCGTGGGGCTCATCGTGGTCCTCCGGTGAGGCCGGGAGGCGGGCTCCCATTTTCCGACAAGAGTGTCCGTAATAGAGTGGAGCCGGAGTCAGACCCATGTCAACCACCTCGCCGCGCGGCCGCGGCAGACCCCGCAAGCTGCCCGTGGACGAGCAGCGCTCCCGGGTGCTGGCCGCCGCCCTCGCGGTCTTCGCCGAGGAGGGCGTGGGGGCCGCCACCATCGGGCGCATCGCCGCGGGCGCGGGGGTCTCCCGGCAGGCCGTCTACGAGCAGTTCGGCGACAAGGAGGAGCTGTTCCGGGAGGTCGTCAGCGACCTGGAGGAGCGGGCCGCGCGGGCGATGACCAGCGCGGTGACGGGCGGCGGCGCGCACCCCGACCTCCAGCCGTGGATGCGGCGGATGTACCGGTGGATGTTCGACTTCGCCGCCGAGAACCCGGGGGCCCTGGCCGTGCTGGTGGAGGCGGAGCGGCGCGGCGAGCCGGCGCTGACGCGGATGCAGGAGCGCTTCGCGCGGGTCTTCTCCGGGCCCAGCAGCGAGCGCTGGGCCGAGTACGGGGTGGACATCGGGCGGGCGCAGACGGCGCTGACCTCAATGTACGTCGGCATGACCGCCCTCGTGGTGAGCATGACCTGGCCCGACGGGACCCGCCCCGACGACGGGGCGCTCATCGACCTGCTCACCGAGTTCACCCTGGGCGGCCACGCCCGCCTCCTCACCCCGGCCGGCGCCGAGGTGATCGCCCGCCTCCGCAGCGACCCGCCCGCCGACGGCAGAAACGACCGGGGCGACGGAAACGACCGGGGCGACGGAAACGGCGAGGGCGGCGCCGGCCCCCCGGGCAACGGCCCCTGCACCTGCACCTGCTGACCGGACGGCCCGGCCCGCCCGCCCGCCAGGGCACCGCTCTCACACCGGATACCCACACGTCCCTCACGCGCGGATGCCAGCATAGGTACCTCGGACGGGCGCGAGCGCGGCCCGCACGGGAAAAGGGGAACCCCCCGGCGCCGTCCGCCCGGCCTGACCAAGAAGCGGTTCTCTCACTGGGGGATTGGTGTCTTTCCTGAGATTTCTGGAGGATGACGTGCGGGAGATGGCCAGGCGACTGGCCGCGAGCGGGGAGGAGATGCGGGCCGCCTCCCGGCACCTGGCCGGGACGGACGCCGGGCGGATCGGCACGGCGCACCTGGCGAGCCGCTGCGAGGACTTCGCCGACTCCTGGGACTACGGCTTCGGGCGGCTGTCCGACCTGACCGAGGGCATCGGCGAGGTGGCGACGAACGCCGCCGAAGCTCTCGACCAGGCCGACGCCGACCTGGAGAACGCCGCCCGGGAGCTGCGATCGCGCGACGGGCAGGGGAGCTGACCGAGGATGAACGACACGTACCCCCACCTGGGCTTCGACCCATGCCCCGGCGACGTCTCCGAGGCGGGGCGCATCGCCGGCGTCATGCGCGACGTGACCTCCCAGAGCTCCGGCACCCACGCCGCGCTCCTGGCCATCAACACCGACGGCGGCTCCTGGGTGGGGCGCGCCGCCGACGCGTTCGGCGACGCCTTCTCCGAGGTGCCACCGCACCTGGAGCGCGCGGTGAACGCCCTGGACGCCGCCTCCCGCGCCCTCCAGTCCTGGGTGACCGAGCTGGAGACCTTCCAGTCCAGGGCCCGGTCCCTGGAGGAGGAGGCCGCCCAGGCCCAGTCCGCCGTGAACGCCGCGCAGACCGCCCTGGACGGCATGCCCCCCGACACCGAGGGCATGACCGACGAGGAGCGCACGGCGCACGAGGACGAGGCCGAGCAGGGCCAGAGCCGCCTCACCACCGCCAACGCCGACCTGGCGTCGATCCGCACCCGCGCCGAGACCCTGAACGGCGAGTTCGTCAGCGCCGCGGAGGACACCGCCCGCCGCCTGGAGCGGGCCGGAGACGCCGCCCCGCCCGAGCCGGGGCTGTGGGACCGCGTCGCCGGTGCCCTGGAGAGCATCGGCGACTTCCTGGCCGACCTCGGCGAGTTCCTCCTCGATCCGGCCGTCTGGCGCGCGCTGGGCGACCTGTTCTCCAATATCGCGATGGTCCTGGGCACCATCTGCCTGATCATCATGATCTTCAGCAACCCCGCCGGGTGGCTCGTCGGCGCGGCCTTCGCCGCCTCCGCCCTGGCCCTCGGCTTCCACGCCGCCGCCCGGCTCGGCGGCGAGGACGTGGGCTGGGACACGCTGCTGTGCGACAGCCTCGGCGTCGTCGGCGGCGCACTCGGCCTGGCCGCGGGCCGCGTCGTGCAGGCAGGGCGGACCGCCGTGAACGCGGGGCGGGCCCTGCGGATCAGCGGTTCGGGCCGTCTGTTCAGCATGGACAGCCTCCGGCACGCCGTCTCGCCCTCCAACTGGTCCCTGTTCGGGGGAGCCGGGCGGGTCTGGGGCATCGGCGAGTACTTCCGGGGCGTCGGGCAGACCATGCGCGGCTGGCAGCTCATCGGCCTGGGCCAGGGCATGAACTGGGGCGGCTCGGTCGGCGGGAACACGGCGGCCTTCACGGACCTGTTCCGCAACTTCTCCACGCCCTTCCTCGCGCCGATCGACACCCTCGGCGACCTGTGGCCGGACGAGGACGGCAGCACCTCTTCGGCCGCCGCCGCGGTCAACCCCTCGGAGCGGCTGACGGCCGCCGGCGACGCGTTCATCAGCGAGCTGGACCGGTCCGACGTGGTGACGGCAGCGTGACCGCCGCTCGGAACGCCGCGGCCGGAGCCGCGCCGGCGCAGCCGTTCGACTACCGGTTCGCCTGCGAGGTGCCCGAGGACTTCGTGCCGCTTCCCCGGGCCGGGACGGACGAGGAGTGGCGGGAGGCGCTGCGCGAGCTGCTGCCGAAGGCCGAGGAGGACGCGCTCCATCTGGCCGCCGCCGCGCTGCAGGAGGCCCTGGCCCGCCTGACCCCGGAGAACACCGTCCGCACCGCGCTGTGCGTGGGACACCGCGACGACACGCTGGTGCTCGGCTTTCTCAGCGTCTCCGTCGCCCACACGGGCCACCGCAACGACCTGGTCGCCGCGGAGACGGTCTACCGGACCCTGCGGCAGGACCTGATCGGCAGCGGCGACGGCGCGGCGGTGACCCCGATCGACCGGCCGCGGGCCAAGGGGGTCCAGGGCCCGCAGGACACGATCCTCGCCGTCCGGCTCCCCTGCGGGCCCGCCGTGTCCCTGACCTCGCTGCGCGCGATGGTGCTGCCCCGGCCTCCCGGCGCGCAGGCGGAGGT
Source organism: Streptomyces boetiae (assembly GCF_031845405.1). Taxonomy (NCBI): domain Bacteria; kingdom Bacillati; phylum Actinomycetota; class Actinomycetes; order Kitasatosporales; family Streptomycetaceae; genus Streptomyces; species Streptomyces boetiae. The sequence continues at coordinate 5,840 of NZ_JAVREN010000042.1, forward strand.
GCGCGTCGGCGTCGCGAACCAGCAGCTGATCGTTCCGGCGCCGGACACCTGGTCCCTGTACGTCACGCTGTTCACGCCGACCCTCGCGCACGTGGACCTCTTCGGCGCGCAGCTCGCCGCCATCGGCAGAACGGTCACCTTCGACGTTCCCTCTCCGGCAGCCCCCGGCCAGGACGGGAAGCATGACTGACCCGCGGGAGGAACTGCTCGGCGAGCTGAGGTCGTTGACCGGCAGGCTGGAGGCGCTGGACGAGGAACACGTGCGCGCCACCGGCCCCGGCGCCGCGCTGGCCGCCGTGGCCGCCGCGCCGGCGGCGGCCGTCGTGGCGGGCGCGGCCCTCGTGCCGCTGCTCGACCCGGCCGGCCTGGGGTGGCTGGCCCTGGTCACCGTCCCCGCGGGCGGCGCGGCCGTGGCGCTCGCGTGGCGCGTGATCCGCCGCACCACCACGCCCCACGGGCCGGTCGGCGCCGCCTGCCGCGCCCTGCTGCGGCGGCGGGACGAGGTGCTCGACGCGCTCTACGCCCTCCCCGGCGGAACGTCCGGCGCCCCGGGCGCGGAGCCGGAAGCCGAGTGGAGGCGCATCGCCGAGGTGTACCGGGAGGTCGCCGACGCCGACCGGGCGGCGGCGCTCACGCGGCCCGGGGACGCGCGCGCGTCCGCCGGGCGGCTGGGACGGAACGCGGGCTGGTTCCTCGCCGGGCTGCTGCTGACCGGCCTGCTCGCGCTGCTGTGCGTGGGCGTCCCGGTGGGCGTGGCCGCCGACCCGGGCCTGTGGATTCTGCTCATGCCCCTGGCCGTCTGGGCCGCGGGCTGGGCACCCGTGCTCCGCGTCGCCTTCCTGAAGTCCCTGGGGCCGCCGCGCCGTGTGACCCGGACCAGGAAGCGCGGGTGGCGGGACGAGCTGGCCTACCGCCGGCACCGCCTGACCAGCGGCGGCGGGGTGGCTCCCTGGCGTTTCCCCGCCTTCCACGCCGAGCGGCTGTGGCGCTGGCTCGGGGGCCCGCTGTGGAGGGCGCTCGGGCTCTCCGCGGCCCGCTCGCCCGCCGAGGTGCTGCGCACGATGCCGGCCGGCGCCTCGTTCGCCCGCAAGTGGTACTGGCGCTGGGTGGGGCCGGGAACGGTTGCGCTGGCGGCCGTCGTGCTCGCCGCGGTCGCGCTGACCGTCCTGCGCGGCACTCCCTGAGAGCGCTTCCGCACAGGGCCGGGGGCGGCCCGGGGGGCGCGTGCGGGCGCGGAGAGGCGCAACGGCCGGGTGCGCGACGGGAGTAGGGCTGAGGCGGGCGTCGTTGTCGGACCCTGGCGGTAGCGTGAGAAGCGGGGTGGCGGACGACGAGCGGGAGGATGGCCAGGATGTACCGGATCGACGCCGAGCAGGCCGCCCGGCTGGACTGGATTCGCGCGGAGGTTGAGGACGGGAGCGACGAGCACTGCTTCGAAGTCGCCGCCGGCGAGGGCGACTTGATCCACATCCGGCAGACCGACGAGCCGGAGAAGATCGTCACCACCACGCAGGCCAAGTGGAACGCCTTCGTCCTCGGCGTGAGAAACGAGGAGTTCGACCACTTCATCGAGGGCCTGGGCGGCTTCGAGGCCGGGCCGCCGGCGCCGGCGGGCCCGGCCGCGCGGACGGAGGGCCCGGCCGAATGATCCCCGTCATCGACCTGGGCCCCTGGCGCTCCGGCGACGCGGAGGCCAGATCCGCCCTGGCCGCCACCGTGGACGAGGCCCTCGGCCGCGCCGGCTTCCTGCTGGTCACCGGGCACGGCGTGGACGCCGAGCTGCGCTCCCGCATCCGCTGTGCGGCACGGCAGTTCTTCCGGCTCCCGCGGGACGCCAAGCAGAGGTACGCCGTCCGCGTCGGCGAACGCGGCTGGCTCGGCCCAGGCGCGGAGGCCAACGGGTACGCCGAGGGCACCCCCACCCCGCCCGACCTGAAGGAGTCCTGGTCCTTCGCCGCCGAGGAGCCCTGCGGCGACCCGGCCGTGGACGCCGAGTGGTTCCGGCCGAACGTCTGGCCCGCCGAGGTCCCCCAGCTCCGCCTGCTCGTCACGGACTACCTCGACCGGATGCGGCGGCTTGCCGACGACCTGCTGCGGCTGATGGCCGTCGCCCTGGGCGCCCCCGAGGACTTCTTCACCCGGCACACCGCTCACCCCACCTTCGGGTTCAACATCAACTGGTATCCCGCCCGCGAGGCCACCGGCGCGCCCCTGCCCGGCCAGTTCCGCATCGGGCCGCACACCGACTTCGGCACGATCACCGTGCTGGACCGCCAGCAGGGCCGGGGCGGCCTCCAGGTCTGGGCGGACGGGCGGTGGGCGGACGCGCCCTTCGACCCCGCCGCCCTGACGGTGAACATCGGCGATCTGATGGCCCGGTGGACGGGCGACCGCTGGCGTTCCGGGCGGCACCGGGTGCTGCCGCCCCCGGCCGACGCCCCCGCGGAGGAGCTGACCTCCCTGGTCTACTTCTACGAGTGCGACCCCGGCACCCGCGTCGAGTCGCTTCCGGCCCCCGCTGGGCGGCGGCGGTACGAGCCCGTGGACAGCCACGCCTATCTGCGCGGCAGGCTGGAGGCCATCGCGGTGGACTGAGGGAGGGGCCGGGGGGCTCAGACGCCAAGGCCGCGCACCAGGAGGTCGGCCAGGGCGAAGCCGAAGAGGCTGATGCCCACGAAGCCGTTGACGGTGAAGAAGGCCCGGTTGACGCGCGAGAGGTCGCCGGGCCGCACCAGGGCGTGCTCGTAGACGAAGGCCCCGGCCACCACCACCAGGCCCGCCCACAGCAGCGGCCCGCCGTCCGTGGCGAGGGCGTACCAGGCGAAGAGGGCCAGCGTCACCGCGTGGCAGGCCCGCGCCCCGTACAGCGCGCCGGCGATCCCGAAGCGGGCCGGCAGCGAGCGCACCCCGTGCGCCCGGTCGGCCGCCACGTCCTGGCAGGCGTAGATCAGGTCGAAGCCGCCGATCCACAGCCCGACCGCGAGCCCCAGGATCACGGCCTCCCCGGACCAGGAGCCGGTCACCGCCAGCCAGCCGCCGACCGGGCCCATCGCCTGCGCGAGCCCCAGGATGGCGTGCGGGTAGTCGGTGAACCGCTTGCCGTAGGGGTAGACGACCATCGGCACCACGGCCACCGGCGCCAGCGCCAGGCACAGCGGGTTCAGCAGGGCACAGGCCCCGAGGAAGACCACGAGCGCGACCAGCGCCCCGCCCCGGGCGGTCCCCACCGACACCGCGCCGGTCACCAGCTCGCGCCCGGCGGTGCGCGGGTTGCGGGCGTCGATCTTGCGGTCGATGATCCGGTTCGCCGCCATGGCGAACGTCCGCAGCCCCACCATCGCGACGGTGACCAGGGCCAGCGTTCCCCACTCCACGGACTCGTCGGGCCCGTCGAGGTACATCGCGGTCAGCGCGGCGATATAGGCGAAGGGCAGGGCGAAGACGGAGTGCTCGATCATCACCAGGCGCAGGAACGACCGCACCCGCCCGCGCTCCGGGGGCCTGGCCGCCACGGCGCCGCCGGCCGTCACAGCCCGTACTCCTTCCACCGGCGGGTGACGCGTTCCGCCGTGTCCGGGTCGGAGACGATCATGCGCGGCCAGCCGCCCTCGCGGGCGTAGCCCTCCTCCGGCCACTTCTCGGTGGCGTCGATCCCGGCCTTGCCTCCCCAGAACTGCTGGTAGGAGGCGTGGTCGAGGTGGTCCACCGGTCCGGGGACCACCTGGAGGTCGTGCGTGTAGTCGACGTTGCCCAGCGCCCGCCAGGCGACCTCCGTCAGGTCGTGCACGTCGCAGTCGGCGTCCACCACCACGATCAGCTTGGTCAGCGACATCATGTGCGCGCCCCAGATCGCGGACATCACCTTCTGCGCGTGCTTGGGGTACTTCTTCTCGATCGAGACGATCGCGCAGTTGTGGAAGACGCCCGCCTCGGGGAGGTGGTAGTCCACCAGCTCCGGCACGATGATCTTCAGCAGCGGCAGGAAGAAGCGCTCGGTGGCGCGACCGAGCGGCCCGTCCTCGGTCGGCGGCCGGCCGACCACGATGGACTGGAGCAGCGGGTTCCTGCGGGTGGTGACGCAGTCGATGGTCAGCGCGGGGAAGGGCTCCTGCGGGGTGTAGAACCCGGTGTGGTCGCCGAAGGGCCCCTCCGGCAGCATCCGGCCCGGCTCCAGCCAGCCCTCCAGCACCACCTCGGCCTGCGCGGGCACCTGGAGCGGCACCGTCAGGCAGTCGACCAGCTCCACCCGCTTGCCCTGCACGAACCCGGCGAACAGGTACTCGTCGATGTCGCCGGGCAGCGGCGCGGTCGCCGCGTAGGTGACGGACGGCGGGCAGCCGAAGGCGATCGCGACCGGCAGCCGCTCGCCGCGCCGGGCGGCGACCTGGTAGTGGTTGCGGCTGTCCTTGTGGATCTGCCAGTGCATGCCGATGGTGCGGCGGTCGTGGCGCTGGAGCCGGTAGAGGCCCAGGTTGCGCACCCCGGTCTCGGGGTCCTTGGTGTGGGTCAGGCCGAGGTTGAAGAACGGGCCGCCGTCCTCGGGCCAGGTGAACAGGGCGGGCAGCCGCTCCAGGTCCACCTCCTCGCCCTTGTGGACGACCTCCTGCACGGGCGCGCTCTTCACCCTGCGCGGCGGCACGTGCGCCATCGAGGCCAGCTTGCCGAACGCCTCGCGCACGCCGGTGAACCCCTGCGGCAGCTCCGGCTTGAGCAGGCCGCCGATCTTCTCGCTGATCTCCTCGTAGGAGCGCAGGCCCAGGGCCTTGAGCAGCCTCCGGTCGGTGCCGAAGACGTTCATCGCCAGCGGCAGGTCCGAGCCCCGGACGTTCTCGAAGAGGAGCGCGGGGCCGCCGGCCTTGTTCACGCGGTCGGTGATCTCCCCGACCTCCAGGTGCGGGTCGACCTCGGCCTTGATCCGCTTCAGGTCGCCGTCCCGTTCGAGCGCCTTCAGCAACGCGCGGAGGTCGTCGTAAGCCATGCCGTTCAGTATTCACGACGCACTACCCTGGGCCTTGTCCAGGGGCCGGGCACACCGCCCGGCCCGGTACGACCAGGGGGACTACGATGCTGAGGGTGCTGCTGTTCCTGGTACCGCTGGCGCTGGCCGTCTACGCCCTGGTGGACTGCATCAGCTCCGACGAGGAGGAGATCCGCCACCTGCCGAAGCTGGTGTGGATCCTGCTGATCGTCGTGGCCTGGGTGATCGGCCCCCTGGCGTGGATCTTCGTCGGCCGCCGCAGGGGCGGTGGCCGCGGTCCGCTGCCGCGCCGCAACGCCCGGGGCCGGGGCGGCTGGGTGGCGCCGGACGACAACCCCGAGTTCCTGCGCGGGCTCGCCGAGGAGCGCCGCCTTGAGGAGCGCCGCAAGGCCCGGGAGGGCGAGCGGGACTCCGCGGCGGAGGCCGCGGAGGAGCGTCCGGCGGAGGACCGGGCCGAGCCCGAGGGCGAGCCCGAGCGGGACGGCCGGACCGAGGAGGAGCTGCTCGCCGAGTGGGAGGAGGACCTGCGCCGCCGCGACGGCGGCGACGAGGACCCCCCGGGCGGCGGCAGCGGGCGGCCGTAAGGGCCCTAAGAGGGCGACCGACCGCCCACCGCCGCGAGCGGCCGTTACACGCCGCCGTACGAGTGCAGGCTGTCGAAGAAGATGTTGACGCCGTAGTAGTTCACCAGGAAGCACACGAAGCCGGCGATGGCCAGGTACGCCGCCTTGCGGCCCTTCCACCCGGCCGTGGCGCGGGCGTGCAGGTAGCAGGCGTAGGCGACCCAGGTGATGAACGCCCACACCTCCTTGGGGTCCCAGCCCCAGTAGCGGCCCCAGGCGCTCTCCGCCCAGATCGCGCCCGCGATGATCGTGAACGTCCACACGGGGAAGACCGCCGCGTTGATCCGGTACGCGAACTTGTCGAGCGTCACCGAGGAGGGCAGCCGCTCCAGGATCGAGGCGCCGCGCGGCCGGGCCTGCGGGTCGGCGGCGAGCGCCGCCTCGTGCCGGTCGCGCAGCAGGAACAGCGCGGAGGAGATCGCGCCGACGTAGAACAGGCCGCCGCAGACGATGGCCAGGGGGACGTGGATCCACATCCACACCGAGTCCAGCGCGGGCACGAGCTGCGCGGTCTCGGTGTAGAGCACGGTCACGGCCAGGCCCAGGTCGAGCAGCACGGTGGTGACCAGCGGCAGGCCCATCCAGCGGACGTTCTTGCGGGCGAGCAGGAAGGCGAGGAAGGCGGCGACGACCACCATCGAGAAGGCCGTGGAGAACTCGTACATGTTGCCCCAGGGCCCGCGCTCCACGGAGATCGCGCGGCTGAGCACCCCGCCGAAGTGGAGCAGGAACGCCAGCGTGGTCAGCGAGACCGCGATCCGCCCGTAGGTGTCCCCGCGCTCGTCGCCGCCCGCGGCGCCCGGCCCGTCCGGGACCTCGGGGCGGCCGGGGCCGGTGGAGCGGGTGACGACCTCCGGCGCGGCCGGGCGTTCCAGCACGGTGGTCGACCCGCCCTTGCGGACGGCCACGGAGATCGTCGCGGGGGCGGCGGCTGCCCGGGCCGGGCGCTCCGCGTCCAGGGCCGCGGCGGTGCGGCCCACGCGGCTGCGGCTGCCGAAGATCCATTCGGCGGTGTAGGCGAGGAACGCCACGGCGTAGACGGCCATGGCCGAGTAGATCAGCGCGTTGCTGACGTCGGCCAGGCCCTCGTTCGCGGCGAGGTTCACGGAGACGTTCGCAGCGAGATTCATGGGCGTGCTGCTCCTTCCGCGGCGGCGGATTCGGCGGGGGCGGATTCGGCGGCGTGCGGGGAGGGGACGGGGTCGGGGGGCGTGCCGGGGCCGTCGCCGGGGCCGTCGTCCGGGCCCTCCCCCGGCGGGGCGGCGGCTGGGGGCGCCTCGGGCTGGAGGCGGGCGGCGAGGCGGGCCAGCTCCTCGGGGACCTTGCCGGACTCGGTGCGGCCCAGGGCGGCCATCTCCACGACGGTGGTCCCGTCCCCGGCGGACGCGGCCCGCACCCACACGCGCCGGCGCTGGAGCAGCAGCGAGCCGGCCAGCCCCGCCACGGCGGCGAAGGCGCCGGCCAGCGCCCAGTCGTTGCCGGCCTTGGTGGTGACCTGGAAGGTCGCCCACTCCTCCAGCTCGCTGTCCATCGAGATGGTGCCCAGGCCGTCGGGCAGCTCGTAGCTCTGCCCGGGGTGGAGGTTGAAGCGCAGGGGCTCGCCGCTCTCGTCGGTCAGCTGCTCCATGTTGCGGGTCTGGAGCTGGTAGACGTTCTGCGGGATGCCGGAGTTGACCCCGAGGTCGCCGCGGAAGGCGGTGAGCGTGAGCACCGGGCTGTCGGGCTCGGGGAACGTCGAGTGCGGGCCGCGCACCGCGTCGAGGGCGTAGGTGGGGCTGAAGATGCCCTGGAAGCCGAGCTGGTCGCGCGCGCCCTCCGCGTCGCGGTAGTCGCTGACCTTGATCACGCCCGTGGAGGTGAGCGCGGCGTCCTGCGGGAGGAACGGCACGGGGCCGTGGAAGGCGGTGCGCCCCTGGCCGTCGGTGACCGTCACCACGGGGGCGTAGCCGTGGCCCAGGAGGCGGACGCGCGCGTCGCCCACGGTCAGCGGGTCGTTGACCGTGATCGTGGTCTCGCGCTCGGGGCCGTCCGGGGTCCAGTAGGTGACGTCGGCGCGGAAGTCGGTGGGGGTGCCCAGGTCGGGGCCCTCGCGGACGAACTCGGCCTCGAACTCCTCCAGCGTGAAGCCGAAGGGCTCCAGGCCGTCCACGTCGAAGAGCCGCCCGGACTCGAAGTCGTCGTACTGGGTGAGGGTGTTGCTGAAGCCCTCGCCCTGGACGATCAGCTTGCCGCCCTCGGCGTAGGAGAGGCGTCCGGCGGCGAAGGCGATCAGCAGCACGATCAGGGCGAGGTGGAAGACCAGGTTGCCGGCCTCGCGCAGGTAGCCCTTCTCGGCGGCCACGTGGTCGGCGGCGGCCTCGGCGCGGAAGCGGCGCCTGCGCAGCACGGCGCGCGCGGCCTGAAGCACGCGTTCCGGCGGGGCCTCGGTGCGCCAGGTGGTGTAGGCGGGCATCCGGTCCAGCCGGCGCGGGGCGCGGGGCGGCCGGCCGCGAAGCTGCCCGACGAACTGCCAGCTTCGCGGCACGATGCAGCCGATCAGCGAGACGAACAGCAGCAGGTAGATCGCGGAGAACCAGACGGAGGAGTAGACGTCGAAGAGCTGGAGGCGCTCGTAGAACTCCGAGAGGCCGGGGTTGCGGACCCGGAAGTCCTGGGCGAGCGTGGCGTCCACGTCGTCCTGGGGGATCATCGAGCCGGGGATCGAGGCCAGGGCCAGGAGGAAGAGCAGCAGCAGGGCGATCCGCATGGAGGTCAGCTGCCGCCAGAACCACCGCGCCCAGCCGGTCAGCTCGCGCAGCAGCCAGGCCGCGGCGCCACGCGCGCCCGGCGCGCGGACCCCGCCGAAGGTGCCCTCGCCGGCCGCGGGGGCGGGCGCGGGCGGCGGGTCCTCCAGCGGCGCGGTGGACAGGCCGAGGGCGGCCTCGGCCTCGTCGCGGCCCACCGTCCCGTCCGGGGCCGCCGTGGCGGTGGCGCCGGAGGCGGCGGGGGCGGCCGTTGCGGTCTCGTCCGTGGTCATGGCTGTCAGATCCAAACGTCGAAGTCCGAGGACCAGACCTGCATTTCGTAGACCAGGTCGGCCCACACGCCGGTGATCAGCAGCAGCCCGGTCGCGATCAGCATCCCGCCCCCGAGGCGCATCACCCACACGTAGTGCCGCTTGACCCAGGCGAACGCCCCGAGCGTACGCCGGAACGCGAGCGCGGCGACCACGAACGGCAGGCCCAGACCCAGGCAGTAGACGAACGTCAGCAGCGCGCCCCGGGCCGCGGTGGCCTCGTTGATCGCCAGGAACTGCACGGCGGCCAGCGTCGGGCCGATGCAGGGGGTCCAGCCCACCCCGAAGACCACGCCGAGCATCGGCGCGCCGGCCAGCCCTATCGAGGGCCGCAGGTGCAGGCGGAACTCCCTGCCGCTGAGGCGGGGCAGCAGGCCGGTGAAGACGATGCCCAGCACGATGGTCAGGGCGCCGACGACCCGGTTCAGGGTCTCCTGGTGGATCAGCAGCTCGCGCCCGAGCGTGCCGAAGAGGGCGCCGGTGGAGACGAAGACGGCCGAGAAGCCGAGCACGAACAGGACCGCGCCCAGGAGCATCCGCCCACGCCTGGCCTCGGCCAGGTCCGCGCCGCCCACACCGGTGACGTAGGAGAGGTAGCCGGGGACCAGGGGCAGGACACAGGGGGAGAAGAACGACATCAGCCCGCCGAACAGCGCCACCGGCAGGGCCAGCAGCAGCGCTCCGCTGAGGACGGTCTGGTTGGCATCCACGGTCCGTGTCCCTGTCTCTGTCCCTGTCCGTGTCCCTGTCCGTGTCCCCGGGCCCTCAGCCCTCGGTCGTGTCCTCGGCCAGCACGGGGGCGAGCGCGGCGCGCAGCTCCTCCTCGGTGAGGGGCTTCAGGGCGCGGGCGGCGATCCGGCCGTCCCGGTCGATGATCAGGGTGGTCGGGATGGCCTGGGGGTTCAGCGACCCGGCGGGGAACTCCAGCAGGAGGCGGCCGTCGGGGTCGTAGAGGCTGGGGTAGGGGACGTCGTGGTTGTCCTCGAAGGCCACGGCGTTCTCCCGGGAGCGGTCGCGGGTGTTGATGCCGACGAACTGCACGCCCTGGTCGGCGGTGTCGTTGGCGACCCGGACGAAGTTGTCCGCCTCGGCGATGCAGGGCGGGCACCACGAGCCCCAGATGTTCAGCACGACGACCTGGCCGCGGTAGTCGGACAGGGACAGCGGCTCGCCGTCCACCGTATCGCCGGTCAGGTCGGGGGCGGTCTCCCGGTCGGCCGCTGCGACCTGGGTGATCTCGCCCGTGCCCTGCACGATGCCTGTGTCGCCGCCGGAGGGGCCGGCCTGGTCACCGGAGCACGCGGTGAGGGCCAGGGCGGCGGCGCCGGCCCCGGCCGCCAGGGCCATGCGGACAGCCCGGAACTGGATCATGTGAAAAGTTTCCCATGCTGCTTCGGGCGATCTTCCCCGCCCCCCTGGTCCGGGATGTCTCCCTGGTCAGAGGGCCTTCCGGGCTTCCGGGACCGGCCTCCTGAGACACGCCTCTCGGGACCGGCCCCCTCCGGCCGGCTCAGGCCCCGTAGCCCGCGCCCGCGCCCTGGGGCGGCTTGGCCCGCGCCCCGGCCCGCAGGTGCGGGGGCACCAGGTCGAGCGCGGGCTCGCTGTAGGTGACCGCCACGATGTCGTCGCCGATGAAGGTGAAGGAGGTCAGGGACGCGAGGGTGCACTGCCGGCTGCGCGGGTCGTGCCACAGCCGCCGCCGCTCCACCTGGCTGCGCAGGATCCAGATCGGGAGCTGGTGGCTGACGCAGACCGCCTCGTGCCCGCGCGCCGCGTCCCGCGCGGCGTCCAGCGCGCCGCGCATCCGCACGGCCTGGTCCACGTAGGGCTCGCCCCAGGAGGGGCGGAAGGGGTTGCGCAGGTGGCGCCAGTTGCCGGGCTTGCGCAGCGCGCCGTCGCCGACGCCGAAGGCCCGGCCCTGGAAGACGTTCTCCGCCTCGATCAGCCGCCGGTCGGTGTCCGTGCTCAGGCCGTGGGCCTCGGCGATGGGCGCGGCGGTCTCCTGGGCGCGTTCCAGGGGCGAGGCGACGACGTGGGTGACGTCCCGCCCGCCCAGGTACTCGGCCACGCGCTCGGCCATCCGCCGCCCCAGCGCGGAGAGGTGGAACCCGGGCAGCCGCCCGTACAGGACGCCCTCCGGGTTCTCCACCTCCCCGTGCCGGAGCACGTGCACGACCGTGCGCTCGCCGCCGCGGGCTGCGCCGCCGCTGCCCCGGCCGGGGCCCGCCCCGGCGTGCTCCACCGCGCCGCCGCCGTCGTCGGCCCCGGCGCGCCCGTGGCCGTCTTCCGCGGCGCGCCCTCCGGCGTTCGCGGCGCCGTCGCCGCTGTCGTTCCCGCTGCCCGTCATCCTCGTCGCCTCTCCCCGTGTCGCTCCCCGTATCTCCGGCGGCCGGCCGCCCGGCTCCGCCCGGCTGCCGTCCTCCGCCGCGCCGCGCGGCAACGCGCCTGTCACGGCCGTTCCGCCAAGGCCGCCGCGCGGGCCGCGAACGGCAGCGCCTCCGCGATCCGCTCCAGCGCCGCCGCGTCGTGGGCCGTGGAGACGAACCACGCCTCGAACGCCGAGGGCGGCAGGTAGACCCCGCGCTCCAGCATCGCGTGGAAGAAGGCCGTGAAGCGGAAGGTCTCCTGCGCCCTGGCCGCCGCGAAGTCCGTGACCTCCCCGGCGCCGGGCGCGGTGAAGAACACCGAGAACATGTTGCCCGCCACGCCCACGTGGTGCGCCACGCCCTCCTTGGCCAGCGCCGCGGAGACCAGCCCGCGCAGCTCGGCGGAGGTGGCGTCCAGCCGCTCGTAGGCCGCCGCGTCCAGCAGGCGTAGCTGCGCCAGGCCCGCCGCGGTGGCCACCGGGTTCCCCGAGAGCGTTCCGGCCTGGTAGACCGGCCCGGCGGGCGCGAGCTGCGCCATCACCTCGGCCCGCCCGCCGAAGGCCGCGGCCGGGAACCCGCCGCCCATCACCTTGCCGAACGTCATCAGGTCGGGCGTCACGCGCTCGATCCCGTACCACCCCTGCGGGCCGACCCGGAAGCCGGTCATCACCTCGTCGGAGATCAGCAGCGCGCCGTGCCGCGCGCACAGCTCGGCCAGGCCGCGGGTGAAGCCGGGGCCGGGCGGGACCACGCCCATGTTGCCGGGCGCGGCCTCGGTGATGACGCACGCGACCGCGCCGGGGTGCGCCTCGAAGGCCGCCGCCACGGCCGGGAGATCGTTGTAGGGCAGCACCAGCGTCTCCCCGGCCTGCGCGCCGGTGACGCCCGGGGTGTCCGGCAGCGCGAAGGTCGCCAGGCCCGAACCGGCCGAGGCCAGCAGGGAGTCCACGTGCCCGTGGTAGCAGCCGGCGAACTTGATCACCTTGGAACGCCCGGTGTGGCCGCGGGCGAGCCGGATCGCCGACATCGTGGCCTCGGTCCCCGAGGAGACCAGGCGGACCTGCTCGACGGGCGCCACGCGGCCGGTGATCTCCTCCGCGAGCTCGACCTCGCCCGGGGTGGGCGTGCCGAACGAGGTGCCGCGGGCCGCGGCCTCCCGCACGGCCTCCAGCACGCCCGGGTGGGCGTGGCCGAGGATCGCCGGTCCCCAGGAGCAGACGAGGTCCACGTACTCCCGCCCGTCGGCGTCCGTCAGGTACGGTCCAGAGCCGGACACCATGAACCGGGGCGTTCCGCCCACGGCACCGAAGGCGCGCACCGGCGAGTTCACGCCGCCGGGGGTCACGCGGGCGGCGCGGGCGAAGAGCGTCTGGGAGACTGTCTCTTCGAAGGATTCGGAGGCTTGGGTCACGCGGTCCATGGTGACATCAGCCCCTCACAGCTCGGTGTCAGGGCGTTTCGCTGCCGTCTGGAAGGGGATGGGTTCAAACGATGATCGGGTCGCGCGGCGGGGGTCGCGGATAATCAGGTGGTGACATGCAGCGCGGTGGGGAGATCGGCGAAGGAGCCGGGGGCATTGACCCCGAGCCGGCGCCCCGCGCCCGTGCGCGCAGGGGCCGTCATCGCCGCCGGGTCGAGAGCGGTGAGTGGGAGCTGCGGAGCCGGGGCGGCGGGCGGATGACCGTTACCTACAAGTACTTCGGGGCGCCGGACGGCGCGACGGCGGCGCGGGTGCCGCTGTCGATGCGTCCGGAGGAGCTGGGCGGGGACGAGCTCGGCCAGGGCATGTTCACGCACATCAAGCCCGAGACGATGGCCGCCATGGTCCTCACCGGCATCGAGGGCATACCCCTGCACCGGGTGCCCCCGCTGGAGCTGGTCGTGCTGCACCCGGACTACGCGGTGGTGAAATTGCCCACAACGGTGGTGGACCCGCTGCGCGGCGTCGGCGACGAGACGGTCGGCGCGGCGGCGTTCATCTGGTCGACCGTGCCGGACCGCAGCGGCCCGAGCGACCCCTTCGGGGTCTACCGGCTGCTGCACGAGTGGCAGGACTTCTCCCGCCGCCTCCACGAGGCGGGGCACCAGCCGTACTGCCTGGTCTGGCCCTGAGGCGAGCCGCTCCGCTCCTGACATTCCCGGCATCCCGCGCGTACCGCCCCGCCCGGGGGACGCGCGGCGCGCCCGGTGCGGTAGACATGTGCTGGCCTTGAGCCAGCAGCCGTCAGCCGTCGTCGAGCCCCGGGAGGCGAGTCGTTGCCCCGCACGCGAGCCGCGAAGCGCCTCGGGCTCGCCGCCCCGCTCGCGGCGGCCCTCGCGGCCCTCCTCGTGGCGGCAGCCGCCTGCACCCCCGGCCTCGGCACCGAGGGCACCCGGGCCACCGGCGGCCCCGGCGGCCCCCCGCGCTCGGCCCAGGCCGGGCGTTACTCCGGGCTCCCCGAGCCCTGCGGCGCGGTGAACGGCGACACGGTCCGCGAGCTGCTGCCCGGCGCCGCCGAGGAGGAGTACGCGGGCGAGCCGATGACCACCTACGACACGGGCCGCCGCGTCGGCTGCACCTGGCACACCGCCGCCGCGACCGGCACCCACCGCCTGTCCGTGGACTACCTGCGGGTGGTCTCCTACGATCCCGAGGTCAGCGACGACGACCGGGCGGAGGCCCTGTTCGAGGAGCGCGCCGCCGACGCGGGCGTGCCGCTCGCGGAAGGCGCGGAGGACGGCACCGGGGACGGCACGGACGAGGGCGCCGAGGAGACCGCGGGGAGCGGCGCGGAGGGCGGCGCGGAGGGCGGCGTTTCCCCCTCCGACGACCCCGTCCGGCCGCGCGCCCTGGATGGCATTGGTCACGCCGCCTTCGTCGCCGAGGAGCTGACCAGCACCGATCCGGGAGAGCGCCGCGAAGTGGTTCTCGCGTTCCGCAATGCGAACGTTATGGTCACCGTGACGTACACCGTCTCGACCACGGCGGCCGAGCCCCCGCTGGACAGCACGCTGCTCCAGCAGCGGGCCAGGACCGTTGCGGGGCAGCTCGCCGGAGGTTTCGACGGCTGAGATACGGCAGGACGGGGGCGGGGAACGCGTGCCCTGCCGGGGACGCGGGCGCCCGGGGCGTACCGTGACCTCGCGGCCGGCACGCCAGCGCCCCGCGTTCCCGCGACACGTCAACCGGTAACTGGAGCGAAGAGGATCATGGACAGAACCGCCCTGCGCGGCCCGGCGCGCGTCGCCGGCCGCGCGCTGGCCTGGACGGCCGTACCCCTGCTGCTGCTCGTCGGCTGCTCGTCGGGCTCCGGCTCCGACGGGGGCACCCAGGACGACGAGCCGCGCGAGTCGGTGGCCCCCGAGCCGGAGCCGGTGCGGTTCTCGGCCCTGCCCGAGCCGTGCGCCACGCTGAACGAGGACGTCATCGGAGAGGTGGTCCCCGAGGCCGACCCGGCCGGGGGCGAGACGCTCAGCTCCTTCGACACCGCCTTCTCCGGGGCCTGCCTGTGGAACGGCCTGGAGCAGTACCAGTACCGCTCGCTCCAGGTGGCGCTGCGCCGCTTCGACTCGGACGTGGCCCTGGGCAGCGGCGACGAGCGGGCCGGGGAGTACCTGCGGCAGATGGCGGAGGAGGTCAGCGGCGACGAGGCGAACGGCGAGGTCGAGCAGGCCGAGCTGGACGACGCGGGCGACGAGGCGGCCACCCTCTCCTACACCGCGACCCGCACCCCCGGCGGGGAAGAGGACGACGAGGAGCAGGAGTACCGCCAGCAGCGGGTCGTCGTCCGCACCGCCAACGTCGTCATCACCGTGGACTACGCGGGCGCGGGCCTGGAGGGCGACGACATGCCCAGCGCCGACTCCATCCGCGAGGCGGCGGAAACGGCCGCCCGCGCCGTGACGGAGACGGTCAACGCCTCCACGGAACAGCCGGCCGAGGAGGAACCCCCGGCGGACGAGGGCTGATTCCGGCCCCCTCCCCCACGCGTTTCCCCACGCGACCGCGCCGCGCCCGGCTCAACGGGCGCGGCGCGCGTGTGTGTGGGGCCCGCCCGGGGGCCCGGCGCTACGCCTGGCCGCCGAGGAGCGTCCGGACCCGGTCCGCGCCCACCGCCAGCAGCAGCGTGGGCAGGCGCGGGCCCGTCTCCCGGCCGACCAGCAGCCGGTAGAGCAGCGCGAAGAAGCCGCGCTGCGCGGCCTTCAGCTCCGGAGTCGGCTTCGCGTCCAGGCTCAGCCCGGCCCGCAGCTTGGGAACGCCGTAGACCAGGGCCGTCAGGCCGGCCAGCGACCAGTGCTCCTCCAGACCGTCGAGCAGCAGCCGCAGCCCCTCGCGTTCCCCCTCGTCCAGCGAGGCCAGCAGCGCGGCGTCCGGCTCCGAACGCACCCGCGTGCGCTGCTCGTCCGGCATCTGCGTCTCCACCCAGCGCGCCGCCCGGTCCAGGCGCGGGCGCGCGTCGTCCAGCGAACGCACGGGGTCGGCCGGGTCGAGGTCGCGCAGGATCCGCAGCGTCTGCTCGGGCTCCCCGGTGGTGACGTCCACCACGGAGGCCAGAGTCCGGTAGGGCAACGGCCGGGGCGTGGCCGGCAGCGGGCCCGAGGCGGTGCGCACCGCGCGGGCGTGGGCGGCGGCGTCGGCCGGCTGCGCCTCGCCCGCCGCGACCTTGCGGGAGAGCGCGTCCCACTCGTCGTAGGTGCGCTGGATCTCGCCGTCGAAGGCGATCTTGAACGACTGGTTCGGGCGGCGGCGGGCGTAGAGCCAGCGCAGGACCGGGGCCTCCATGATCTCCAGCGCGTCGGCGGCGGTGGGCACCGCGCCCTTGGAGCTGGACATCTTGGCCATGCCGCTGATCCCGACGAAGGCGTACATCGGGCCGATGGGCTGCTTCCCGCCGAAGATCTCGGAGACGAGCTGCCCGCCGACCACCCAGGAGGAGCCGGGCGAGTGGTGGTCCACGCCGGAGGGCTCGAAGATCACGCCCTCGTACGCCCAGCGCATCGGCCAGTCCACCTTCCACACCAGCTTCCCGCGGGTGTGGGCCGAGAGGTTCACCGTCTCCTCGTGGCCGCAGCCGGAGCAGACGTACGCAAGCTCGGTGGTCTCCTCGTCGTAGGAGGTGACCGTCGTCAGGTCCCGCTCGCACACCGAGCAGTACGGCTTGTACGGGTAGTACCCGCTTCCGGAGCCCGCGGCGGCGCTGCCGTCGTCCTCGCTGGCCGCGCCCGAGCCCTCCACGGCCGCCGCCTCCGCTTCGTCCTCCGGCTCCGCCGGGGCCTGCGCGGCCTGCTTCGTGCGGTACCGGGCCAGGACGGCGTCGATCCGGTGCCGCTCGCGCATCGCGAAGAGGATCTGGTCGCGGTAGGCGCCCGCCGTGTACTGCTCGGTCTGGCTGATCGCGCGGACCTCCACGCCCAGCTCGGCCAGGGCGGCGGTCATCGGGGCCTTGAAGTGCTCGGCCCAGGAGGCGTACGGGCTGCCGGGCGGCGCGGGAACGGCCGTCAGCGGCTTGCCGATGTGCGCGCTCCAGGCCGGGTCGATCCCGGCGGGCACCTTGCGGAAGCGGTCGTAGTCGTCGAAGGACAGCAGGTGGTCGCAGGGGATGCCGCGGCGCCTGATCTCGTCGGCCACCAGGTGCGGGACCATGATCTCGCGCAGGTTGCCGAGGTGGATCGGGCCGGAGGGGCTGAGCCCCGAGGCGCAGACGACGGGTTTGCCCGGCGCGCGGCGCTCCGCCTCGGCGATGACGTCGTCCGCGAGTCGGGAGACCCAGTCGGCCTCCGGGGTGGTACCGGCCACGGTTTCGGCACTTCCTGTCTGGGCTGCGGCGGTTTCGGGGTCTGAGGGGTCGCGACGGTCGGGGTGCGGGCCCGATTCTCTCACTCCGGAACGGGCCTCCCGCACGTGGAATACTGCCCGTATGACCGGCGTCCCCTCTCTCAGCACCGTCATCGACCAGCGGCTGGCCGCCGCCATCGCCGACGCGCTGCCCGAAGCGGCAGGCGCGGACCCGCTGCTGCGGCGCAGCGACCGCGCCGACTTCCAGGCCAACGGCCTGCTGGCGCTGGCCAAGCGCCTCAAGGGGAACCCGCGCGAGCTGGCCGGCCGCGTGGCCGCGGGCGTCGAGTCCGGCGCGGGCGCGGAGGGCGGCGAGAGCCCGATCCGCGAGGTCGAGGTCTCCGGGCCCGGCTTCCTCAACATCACCGTCACGGACGCCGCGTTGCTGCGCACCCTCGCCGCGCGGGCCGCCGACGACCGCCTCGGCGTGCCGTTCGCCGCGCACCCGGGCACGATGATCGTGGAGTACTCGCAGCCCAACGTCGCCAAGGAGATGCACGTCGGGCACCTGCGGAGCACGGTGATCGGCGACGCGCTGGTGCGGATCATGGAGTTCCGCGGCGAGAAGGTCATCAAGCGCAACCACGTCGGGGACTGGGGCACGCAGTTCGGCATGCTGATCCAGTACCTGATCGAGCACCCGCACGAGCTGGACCACGAGGGGGCGGAGGGCGCGGAGGCCGCGGGCGGCGAGGCCGAGACCGGCGGCGAGTCCGGCAGCGCCGCGATGTCCCGGCTGAACCGGCTCTACCGCGCCTCCCGCGAACTCTTCGACGCCGACCCCGAGTTCAAGGAGCGCGCCCGGCGCCGGGTGGTGGACCTCCAGGCCGGGGACGGGCGGACGCTGGCCCTGTGGCAGCGGATCGTGGACGAGTCGAAGCTGTACTTCAACGCCGTCTACGACCGGCTCGGCGTGCTGCTGACCGACGAGGACCTGGTCGGCGAGTCGGCGTACAACGACGACCTGGCGGACCTCTCGGCCGAGCTGGAGGAGTCGGGGGTCGCGGTCCGCTCCGACGGGGCGCTGTGCGTCTTCTTCGACGACATCAAGGGCCCCGACGACAAGCCCGTGCCGCTGATCGTGCGCAAGGCGGACGGCGGCTTCGGGTACGCCGCCACCGACCTGGCCGCGATCCGCAACCGCATCGGCACGCTGCACGCCGACACCATGCTCTACATCGTGGACGCCCGGCAGGCCCTGCACTTCCGGATGGTCTTCGAGACCGCGCGCCGCGCGGGCTGGCTGCCCGAGGGCGTCGCGCACCACCTGCCGTTCGGCACCGTGCTGGGCAAGGACGGCAAGCCGTTCAAGACCCGCTCGGGCGAGACGGTGCGGCTGATGGACCTGCTGGACGAGGCCGTTGCCCGGGCGCGGGCGGTGGTCGAGGAGAAGGCCACCGGGCTGACCGAGGCGGAGGTGGCCGAGCGCGCCACGGAGGTGGGCATCGGCGCGGTGAAGTACGCCGACCTGTCCACCTCGCGGACCCGGGACTACGTCTTCGACCTGGACCGGATGGTCTCCCTCAACGGGAACACCAGCGTCTACCTCCAGTACGCCTACGCCCGCATCCGCTCCATCCTGCGCCGGGCCGAGGGCGAGGGCGCGCACGCGGAGGCGCGTCTTGAGCTGCCGCTCGCGCCGGCGGAACGGGCGCTGGCCCTGCACCTGGACGCCTTCGCGGAGACGCTCCAGGACGTGGCGGACGCCTACGAGCCGCACCGGCTGGCGGCGTACCTGTACGCGCTGGCCTCGCACGTGACGGCGTTCTACGACCAGTGCCCGGTGCTGCGGGCCCCGGACGAGGCGACCCGGGCGAACCGGCTGTTCCTGTGCGAGCTCGCGGGCCGCACGCTGTCCCAGGGCATGGCACTGCTGGGCATCAAGACGCCCGAGCGGCTGTAGCCGAGGGGCCCCGTAGCCGAACAGCGGCGGCGGGCGAACGGCCGGGCGCGCCCCGGACGTTCGCCCGTTCTCCCCTCACCGCCACCCCCTGTGCGTGACATTTACATGACAAACGCGTGTCCTCCCCGGACGCGCCCTTGCCGCACGCCCGCGGCCCGGCAAATCATTCGGACAGACGGGCATCTGCCGCCACCGCGGTTGTCATGAACACGCCCGTTGCGCGTCCCCCACACCGCACCACCGACGAGGAGGAACCCTCCCATGGCAGTGCTGCGCACCACTCGCCACGCCGTCGCGGCCACCGCCGCGGCGCTCGCCCTCGGCGCCGGGCTCGCCCTGCCGGCCGCCGCCGCCCCGGCCGCCGACGGCCCCGGCAAGGCCGAGATCCGCGCCCTGATACCGAACGCCGACGGCCCCCGCACCGTCGAGGACAGCTACCTGGTGACGCTGGCGGACTCGGCCCCCGCCGCCGGCACCGCCGCCGCCGAGGCCCTGGCCGAGCGCCACGGCGCCGAGGTCACCGATACCTTCGCCCTCACCCTGGGCGGCTACGCCGTCGAGGCCACCGAGGCCGAGGCGCTGGCCCTGGCCGCCGATCCGGCGGTCGCCGAGGTCACACAGAACGAGAGAGTCAGCGCCGCGGCCACCCAGATCAACCCGCCCTCCTGGGGACTCGACCGCATCGACCAGCCCGACCTGCCCCTGGACGGCCGCTACACCTACCCCGACCACGGCGGCGACGGGGTGACGATCTACATCGTGGACACCGGCATCCGCTACAGCCACCAGGACTTCGGCGGCCGGGCCACCTTCGGCTACGACTACTTCGGAGGCAACGGCAGCGACGGCCACGGCCACGGCACCCACGTAGCCGGCACCGCCGCGGGCACCGCCTACGGCGTGGCCAAGAACGCCGACCTGGTCTCCGTGCGCGTGCTGAACAACTCCGGCTCCGGCACGGTGGCCTCCGTGGTCGGCGGCGTGGAGTGGGTCACCGCCAACGCCGACGGCCCCTCGGTCGCCAACCTCAGCCTGGGCGGCGGCGCCAACGCCACCATCGACGCGGCCGTCCGCGCCTCCATCACCTCCGGCGTCACCTACGCCGTGGCCGCGGGCAACAACTACGGCGCCAACGCGGCGAACTACTCCCCCGCCCGCGTGGCCGAGGCGATCACCGTCGCCTCCAGCACCAACACCGACGCCCGCTCCGCCTTCTCCAACATCGGCTCCGTGGTGGACCTCTACGCCCCCGGCACGAACATCACCTCTGCCTGGCGCACCAGCGACACCGCCACCAACACCATCTCGGGCACCTCCATGGCAACCCCGCACGTCGCGGGCGCCGCGGCGCTCTACCTCGCCGAGAACCCCGCGGCCTCCCCGGCGGCCGTGCGCAACGCCCTCGTGGCGGCGGCGGAACCCGCCACCATCAGCAACGCGGGCGCCGGCACCACGACCAGCCTGCTCCAGCTCCCCTGACCGGGGACCGGATCCGGGGCATCCCCTAGGGCGACGGCCGCACGGCCGCCGCCAGTTCACGCGCCGGGGCGCGGCGGTACGCACCGTCCGCGCCCCGGTCGCGCGAAGGGTGCACGCGGTTGGTCAGAAGCACCAGCAGCACCCCGGTGGCGGGGTCCGCGACCAGGCTGGTGCCGGTGTAGCCGGTGTGCCCGAACGCCGTGGGCGAGGCCAGGTCCCCCATCCAGCGCGGCGCGTTCAGCTCCCAGCCGAGGCCGCGCCCGCCCCCGGCGTCCGCCAGCATCTTCCGCGCCCAGCGCTCGCCCAGCACCCGCGCGCCGCCGTACGCGCCGCCGTTGAGCATCAGCTGCCCCAGCGCCGCGACCTCCGCCGCCGTCCCGAAGAGGCCGGCGTGCCCCGCGACGCCGCCGAGGTGGTGGGCGTTCTCGTCGTGCACCTCCCCGCGCAGCACCCCGCGCCCCGTCCACGGCTGGTACTCGGTCGCGGCGGCCCGCCCCCGGCGTTCCGGCGGCGGCGCGAAGCCCAGGGTGTCCAGGCGCAGCGGCCCGGCGACCAGGTCGTGCACCAGCGCCGGGAGCGTACGCCCCGAGGCGGCCTCGGCCGCCGCGCCCGCGAGGATCAGGCCCAGGTCGGAGTAGACGGGCGTGCCGCCCGGGGTCAGGGGCTGCGCGGCGATGGCGGCCAGCCGCGCCGCGTTGTCCGGGTAGGGCCCCAGATCGATCTCCGGGGGCAGCCCCGAGGTGTGGGTGAGCAGCGCGCGCACGGTCACGGAGGGCGCCAGGCCCGCGCCCAGGTAGCGGGAGACCGGCGCGTCCAGCGCCAGCGCGCCGCGTTCCGCCAGGCACACCACCACCAGCGCGGTGACCACCTTGGTCAGCGACGCCAGGTCGAAGAGCGTGTCCGTCCGCATCGCCACCGCCCGGCCGGCCGGCAGCTCCGCCACGCGCCCGGCGCGCTCCTCGTACGCGAGCGCCCACCCGCGCGCCGCGTGCTCCACCACCACCCCGCCCCGGGCCGCCAGCAGCACGAACCCCGGGTAGGCCGCGGAAGGACCGGTCCCCAGGCGCTCCTCCGCCGCCGGGACCATCCGCGCCACCCGCGCCGGGTCCAGGCCCGCCTCCTCAGGGGAGCCGGGCCGCAGCACGGGGGCTGTCACGCCGGTGCCCCGCCGGGCGCGCGCCGGCTCATCCGCCCCGGTGCACCTTCGTGTTGGACGCCTGGGCGCGCGGGCGCACCACCAGCAGGTCGACGTTCACGTGCGGCGGCCGGGTCACCGCCCAGGCGATGGTGTCGGCCACGTCCTCGGCGGTCAGCGGTGCGGCGACCCCCTCGTACACCTTCGCGGCGCGCTCGGCGTCGCCGCGGAACCGGGTCAGCGAGAACTCCTCGGTGCGCACCATCCCCGGCGCCACCTCGATCACCCGCACCGGCTGCCCGACGATCTCCAGGCGCAGCGTCTCGGCCAGCACGTGCGCCCCGTGCTTGGCCGCCACGTACCCGCCACCGCCCTCGTAGGTGCCGTGCCCCGCCGTGGAGGTGACCACGACGACCGTCCCGGCGCCCGAGGCCGCCAGCGCGGGCAGCAGGGCCTGGGTCATGTGCAGCACGCCGATGACGTTGACCTCGTACATCGCGCGCCAGTCGGCGGGGTCGCCCTCGGCCACGGGGTCCAGGCCCAGCGCGCCGCCGGCGTTGTTCACCAGCACGTCGCAGCGGCCCTGGAGCGCGGAGGCGAAGGCGTCCACGGCGGCCCGGTCGGTGACGTCGAGCGCGTGGGCCTCGGCGGCGTGTCCGGCGGCCCGCAGCTCCCCGGCCAGGGCCTCGATCCGCTCGGCGCGGCGGGCGGCGAGCATCACCCGGTAGCCGGCGGCGGCCAGTTCGCGGGCGGTGGCGGCGCCGATGCCGCTGCCCGCGCCGGTGACGACCGCGGTGGGCGTGGCCCCGGGCACGGCGGTGGTGGTGGTCACGTGGCGTTGTCCCCTCGTGCGTGGTGTGCGTGCGGTGTGCGTGCGCCCCCGCATCATCCCGGGGCGCCCCCGACGCCTCCTCGGGGGCGCGCGGGACGCGTGTGGCGCGCGGGTCAGGCGTCGCGCAGCCGCCGGGCGGCCTCGGTCGCCCAGTAGGTGAGGACCATGTCGGCCCCGGCCCGCTTGAACGCCATCAGTGTCTCGTCGATCGCGCGCTCCCGCTCCAGCCAGCCGCGTTCGGCCGCCGCCTCGACCATCGCGTACTCCCCCGAGATCTGGTACGCCGCCACCGGCACCGGGGAGGCGTCCGCGACCTGCCGCAGGATGTCGAGGTAGGGCAGGCCGGGCTTGACCATCACCGCGTCCGCGCCCTCGGCCACGTCCAGGGCCAGCTCGCGCAGCGCCTCGCGGGCGTTGGGAGGGTCCTGCTGGTAGGTCTTGCGGTCCCCGGTGAGGGAGGAGTTGACCGCCTCGCGGAAGGGCCCGTAGAAGGCCGAGGCGTACTTGGCGGTGTACGCCAGCAACCCCACGTCCGCGCGCCCGGCCGCGTCCAGCGCCCGCCGCACGTGCCCGACCTGGCCGTCCATCATCCCGCTGGGACCCAGCAGGTGCGCCCCGGCCTCGGCCTGCACGCGGGCCATCTCGGCGTAACGCTCCAGCGTGGCGTCGTTGTCCACCCGGCCCGCCGCGTCGAGCACCCCGCAGTGGCCGTGGTCGGTCACCTCGTCCAGGCACAGGTCGGACATCACCACCAGGGCGTTGCCCGCCTCGGCGACGACGGCGCGCAGCGCGCGCTGCAGGATGCCGTCCGGGTCGGTGCCGGGGGTGCCGACCGCGTCCTTCTTCTCCTCCTCGGGCACGCCGAAGAGCATGATCCCGCCGACCCCGGCCTCCGCCGCCTCGGCGGCGGCCTTCCGCAGCGAGTCCAGCGTGTGCTGCACCACCCCGGGCATCGAGGACACCGCCACCGGCTCCGCGATGCCCTCGCGGACGAACGCCGGCAGGATGAACTCCGCCGGATGCAGCCGGTGTTCGGCCACCATCCGCCGCAGCGCGGGCGTCCCGCGCAGCCGCCGGGGCCGCACCCGCGGAAACTCCTGGGCAAACCCGCCGCCCTGCATCCTCGTCGCTCTCCCTCTCACGCCGTGCGCGCCCGGCGGCGCTGGGGCCGCTTCTCGCTGGGGCGCTTGAGGACCTCACCCGCCTCCAGGGCCGCGGCCCGCCGCTCCGCCCCGTACTCGGCCAGCGCCTCGGCCAGCTTCAGCACGGACGGCTCGGGCGCCATCACGTCCACCCGCAGCCCGTGCTCCTGCGCGGTGCGCGCCGTGGCCGGGCCGATGCACGCGATCACCGTGACGTTGTGCGGCTTTCCGGCGATGCCCACCAGGTTGCGGACCGTGGAGGAGGAGGTGAAGAGCACGGCGTCGAAGCCGCCGCCCTTGATCGCCTCCCGGGTCGCCGCGGGCGGCGGCGAGGCGCGCACGGTCCGGTAGGCCGTCACGTCGTCCACCTCCCAGCCCAGCTCGACCAGGCCCGCCACCAGCGTTTCCGTGGCGATGTCGGCGCGCGGCAGGAAGACGCGGTCGATCGGGTCGAACACCGGGTCGTAGGGCGGCCAGTCCTCCAGCAGCCCGGCCGCGGACTGCTCGCCGCTGGGCACCAGGTCCGGCCGGACCCCGAAGCGCTTCAGGGCCCGCGCGGTCTGCTCGCCGACCGCCGCGACCTTGATGCCCGCGAACGCCCGCGCGTCCAGCCCGTACTCCTCGAACTTCTCCCGGATCGCGCGCACCGCGTTGACCGAGGTGAACGCGATCCACTCGTACCGGCCCGTGACCAGGCCCTTGACCGCCCGGTCCATCTGCTGCGGGGTGCGCGGCGGCTCCACGGCGATCGTCGGCACCTCGCTGGGCACCGCGCCGTAGGAGCGCAGCTGCTCCGAGAGCGAGGCGGCCTGCTCCTTGGTGCGCGGCACCAGCACCTTCCAGCCGAAGAGCGGCTTGGACTCGAACCACGCCAGCTGCTCGCGCTGCGCCGGCGCGCTGCGTTCGCCCACGACGGCTATCACCGGAAGGTCGCCCTCCTGCGAGGGCAGCACCTTGGCGGACTTCAGGGTCCGCTCGACCGTGCCCAGCGTCGCCGTCCACGTCCGCTGGCGGGTGGTCGTGCCGGCCACGGTCACCGACAGCGGGGTGTCGGGCTTGCGGCCGGCCGCGACCAGCCGGGCCGCGGTGACCGCCACGGCGTCCAGCGAGGTGGAGACGACCACGGTCGCGTCGCCCGCGCCCACCTCGTTCCAGCAGCGCTCGTCGGCGGTGGGGCCGTGGACGAACCGCAGGTCCCCGCCCTCCGGGTCGCGCAGCGGGACGCCCGCGTACGCGGCCACGCCCACGGCGTTGGCGATGCCCGGGACCACCTCGAAGGTGATGCCCTCGGCGGCGAGCGCAAGCATGACGGCGGTGGCGTCGGCGTCCATGCCGGGGTCGCCGGCCACCGCTCGCACCACCCGCTTGCCGCCGCGCGCGGCCCGCATGACAAGATCCGTGAGGTCGTCGGTCCCCGGCTGGGCGTGGGGCCCCGCCGCGGGGGCGCCCTCCCCGGCCGCGTCCTGGGAGCGTTGCAGCGGGGTGTCGGTGCCGGCCCCGATGTGGGGCCGCACCACCTCGAAGGCCTCGGGATCGGCGATCAGCACGTCGGCCTGCGCCAGCACGTCGACGGCTCGCAGGGTCAGCAGACCCGGGTCACCGGGTCCGGCACCGAGGAAGGTGACGTGTCCGGGAGCGGATACCGCGGCTGCCGCCGGGGCGCCGGACGGCGTGCCCTGGGGTGGCGGGGCGTCCGCGGGCCCGGCGGCGGTGGCCGGGACGGCCGCCGCGGTGGCGGCGGTGCTGGTGCGTGCGGTGGTGGGGCTCAATGTTCTCGCTCCCCCATGAGGCCGGCCGCGCCCTTGGCGAGCATCTCGTCGGCGAGCGCGCGGCCCAGGGCCGCGGCCTCCCCGTCGGACGCCGGCACGGGGCCGGTGATGGACAGCTGTACCAGCGCGGAGCCGTCGGGGGTGCCGACGGCGCCCCGCAGGCGCATTTCGGTGACGGTCCGCCCGCCGTCCGGGAGGTCGGCGTACGCGCCCACCGGGGCGCTGCATCCGGCCTCCAGGGCGGCGAGCAGAGAGCGCTCGGCGGTCACGGCGACCCGGGTGAGCGGGTCGTCGAGCACGGCGAGCCCGGCGGCCAGCGCCGCGTCCGAGGACGCGCACTCGACCGCGAGCGCCCCCTGGCCGGGGGCGGGCAGCACGACGTCCGGGGCCAGGAGGTCGGTGATCTCCTCGCCCCGGCCGAGCCGGTGCAGGCCGGCGGCGGCGAGCACGACCGCGTCGAGCTCGCCGTCCCGGACGTATCCGATGCGGGTGTCGACGTTCCCGCGGATGGGGACCGTCTCGATCTCGCAGCCCAGGGCGCGGGCCCAGGCGTGGAGCTGGCCGGCGCGGCGCGCCGAGCCGGTGCCCACGCGGGCGCGGCCCGCGGTGACGGCCAGCCGCTCGAACGTCAGCCCTCCGCGCGCGACCAGGGCGTCCCTGGGGTCGGCGCGGGGCGGCACGGCGGCCAGCGTCAGGCCCTCGGGCTGCGCGGTGGGCAGGTCCTTGAGCGAGTGCACGGCCAGGTCGATCTCCCCGGCCAGCAGCGCGTCGCGCAGCGCCGAGACGAAGACGCCCGCGCCGCCGATGCTCGCCAGGCTCTCCCGGGAGACGTCGCCGTACGTGGTGATCTCCACCAGCTCGACGGGCCGCCCGGTGGCCGCCGTGACCAGCTCGGCGACCGTGCCCGACTGGGCGAGGGCGAGCGCGCTGCGGCGGGTGCCGAGCCGCAGCGGCCCGCCGGCGCACGGAGTGGCGTTCACCGGACCACCTCCCCGTCCCGGGGCAGCACCCCGGCGGGCGTCCGCGTCTCCTGCGCCCTGCCGCCGGCAGCGGCGGGAACGCCCGGGGCGGGCGCGACGGCCGGGGCCGCGGGCCCCGTGGGCTGGGTCGGCGCCGGGTCGAGGTCGAACAGATGCCGCAGCGCCGTCGCGTAGTGGTCGCCACCCGGCTCGCCGGCCAGCTCCTTGACGCGGACGGTGGGGGCGTGCAGGAGCTTGTCCACCACCCGGCGCACGGTCCGGGTGATCTCCTCCCGCTCCTTCTCGCCCAGGGCGGGCAGGCGGCCCTCCAGGCGGGCCAGCTCGGCCGCCACCACGTCGGAGGCCATGGCGCGCAGCGCGACCACCGTCGGGGTGATGTGCGCGGCGCGGCGGGCCGCGCCCAGCGTCGCGGTCTCCTCGGCGACGATCCCGCGCACCGCGTCCACGTCGGCGGCCATCGGCGCGTCCGCGGAGGCGGCGGCCAGGGACTCGATGTCCACCAGCCGGGCGCCCGGCAGGCCGTGCACCGCGGCGTCCACGTCCCGGGGCATGGCCAGGTCCAGGAGGGCGAGGGGCTCGCGGGCGCCGGGGCGCTTGCGGCGCTCGGTCAGGGCGTGGGCCACCGTCCCGGCGGTCAGGACGAGTCCGGCGGCGCCGGTACAGGAGACGACGATGTCGGCAAGGGCCAGCTCGGCGGTCAGCGAGATGGCGTTGATCGGCACCGCGCGGGCGCGCAGGCCGTCGCGCGCGAGGGCGGCGACGAGCCGGTGCGCGCGCTCCACCGTGCGGTTGACGATCACCAGTTCGGCGACCCCGGCGCGGGCGAGGGTCGCCGCGGCCAGGGAGGACATCGAGCCGGCGCCGACGACCAGCGCCCGCCGCCCCCCGGCCCAGGCGGCGGCGCTCTCGGCGCCCGCGGCCCCGCCCGCCCCCGCCGTCGCGGGAGGCGCGAGCTGGGCCAGGCCGAACGTCACCAGCGACTGCCCGGCCCGGTCGATCCCGGTCTCGCTGTGGGCGCGCTTGCCCACCCGCAGCGCCTGCTGGAACAGCTCGTTCAGCAGCCGGCCCGCGGTGTGCTCGTCCTGGGCGCGGGCCAGGGCCGCCTTGATCTGGCCGAGGATCTGGCCCTCGCCCACCACCATCGAGTCCAGGCCGCAGGCCACCTCGAACAGGTGCCGCACGGCCCGGTCGTCGTGGTGCGTGTACAGGTGGGGGCGCAGCTCGGCCGCGGGCATCCCGCAGTGCCGCGCCAGCAGCGCGGTCAGGCCGGCGATCCCGGCGTGGTAGTGCTCGACCTCCGCGTACAGCTCCACGCGGTTGCAGGTGGCCAGGACGGCGGCCTCCACGGCCGGGCTGTCCACGGCGTCGCGCAGCAGCGCGGCCTGCGCGGGCGCGTCCAGCGCGGCGCGCTCCAGCACGGTCACGGGCGCGCTGCGGTGGCTGAGGCCGAGGGCGACGAGGGTCATGCCGGCATCACCGCCGGGATGTCCCCGTCCCCGCCCTGCTCACCGCGCCCGCCCTCGGGCACGGCCACCCCGCGCGGCCCCTCCTCGTCCCGGCGGGAGAGGTCCTCGGCGGCCTTGCGCTGCTCGTGGAACGCCAGGATCTGCAGCTCGATGGACAGGTCCACCTTCCGCACGTCCACGCCCTCGGGGACCTGGAGCACGGTGGGGGCGAAGTTGAGGATCGAGGTGACCCCGGCGCCGACCAGGCGCTCGCAGACCTGCTGGGCGGCGCCGCCGGGCGTGGTGATGACACCGATGGAGACGCCGTTGGTGTGGACGATCGACTCCAGGTCGTCCACGTGCTGCACGGGGATGCCGGCCACCTGCTTGCCGGTCATCGAGGGGTCGGCGTCGATCAGCGCGGCCACCCGGAAGCCGCGGGAGGCGAAGCCGCCGTAGTTGGCCAGGGCGGCGCCGAGGTTGCCGATGCCGACGATGACCACGGGCCAGTCCTGGGTGAGCCCCAGCTCGCGGGAGATCTGATAGACGAGGTACTCGACGTCGTAGCCCACGCCCCGGGTGCCGTAGCTGCCCAGGTAGGAGAAGTCCTTGCGGAGCTTGGCGGAGTTGACCCCCGCGGCGCTGGCCAGCTCCTCGGAGGAGACCGTCGGCACCGAGCGCTCGGAGAGCGCCGTCAGCGCCCGCAGATACAGCGGAAGCCGGGCGACGGTCGCCTCGGGGATTCCCCGGCTACGGGTCGCCGGTCGGTGATTTCGGCCAGTTGCCACGATGCTCCTGCCGGTCGGGCCAAGCGGAGCGCCACCGGGCGCGCGGCACGTGCCGGGCGGGCTCCATCGGCCCCAGGCTATGCCTTTGTGAACGCGTGCACAAAGGTGCCGTCCGTTTTGTCCTGTCAAAGTGACCGGTGCCACATGCAACAACAGGGCCATCGGACCACCCTCCTCACACGGGCACCCGGCCCGTGTGCCACGGGCCGGCTCGGCGGAACGGCCGTTCCGCGGGCGTTCTCCGGACGTTCCCCGACCGGGCCCTCAGGCCCCGAGCGCACGGCGCAGCCGGGCCGCGTCCACCCGCCAGAAGTCGTGCTGCTCACCGTCGACCAGCACCACGGGGATCTGCTCCCAGTAGAGCCGGTGCAGCCCGGCGTCGGCGGTGATGTCCCGCTCCTCCCAGGAGGCGCCGGTCTCGGCGCACACCGCGCGGACCACCTCCCGGGCGTCGTCGCACAGGTGGCAGCCGGGCCTGCCGATGAGAGTGACCACCCGCTCGGAGGGCGGGCGGGCGTCACGGCCGGCTCGGCGGGGGCGCAGCAGCGGAGTCATGCCGCCCATTGTGCCGCGCGGGGCAACCCCCGCGTCACTCCCGGGACACCGGGAGCCTGCCCCGGGATGACTATGCTCGGGGCATGGCCAGGCACCGTTTCCCCCGCCTCGACGCCCCCCTGGCCGCCGCCGGGCTGGGCCGCTTCGGCGCGCGCCGGGCCGCCGCCACCGAGCGCAGCAGGCTGGCCGGCGAGGCTTCCGCCCAGGCCGCGCGGGAAGCCGTCGCGCGCGCCGAGGCCGAGGAGGCGGGCGCGGCGGGCGCCGAGCAGGCCGCCGGGGCGCCGGAGGAGCCGCTCGCGACGGCGGGCGAGGGGGAGGCCGAGCCGCGCTTCCCGGCCGCCGGGGACCCGAAGGCCGCGGCCTTCTTCGACCTGGACAACACCGTGATGCAGGGCGCGGCGATCTTCCACCTCGGCCGGGGCCTGTACAAGCGGAAGTTCTTCCGCAAGCGGGAGCTGGCCAAGTTCGCCTGGCAGCAGGCGTACTTCCGGCTGGCGGGCGCGGAGAACGCCGGGCACATGGCCGACGCCAAGGAGAGCGCGCTGTCCATCGTGCGCGGCCACCGGGTCGCGGAGCTGATGGCGATCGGCGAGGAGATCTACGACGAGTACATGGCCGGCCGCATCTGGCCGGGCACCCGCGCGCTGGCCCAGGCGCACCTGGACGCCGGGCAGCGGGTGTGGCTGGTGACCGCGGCCCCCGTGGAGACGGCGACCATCATCGCCCGGCGCCTGGGCCTGACCGGGGCGCTGGGAACGGTCGCGGAGTCGGTCGGCGGGGTCTACACCGGCCGCCTGGTGGGCGAGCCGCTGCACGGCCCGGCCAAGGCCCTGGCGGTGCGCGCGCTGGCCGAGGCCGAGGACCTGGACCTGGAGCGGTGCGCCGCCTACAGCGACTCGGCCAACGACATCCCGCTGCTGTCGCTGGTCGGCCACCCCTACGCGATCAACCCCGATCGCCGACTGCGGGCGCACGCCCGCGAGATGGGCTGGCGCCTGCGGGACTACCGCACGGGCAGAAAGGCCGTCCGGGTGGGCGTTCCGGCCGCGGCCGGGGCCGGAGCGGTGGCCGGAGGGGCCGCCGCCGCGTTCGCCCTCCAGCGGCGTCGCCGATAAGCGCACATTCTGCACCGATCAAAATCGGTCATCCCTTTGGCAAGTGCGATCATCCCCTGATCATCAATGCCATGGCGTTTCCGTGGCGCATCGGACACAAGCCGTCACACCACAACCTGAATCGGCGAATTTCCCAACTACGCGTAGTACGGCCAGTACGAAGCGTTATTCTCCTCAGACGCATGTGACGGATCCGCCACTGCGAGTGTTGGAAGCTAAAGCCTCTGGGAGTCCCGTGTACCCACACGTCGGGGTTGACGCCTCGGGCCTGGCTACGCTGCGCACGACGGTCGTCGACCGGCTGCGCACCCTCGTCCCCACCGCGTACGCCGTCCCCACCCTCGCCACACCTGCCACACCTGTCCCCGCAGCCCCCGCCTACTCCGTGGCCCACAGAGCCCGCTCCGGAGCCGCCGGCGCCTCCGCCGCCCGGTCCACGAGCCCCAGCGACAGCCGCCGCATGATGGACCTCGTCGAACGGGCCCAGGGCGGCGAGGCCGAGGCGTTCGGCTGCCTCTACGACCACTACTCCGACACCGTTTACCGCTATATCTATTACCGCGTGGGCGGCCGGGCCACCGCCGAGGACCTCACCAGCGAGACCTTCCTGCGGGCACTGCGCCGGATCGGCACCTTCACCTGGCAGGGCCGGGACTTCGGCGCGTGGCTGGTCACCATCGCGCGGAACCTGGTCGCCGACCACTTCAAGTCGAGCCGCTTCCGACTCGAAGTGACCACCGGCGAGATGCTCGACGCCAACGAGGTCGAGCGCAGCCCGGAGGACTCGGTCCTGGAGTCGCTGGCCAACTCCGCCCTGCTGGAGGCCGTGCGCAAGCTCAACCCCCAGCAGCAGGAGTGCGTCACGCTCCGGTTCCTCCAGGGCCTGTCGGTCGCCGAGACCGCCCGCGTCATGGGAAAGAACGAGGGGGCCATCAAGACCCTCCAGTACCGGGCCGTGCGCACCCTGGCGCGGCTGCTCCCCGACGACGCCAGATAGCCCCGGCGCACTCCCCCGACCCCCCTCCCCGGCCCGGCGAGGGCACGGACCCATGGCGCACACACTGTGCGGAGAGTGAGCAGACTCTCCCAATCGGTCACATAATCTGCCAGCCGTAACCCGAGTGCGTGTCTGCTCGTTGTCGGGTTCGCAGGCTCCTCACGGCCAGATTCCGCCCACGTCTTCTTCACCTGATCGGGTGTACGTGGTCAGAATCGGAAACTTCCATCCGTAGTGAGGAGTCGTTGGTGTGACGAGAGGAGGTGCCGCCCGTGATCGGATCCGTGTCGACGAACCGCCGGGCCCACGCCTTCGCCCATCTTCTCGACGGGTCGCGGCTCGGCGAAGGGCCGCGCTCCGTCGAGGACGAGGAGGCGACGGCTGACGGTCCCCGGCCCGGGGTCCGTCCCGAGTCCCCCGCGGACGGGGCCGAGGCAGCCCTGCTGTCGCTGGCGGACCGGCTGTCCGCCCTGCCGAGACCGGAGCTGAGTGCGGAGACCAAGACCGCGCAGCGGGCCCGGCTGGTCGCGGCCATGGAGGCCGCCGACCTCGTCGCCCGCGGCGCCCCGGCCGAGCCCGGCGCCGACCGGGTGCCGGAGCAGCGCGGCGCGCGGGGCCCCCGCGCCGCCCGCGGCGGGGAGGGCGCCCCGCGCGGCCTCCCCGGCGTCCCGCTCGCCCGGCTCCGCCCCAGGAGCCGGCTGTCCAAGGGCCTGGCCGCCGGCGGCCTGACCGTCGGCGTCGCGGCCGGCGCCTTCGGCGGCGTCGCCGCCGCCAGCACCGACGCCCTCCCGGGCGACACCCTCTACGGCCTCAAGCGCGGCATGGAGGACCTGCGCCTGGACTTCGCCCGCGGCGACGTCGACCGCGGCCGTCTCTACCTCGACCACGCCGCCACCCGGCTCGGCGAGGCCCACCGCCTGCTGGAGCGCGACCGCCTCGGCCGGCTGGACGAGGAGTCCCTCGGCCGCATCCGCCGGGCCCTGGCCAGCATGCGCGACGACGCCGCCGAGGGCCACCGGCTGCTCTCCCAGGCGTTCCACGCAGACGGCGGCCTGGACCCCCTGGAGACCCTCTCCGCCTTCTCCGAGCGGCACGGGGTCACCTGGGCCGCGATCCGCGACCGCCTCCCCGCCCAGCTGCACGACGTCAGCGCGGAGGTCACCGAGGTCTTCGACGCGATGGAGGACGAGATCGCCCCGCTCCAGTCCCTGCTCCCCGACGAGCGGGCCGGGGCCGCCTCCTCCGGCGGCGGCGAGGACAGCCTCCCCGTGCGCGCCCCCGAGCGCACCGCCGCCGAGCCCACGGACGGCCCGGCCGCGCCCGAGGCCCAGGAGGACGGCGGCGAGAAGGGCGTCGGTGACGCCGGCGCCCCGAGCGACCAGCCCGCCGAGGAGGACGGCGGCGGCCTGCTGGAGGGCACCGGCCTGCTCGACGGCGTCGCGCCCGAGCCCACGGACGAACGCCAGGAGACCCAGGCCCCGGACGGGCTCAAGCCCCGCCTCCCGCAGCCCGAGATCACCATCCCGCCACTCGTGGAAGACCTGCTGCCCAGCCTCGGCCTCGATGTCGGCGAGGCCGAGTGACCCGCACCTGACGGCACCCGGGGGCCGCCACGCGCGCTGCACGGCGGCCCCCGGCCCGGCTTCCCAACGGCCGACCGCGGCCCGCCTCAGAAGAACACCGACCGCCGCGCCACCAGCAGCTTGTAGAGCGTGTGCTGGATCGTCTCCCGCACCTGATCCGTCAGCTGGAACATCAGCATCGGATCCTCCGCCGCCTCCGGCGGCTGGTCCGCCGTCTCCACCGGCTCACCGAACTGGATGGTCCACTTCGTCGGCAGCGGGATCGCCCCCAGCGGCCCCAGCCACGGGAACGTCGGCGTCACCGGGAAGTACGGCAGGTTCAGCACCCGCGCCAGCACCCGGGCGTTCCCGATCATCGGGTGGATCTCCTCCGCGCCCACGATCGAGCAGGGCACGATCGGCACCCGGGCCCGCAGCGCCGTCGAGACGAACCCGCCCCGCCCGAAGCGCTGGAGCTTATACCGCTCGGCGAAGGGCTTGCCCACGCCCTTGAAGCCCTCCGGCATCACCCCGACCAGCTCGCCCCGCTCCAGCAGCTCCTGGGCGTCCTCCGCGCAGGCCAGCGTGTGCCCGCCCTTGCGCGCCAGCGCTCCCAGCACCGGAAGCTGGAACACCAGGTCCGCGGCCAGCAGCCGCAGGTGCCGCGCCGCCGGATGCCGCTCCCGCACCGCGACCTGGAGCATCACCCCGTCCCACGGCACGGTCCCCGAGTGGTTCGCCACGATCAGCGCCCCGCCCTCGTCCGGTATGTTCTCCAGCCCGCGCACGTCCACCCGGAAGTACTTCTCGAAGACCGGCTTCAGCACCGTCCCCAGCACCGCGTCCGTCAGGTGCTCGTCGAAGCCGAAGTCGTCCACCTCGTACGAGCCGGTCAGCCGGTCCCGCAGGAACCGCAGCCCCCGCTCCAGCGCGCCCTCGCCCGCCGCCTCCGCGGCCCCGCCGCCCGCGCTCGACTCCCCGGCCCCGCCCGGACGTTCGGCCCCGGGCCCGCCCGGACGTTCCGCCGGGGAGGGCACGCCGGGACGCCCCTCGCGCCCCCGCGCCCGCCGGCCGCCCTCGTCGAACGGAATCACCTTGGCGTCAGCCACGACGCAGCACCTCCTCGATCCGGTCCGCGGCCCTGGCGATCAGCTCCGGCCCCAGCAGGCCCCGCCCGCGCGCGGCGACGAAGGACGCGAACGTCTCCGGCGTGCTGTACGCCAGCGGCCCGCCCATCGCCTCCCGCAGCGCCGCCGTGCGCACCACCCGGCCGTGCACCAGCGACTTCAGCTGCTCCGCCGACACCCCGGGAACGCCCAACGCGCCCAGCGCCGAGCCCAGCCACGGCGCCAGGGGCCCGGCCACCGGCACCGTCGGCCGCCCCAGCCGCCGCGCGGCCTGGGAGAGGAAGAGCACGCCGTCACCCGCGACGTTGAACGTCCCGGGCCCCACCGCGCCCGGCCCCGGCGCGCGCACCGCCCGCGCCAGCACCTCCAGCACGTCCTCCTCGTGCACGAACTGCAGCCGCGGGTCGAAGCCCAGGACCACCGGCAGCACCGGCAGCCCGAAGTACGCGGCCAGCCGCGAGTCCACCGCGGGCCCCAGCACGGGCGCCAGGCGCAGCACGGTCACGTGCACGTCCGGCCGGCGCCGCGCGAAGCCCCGCGCGTAGCCCTCGATCTCCGCGACGTCCTGCGGGAAGCCGCCGCCCGGCGGCGACTTGGGGAGGTCGGTCTCGCTCAGCACGGCCGGGTCGCGCGCCGCCGTGCCGTAGATCTGCGTGCTGGACTTGATCACCACGCGACGCAGCGTCGGCACGCGCTGGCAGGCGCCCAGGAGTTGCAGCGTGCCCAGGACGTTGACCTCCTTGACGGAGGCCCGCCCCGCCCCGGAGCCGCCCGGCGGCGTCGCGTGCACGTCCAGGTGCACCACGGTGTCCACGGCCCGCTCGGCCAGCACCGCGGCGATATCCGGCTGCCGGATGTCGGCGCGCACGAACTCGGCCCCGTCGGGCGGGGTCTCCTCGGGAGCGCGGGAGTCCACGCCGATCACCCGGTCCACCGCCGGGTCGCGCGTCAGATGCCGTACGAAACGCCCGCTCAACTGACGGGCGGCGCCGGTCACCAGCACCGTCCTGCCCACAGCTCTCCCCACCGAGCCCCGCCAAGCGCGCAGGGCCCTCCCGTCATCGTGCGGACGGGAGGGCCCTCAGCGGCGCTCGCTCACTTCTTGTTGCGGCGCTGGACGCGCGTGCGCTTGAGCAACTTGCGGTGCTTCTTCTTCGCCATCCGCTTGCGCCGCTTTTTGATCACAGAGCCCACGACTACCCTCGCTCACTTCGCTTACTCGGTGCGGGGCGTCCGAGCCCACACGACCTACATGCGGGTCAGCCTACCGTTCACCGAGTGGTGCCGGTTAATCGAGGGGTGCCGAGGGGCCCGAACTGCCGTTACGCGCTCTCGGCACCCACGAACGACTCTCGGAGGTACTCGTGTACGGCCTGCTCGGGCACCCGGAAGGACCTTCCCACCCGGATCGCGGGCAGATGACCGGCGTGCACCAGGCGGTACACAGTCATCTTGGAGACTCGCATCACCGCGGCGACCTCCGCCACGGTCAGGAACTTGGCCTCGCTCAGAAGCCTTTCACCAGCAGCCATGTTCACACCTGACCTTCCGCACATGTCGGACACCGGCTTCCCCTCCGGTGACTCCCTCTCGCATGTGCGCTCCTCCCCAGATTAGGGGCGCGTGATGCGAGTGGGGAAGAGGTGCAGCAACCTGCCCATTCGCCGGGATGCTGTACGTAACGTGACAGAGACCCCCTTTGGTCGCTTTGCGCGACGGGGGCGGCGGATCGCCGCGGGCACGCGATCCCCGAACGGCCCGGCGGACACCGGCGGATCACCCGCCCCGCCCGACTCCCTCCCTCACTACCCCCCTGACCAGGGCCGCAACCTCCGGGGCGGAAAGCCGCCACGGCCCCAACCACCGGGCCGGGGCCGGGAGATGAGCGGCGGGGGAACGCGCGCCCGGCGCCCGTCACCGTCCGCACCCGTCCACGCGCCGAACGCCGCCGCGAGGAGGGCGTCTACGCGGAATCTCGTCGTTTTGTCGATAGATCTCCCCCGCATCGGGGGGAGGCGGGCCGGCCGGGCCGACGACGGGGGCGGACGAACGGCCGTAGTCCCCGGCCCCTGACCTCAGGGCAGGAGCCCCCGCAGGGGATAGACGGCCTGCCGGGTGGCGAGGATGGCCTGGTCCACGGCGTTGCCGGGATCGTATCCCGCCGCCCAGTCCTGCCAGCGGGGGACCCTGCCGTCCGTCATGCGGTGGGGCCCGGGCCGCTGGGTGAGGGTGTGGACGAACCGCCGCCACTCCTCGGGCACCTCCTCGGAGGGCGCGACGGGGGCGTGGGCGGCGATGCCGACCAGGTGCGTCCACAGCCTGGGGACGACGTCCACGACGGCGTACCCGCCGCCGCCGAGCGGGAGCCAGCGGCCGGAGGCGTGCTCGTGCGCCCAGGCGTGACAGGCGTGGGCGGCGGCGCGCTGGGCGTCGAGGCTCAGGGTGAGGTGGGCGAGGGGGTCCTCGAAGTGGGTGTCGGCGCCGTGCTGGCTGACGATCACCTCGGGCCCGAAGTCGGCCAGCAGCTCGGGGACGACGGCGTGCAGAGCCCGCAGCCACTCCTCGTCGGAGGTCCCGGCGGGCAGGGCGAGGTTGACCGCGCTGCCCGGGGCGTCGTCGCCGCCGGTCTCCTCGGGCCGCCCGGTGCCGGGAAAGAGCGTGCGCGGGTGCTCGTGCAGGGAGATGGTCAGGACGCGGGGGTCGTCCCAGAACGTCTCCTGGACGCCGTCGCCGTGGTGCACGTCGGTGTCGAGGTAGGCGACGCGGCGGGCGCCCAGCTCCAGGAGGCGGGCGATGGCGAGGGCGGCGTCGTTGTAGACGCAGAACCCGGAGGCCGCGGCCGGCATGGCGTGGTGCAGGCCCCCGGCGAAGTTGACGGCGTGCTGGATCTCGCCGCGCCAGATCGCCTCGGCGCCGGCGAGGGACTGCCCGGCGATGAGCGCGGAGACCTCGTGCATCCCCTCGAAGGCGGGGGTGTCCTCGGTGCCCAGCCCCCGGCGCGGGTCGGCCTCCCAGGGCTCGCGCGAGGCCAGGCGCACGGCCTGGACGTACTCGGGCCGGTGCACCAGCCCGAGCGTGGAGTCGCCGGCGGGCGGGGCCGCCGCGACGTCGATGCGCTTGGGGAGCGCGAAGGCTTCGACCAGACGCATCGTCAGGGTCAGCCGTACCGGGTCCATCGGGTGGCCGGGGCCGAAGTTGTACTTGGTAACGTCCTCGTCCCACATCAGCCGTGCCTCACCGCTCATGAGAGACACGGTAGCGGAACAGCCGTGGGCCCCGGGGGGAGGCTAACTCCCCACGGGGCCCACGGCATTCAATATTTGCTGCATTCAATATTTGTCCGGCGGTGTCCTACTCTCCCACACGGTCCCCCATGCAGTACCATCGGCGCTGGAAAGCTTAGCTTCCGGGTTCGGAATGTAACCGGGCGTTTCCTCTCCGCCATGACCACCGGA
>NZ_JAVREN010000043.1:0-42810 GCF_031845405.1 Streptomyces boetiae
CCGGGATACCGAGTGACGGAACATCCCCGCGCCGAGTCCCTGGCCCGGACCGCGGGGTCGGGGGATTCTCGCATTCGCCCGCGCGGCCGTCAGTGATGTGCCACACTGGACGCCCAACTAGCCTCTATACCTAGTGAATTGAAAGTAGCCATGCCATTCTGCTTACTCGAGGGACCCTGGCTGCCGACGCGCCCGGCACCGGGCGCGAGTCCGCCGCAGCTCGGGGACGGCTGCCTGCCTCCTGCTGTGGGCGCGCGCCGCCTCCTCTTGGACGCACATGAGTTCCAGGATCTCGTCGTCGACCTGCCCACGCAGAAGCCCGCGATCTACCGGCAGCTGCTGCTGCCTCTCCTGGTAGACGCTCTGGGCCGCCCGGCCAACGCCGCCGAGTGGGCGGATATGTTCAACGCCGGGGCCTTCACTCCGGCGCAACGCGAGCGGCTGAGCGCCTATCTCGACGAGCACACCGCCTCGTTCGACCTGTTCGGCCCGGCCGACCCCTTCGCCCAGGTGGCCGGCCTGCGCACCGCGAAGAACGAGACCAAGGGGTCGGCGCTGCTGGTCGCCACCGCCGCCAACGGCAACAACGTGCCCCTCTTCTCCTCCCGCACCGAAGGCGATCCGCTGGAGCTGACACCCGCCGAGGCCGCGCGGTGGCTGCTGCACACCCACTGCTGGGACACGGCCGCCATCAAGACGGGGGCCGTGGGAGACCCGAACGTCAAATCCGGCAAAACGACAGGCAATCCGACCGGGCCCCTGGGACAGTTGGGCGTCATCATGCCCGTCGGCCGCACCGTGTTCGAGACGCTCCTCCTCAACGTCCCCATCGGCCCACCACTCTCACCCGACGACGCGCCCCAGTGGCGGCGCCGCGCGACCGAGGGCCGGGTCGAGGAGACACTGAGCTGCGCCACCCCGGCGGGGCAGGCACGCGCCGCGCGCGGCCTGCTCGACCTCTGGACCTGGCAGTCCCGCCGCATACGGCTTGTTCCGGAGGAGACGCCCCGCGGGACGCGCGTCAGCCGCGTGATCGTCGCGGCGGGCGACCGCCTGACGGCCGTACCGGACGACGAGCCGCACACGGCCTGGACCGTGGAGCCGGCAGGCACCCGGGCCAAGAAGTCCGGCAAACGCGCGGCTGCTTCCCCCATCCGCCCCCGCAGGCACCGCATGGGCAAGGCGGCCTGGCGAGGGCTGGAAGCGCTGCTGACCGTCCGGCGCGAGGACCGCCACGCGACCGCGACCCGCGCCGGGGCGTTCACCAGCGTCCTGCTCAGCCAGCTCCGCGAGGTCTGGGAGCGCCTGCCTGCGGCGTACCCGTTGCAGGCGGAGCTGACCGGCGTCTTCTACGGCAACCAGTCCGCGGTGGTGGAGGACATCTACGCCGACGCCATCCCCCTGCCGGTCGCCGCCCTGGACGCGGACAGCGTCGCGTACGGCACCGTGCGGGAGGCCGCCGACCAGGCCGAGAAGCTCGCCATGGCGGTCAACAACCTCTCCGCCGACCTGCGCCGTGCCACCGGCAGCGACCCGATCCCGTGGGACAAGGGCCAGCGACCGGGGGAGACGCTGTTGCATGCCCTCGATCCGTTCATGCGTCGCCTGCTGACCGGACTGCGGGAAACCGGCGAGGACTTCGAGGAGTCCGAGCGCGGCCTGCTCGCGTGGGAACGCACGGCCGCGCGCGAGGCGTGGAAGGTCGCCGAGCACGTCCTCGCCGCGGCTCCCCCTGCTGCCTTCACCGGGCGGACCGTCTCCGCCAAGGCCAGCAAGGACGGCAAGGAGCACGTCTACCGCCTCGCCACCGCCGAGCGGAACTTCCGCCTCCGGCTGAACGCCGTGCTCCACCGCCGCGCGGCTGCGCTCAAGGTCGCGCCCGCCGCAGAAGACCCGGAGGCCGGTGGCCTCCCGACCACCGAAGGGTGACCATGGCCCCCAACGACCCGGGCGGCGCAGGGCGTTTTCCCGCGGACACCGAGCCCGCCCCCAGCGCTGCCCGCGCATCCGCTGGGCCCGCCCGGCGCTACTGGAGCGTCCGGATCGACCAGGACGGAGGCTGGCGCATCGACCCTCGCAGTCGGCGGCCGATGGAGGCGCCCGGCGAGCACCTGGCCGCCATGCGCTCCGGACTCGGCCGCGCCGCCGGGACCGTTCCCGCCCTCTGGGAGCACTACACGAGCCTGAACCCGGACGGCCGGGTCACGACCGAACTGGAGGCCGAGCACGCGGCGTTGGCCCTCTTCGGACTCCACCAGCAGAGCCAGCGCCTCCCCATGCACCGGCCCCGCGTCAGCCCCGGCGCCGCCCTGCGCTCGCTGCACCGCAGCGGCCGTTTCAGCGAGGAGGCCGTGGACCGCCGGGTGCACGCCGCTGCGAACGCCACCTCGGTGCCCGCCTTCCTGTACCGGCTCCGCGGCCTGATCACCCAACTGCGCGACATCGCCCAGCCCCTGGACTACGACAGGCTGCTCAGCGACATCAGGGACTGGCACTACCCGGACAGCCGGCAGCGCGTCCGCCGGGCCTGGGGCCTGGCCTACACCGCGTGGGCGGCCGTTCCCGACAAGGACGCGCCCGGCGACGGCGCCTCAGGCAGGGGCACGCCCGCCAAGGGCCCGGGCGCAACGTCCGCCTGAGCCCAGCACTCCTGCCGTTACCCAGCTTCACCAGCGCCCCCGCCGCAGGGGGTGCCGTTCACCGAACCCCTGAACCTCTTGACCTCTCCGGAGACCACCATGGCACCGCGCGCCTACGTCGACGTGCACATCCTGCAGACCGTTCCCCCGGCCAACCTCAACCGCGACGACCAAGGGAACCCGAAGGAGGCCTACTTCGGGGGCGTCCGCCGTTCCCGGGTCTCGTCGCAGGCGTGGAAGCGCGCCACGCGCCTCCACTTCGCCGAGCGGATTCCGAAGGAGGATCTCGCGACCCGCACCAAGCGGGTCTCCGCCAAGCTCGCCGAGCGCATCGCCGTGCAGGCCGACCTGGCAGGCGAGCCCGCGGCCCGCCTCGCCGGTGCCCTGCTGGCCCCTCTGAAACTCAGCGCCGGCAAGAAGGAGGGCGACACCGCCTACCTCTTCTTCTACGGACGCCGCCAGCTCGATGCGGTCGCCGCACTGGTCCGCGACCGCGCCGCCGAACTCGCCGCCCTGGACGACGCGGCGCTGGCCAAGGAGGTCGAGCAGCTTGCGGTGCAGGAGCAGTTGAGGACCGCGCACCCCATGGACGTCGCCCTGTTCGGACGCATGGTCGCCGACATCCCGGCCCTCAACGTCGACGCCGCCACCCAGGTCGCGCACGCCCTGTCCACGCACGCGACGGAGCTGGAGTTCGACTACTACACGGCCGTCGACGACGAGAACACCCAGGAGGAGACCGGCGCCGGCATGATCGGCACCATCGGCTTCAACTCCGCCACGCTCTACCGCTACGCCACCGTGAGTCTGCACCAGCTCCTGGACAACCTCGCCGACGAGGGCGCCGCCGTCTCGGCCGCGGTGGAGTTCGTCACCTCCTTCGCGCGTTCCATCCCCACCGGCTACGGAAACTCTTTCGCCCACCGCACGCTGCCCAGCCTCGTCGCCGTGACCGTGCGCACCGATCAGCCGGTGAACCTCGTCTCCGCCTTCGAGGAGCCCGTGACCGTTCCCGTGAGCACCGGCTCGGCACCGGGCATCGCCGCCGCCTCGGCCCGTCGTCTCGCCGACGAGCACGTCACCGCCACCCGAGTCTGGGGCAACGCTCCCGCCTTCACCCGCCTGTGCCACACCTTCCAGTCCGGCGCGGGCGACACAGCCGAACGGCTGGAGGCCGCCTTCGGTGAGGCGGTCGCCTTCGACCGGTTGCTGGACTCCCTGCGCACGCACCTCACGACCGCCGTCCAGAAGGTCGCGCCGTGACCGCGCCCACCGCGCCCACCGCGCCCACCGCGCCCGCCGAGGCCGTTCTCCTGCTCCGCCTCGCCGGCCCGCTGCAGTCCTGGGGCGACCGCAGCGCGTTCAACCACCGGGAGACGCGGCCCGAACCGACCAAGTCAGGAGTGGTCGGCCTGCTCGCCGCCGCCTCGGGCCGCGCCCGCGAGGAGCCCATCGAGGACCTGGTGCCCCTGCGCCTGGGCGTGCGCGTCGACCAGCCGGGCAGCCTGCTGCGCGACTACCACACCGTCAGCGACTTCCGGGGCCGCCCGCTACCCCAGGCGGGCGTCTCCGCCAAGGGCGTGCAGAAGCCGACCGCCCCGGCCAAGTACACCCATGTCACGACCCGTTACTACCTCCAGGACGCGGTCTTCCTCGTCGGAGCGGC
The DNA here is from genome assembly GCF_031845405.1 of Streptomyces boetiae. Classification (NCBI taxonomy): domain Bacteria; kingdom Bacillati; phylum Actinomycetota; class Actinomycetes; order Kitasatosporales; family Streptomycetaceae; genus Streptomyces; species Streptomyces boetiae. Next base: position 4,306 of record NZ_JAVREN010000043.1, read on the forward strand.
CGGGCCCCGGGAACTGCTCGCCACGCTGGAACAGGCGTTGCGCGCCCCGGCGTTCCCCCTCGCGCTGGGCCGGCGTTCCTGTCCGCCCACCCAGCCGCTCGTGCTCGGCCTGCGGGACCTGCCCCTGCGCGAAGCGCTCGCGGCCGAGCCGTGGCAGGCATCCTCGCGCGCTCAAGAGGAGTACGCGGCCTTGCTCGGACGGGAGCGCGGCGCCGGCCACCCGGTCCGCCCCCCGAGGATCGACCTCTCCGCCACGCTGGAGGACCCGGCCGGGGATGACGTCCGCCACGACGTGCCACGCACGTTCGACCCGCGTGCGCGCGGCTTCACCAGCCGGCGCGTCCGGCACGAGTGGCTGCGCGTCCCGACTGGCTTTCCCCGGCCCGACGCCGAGGCCGACGCGCCGGAAGACCCCGCTGACCACGACCCCTTCGCCCTCCTGGGCTGGTGATCGCCATGACCTACCTCTCCCGTATCCGCATCAACCCCCTGCGCGCCGAGGCCGGAAAGCTGCTGGCCAACCCGCATGCCATGCACGGCGCCGTCTCCGGCGGCGTCCCGGGGCACCCCGGCGCCGAACGCATCCTGTGGCGCCTGGACGCCGACAACCCCTACCGCCCCAGCCTTCTGGTCCTCACCGTCACCAAGCCCGACTGGACCCACATCGTCGAGCAGGCCGGCTGGCCGGACGCGGAAGGCGAGCACGTCACCGTCCGCGACTACGCCCCGCTGTTGGAACAGGTCGCTCGGGGGCGGGAGTTCGCCTTCCGCCTCACCGCCCACCCGGTTCAGAACACGTACTCGCCCACCAAGCCCACCCCCGCTCAGGCCGCGGCCCTCGCCCCCGACGCCGACGGGAAGCGCCCCCGGGGGCTGCGCATGAGCCACCGCACGGCCGCCGCCCAGCTCCAGTGGCTCCTCGCGCGCACGGAACGCTGGGGCTTCGACATCCCCGCCTCGCGCACCGACGAGCCGGCCCCGGGGCTGGCGTTCACCCCGTGCGAGGAGGAGACCGAGGACACCGGCGGCTCCGCCCGTGATCCGGGCCCCGCACGCGAGGTCCGGATCACCTCGCGCAGACGCCACTCGTTCGCGAAGAAGGGCCGAGGGGCCAACGTCACGCTGCGGACCGCCACGTTCGAGGGCCGCCTGCGCGTCACCGACCCCGCCGCGTTCACCGAGCGTCTCCTGGGCGGCATCGGTCCCTCCAAGGCGTACGGCTGCGGCCTGCTCACCCTCGCCCCGCTGGCCGGACGGAGCCGCTGAGGCGATGGCCGACATCTGGTGGAAAGCCGACCCGCACGACCTGCACCGCCTCGTCGACCGCGTCTCCAGCATCTACGTCGAACGCAGCCACCTGGACCGCGACGAGAACGCCGTCGTCATCGTCAACAAGCGCGAGACCGTCCGCGTCCCGGCGGCCATGATCGCCGTCATGCTGCTGGGGCCGGGCACCCGCGTCACCCACGGGGCGGTCCGCCTGCTCGCCGACTCCGGAACCGCCGTGGCCTGGGTCGGCGAGCAGGGCGTTCGCCTGTACGCGGCCGGCCTCGGCCCGAGCCGGGGCGCGGGCCTCCTGCACCGGCAGGCCTGGCTCGTGACGCGCCCCAAGGAACGGCTCGCGGTCGCGCGGGCGATGTACGGCATGCGCTTCCCCGGCGAGGACGTCTCCCAGGCCACCATGCAGCAGCTCCGTGGCCGCGAGGGCTCGCGCATCCGGAAGCTCTACCAGCAGCACGCGCGCCGCACGGGCGTTCCCTGGGACGGCCGCGTCTACAAGCCGGGCGACGCCTTCGCCGCCGGGGACGACCTCAACCGCCTGCTCTCGGCGGCCAACGCAGCGCTCTACGGCATCAGCCACGCCGTCATCGTCGGCCTGGGCGCCAGCCCCGGCCTGGGCTTCGTGCACACCGGCTCGGCCGTCTCGTTCGTCCTCGACATCGCCGACCTCTACAAGGCCGACTACACCATCCCTCTCGCCTTCGACCTCGCCGCCGCGGGACTCACCGAGGAACGCGACGCCCGCCTCGGCCTGCGCGACGCCATCGCCCGCACCAAGCTCCTGGGCCGGATCGTCGACGACATCAAGACGCTCCTCAGCCCCGAGGGCACGGACTTCGACACCCCCGAGACCAGCGAGCTGTGGGACGAACGCCTCGGCACCGTCCCCGCCGGTGTCAACTGGGCCGGGCCCGGGATCGGCGAGCAGCACATCGCCGTCGTCGGCCCCGAGTTCGACTCCCCCGACGCGCCGGAGGCGGACCGATGACCGTCATCGTCCTCATCGCCGCCCCCGAGGGCCTGCGCGGCCACCTCACCCGGTGGATGGTGGAGGTCAACGCCGGCGTCTTCGTCGGCAACCCGAGCCGCCGCATCCGCGACCGCCTCTGGGACCTCCTCGCCACCCGCATCGGCGACGGCCAGGCCGTCCTCGTCGAACCCGCCACCAACGAACAGGGCTGGGCCATCCGCACCGCCGGCCACGACCGCTGGCACCCCGTCGACTACGACGGCCTCATCCTGTCGGCCCGCAACCGGCGGCGGCCCTGACTGCTCGTCGTCCTTCCCTCTGGAGACAGTATGGATTACCAACTGAATAAGAACGGGTGTCGGTCGCCGTAAACCTGCAGGTCGGCAAGCGTGGTCCCCGCAGGCGCGGGGATGGTCCGCTCGCCCAGCTCCAGCAGCAGGGCATCATCACGTGGTCCCCGCAGGCGCGGGGATGGTCCGCTGAACAGCGACGCGCTGCTGCGGATGGACCCGTGGTCCCCGCAGGCGCGGGGATGGTCCTCTCCGTGCCCAGGAACGTAGGGAGCCCGCTGCGTGGTCCCCGCAGGCGCGGGGATGGTCCTCTCCTCACCGCGCGGATACCGGCTGCCGCGGAGTGGTCCCCGCAGGCGCGGGGATGGTCCGGGCTTCCTGGCCGGGCTGAAGGCGCAGGAGGCGTGGTCCCCGCAGGCGCGGGGATGGTCCGGCGGTGCTGCTCCTGGGGCTGACCGCGGCGAAGTGGTCCCCGCAGGCGCGGGGATGGTCCGTCGCTGTGGATGCAGTACGGCGGACGCGTTTAGTGGTCCCCGCAGGCGCGGGGATGGTCCCGCGGCCGAGGGGAGGGCCGCGGCGTGAGCGACGTGGTCCCCGCAGGCGCGGGGATGGTCCCTCCGTAGAGCGCGGGGAGCGCCCGCCGATCGAGTGGTCCCCGCAGGCGCGGGGATGGTCCCGTGACCACCAGACCCGACGACGCAGCCGAGCGGTGGTCCCCGCAGGCGCGGGGATGGTCCGAGCTCGGCGGCCAGGTCGGCCTCCTGGCCGGGGTGGTCCCCGCAGGCGCGGGGATGGTCCGTTGGGGCCGTGTTCGTGCTTCGTCGTCATCACGTGGTCCCCGCAGGCGCGGGGATGGTCCTCGCAGCCAGCCGCACAGCGCGTCCGCCGGGGTGTGGTCCCCGCAGGCGCGGGGATGGTCCACAGTGCACGCACATGCCGCCGGCGAGGTCGGGGTGGTCCCCGCAGGCGCGGGGATGGTCCCTGGCAGGCCGGGCACCCGAGCGTCGGGTTGATGTGGTCCCCGCAGGCGCGGGGATGGTCCCTGGCAGGCCGGGCACCCGAGCGTCGGGTTGATGTGGTCCCCGCAGGCGCGGGGATGGTCCGTGCTGGTACCAGCGCAGCCGGCGCGCGCTGATGTGGTCCCCGCAGGCGCGGGGATGGTCCCGCGGTGCAGGTCGAGCTGGTCGGCACGTGCGAGTGGTCCCCGCAGGCGCGGGGATGGTCCCGGGCGCCGCATCCGGCGAGCGGTGCTGTCGCGGTGGTCCCCGCAGGCGCGGGGATGGTCCCCCGCAGCGGCGGTACGGCAAGTACCGCGCGCAGTGGTCCCCGCAGGCGCGGGGATGGTCCCCTGGCTGGTTACCGGGTGGGGCATGCCCCGGCGTGGTCCCCGCAGGCGCGGGGATGGTCCCTCGCTCTCGGAGGACATGGGCGGGTGGCGGGAGTGGTCCCCGCAGGCGCGGGGATGGTCCGCCTCTCGACCCGGCGGATCTGGCGAAGGTCCGGTGGTCCCCGCAGGCGCGGGGATGTTCCGGACGAGCAGCGGGCGGACGCGCGACGCCGCCAGTGGACCCCGCAGGCGCGGGGATGTTCCCACCCGGCGGGGCTTGCGCCACTTCAGCGGGAGGTGGACCCCGCAGGCGCGGGGATGTTCCCTTCGCCAGGTCCGCCGGGGACTGCTTCGCCTCGTGGACCCCGCAGGCGCGGGGATGTTCCGTACACGGTATCTACCGTCTGGCTCGGCCTGGAGTGGACCCCGCAGGCGCGGGGATGTTCCTTCCGCGCCCGGCGCGAAATCTCCTCAGCGGAGGTGGACCCCGCAGGCGCGGGGATGTTCCGAGGGCTATGGCCGCAACCCAGGGCACCCGTCCGTGGACCCCGCAGGCGCGGGGATGTTCCGTCCCACACGCTGGGACGCAGCCGGCGCATAGCGTGGACCCCGCAGGCGCGGGGATGTTCCGATCCGCCGTCTCGCGCTCTAGGGAGTCCGTGCGTGGACCCCGCAGGCGCGGGGATGTTCCCGGCAGCCCCGCCGCGCGGGCCCGCGACACGAAGTGGACCCCGCAGGCGCGGGGATGTTCCGTCGGGCGGCGCCCGTGCGTCAGCGGCGGCGAGGTGGACCCCGCAGGCGCGGGGATGTTCCCTCGGCACGCAGCTTCGTGCTGGTGTGGGGGGAGTGGACCCCGCAGGCGCGGGGTCCACCTCTTCGACGTGGCCAGGCGGCTGTCCGGGTGGACCCCGCAGGCGCGGGGATGTTCCCTCCGCCGTCCAACCGGAGGTGTCCGCCTCCCCGTGGACCCCGCAGGCGCGGGGATGTTCCGCAGCGCCTCATCGAGGAGGGGGTGCCCGCCGAGGTGGGCCCCGCAGGCGCGGGGATGTTCCGTCGGAGCCCTCCTGCGGCGCCTCCACCACGAAGTGGACCCCGCAGGCGCGGGGATGTTCCCATGGCGGCCGGGCTGGGCCAGGACAGCTCCCAGTGGACCCCGCAGGCGCGGGGATGTTCCCTCGTCACTGACCCACTCCGGGTGCAGCCACTCGTGGACCCCGCAGGCGCGGGGATGTTCCCCCGGAGTGCGAGCTGCCGCGCCGCACCCCGCGGTGGACCCCGCAGGCGCGGGGATGTTCCTGGCGTGCGCCACTATGGGGCGGGGCCAGGCGTGTGGACCCCGCAGGCGCGGGGATGTTCCGGCAGCGACGACGGAGGCGGCGGCATGAGCGCAGTGGACCCCGCAGGCGCGGGGATGTTCCCTCGAACGACCAGCCACTCGGCGGCGGGCCCGGCGTGGACCCCTCAGGCGCGGGGATGTTCCGTTCGCCTACGAGCGGGAGCACGGCTCCGTGTCGTGGACCCCGCAGGCGCGGGGATGTTCCGCCCGGTGAACACGTAGAGATCCTTGACGCAGGGTGGACCCCGCAGGCGCGGGGATGTTCCCGTCCTCCAGCCCGTCTTCACCGCCATCGCCGAGTGGACCCCGCAGGCGCGGGGATGTTCCGCCCTCTCGGCCCGTCAGGAGGCGCCCGGCGGCGTGGACCCCGCAGGCGCGGGGATGTTCCCGGTAAACGGCGGAAGACCCCGGAAGTCCCGGAGTGGACCCCGCAGGCGCGGGTGTCCCCTCGCAGCGAAGGTTGAGCGATTCTCACCGAAGGCTGAGCGCATGCCATAGCGGCCTGCGCCGAGGCCGGTAGCCTGCTCGCTGACCGGTGGGCGCCCTTAGCGGTCCGGTACTGGAACCGGTTCTGGCGGTAGGCCGCAGCGCTCTTTGAAGGGGTCGGTGCAGCCCGCGCACGGCGCCGGAATCCCGCACCGGCCGGTCAACGCCCGCACTACGATGCGCGGATGAGCGAGCTGGCGCCGTCTGGACGACGCACCCTGTACCAACGCGGGCCGCTGCGCCGCGCACTGCTGGACACCTCCGTGCTGACCACCGACATCATCGCGGCCACCCGGCGGCCGGCCCCATCGTCGTTTGTCGCCGGGGCGCGGGCAGGGACGGTGCGGTGCCTGATCCCGGTTCACGTGTGGGAAGAGGTGCCGCGGGTGTTGGCCGACCGGCACCACGAGGGCGGCCGGTTCGACCTGGGGCGGGCGCTGGAGCTGTGGCAGTCCCGGTACGCGCCCGTCCTGTACGTCGTGGACACCTCCGGCCTGCCGATGACCCCGCAGGCTCAGGTTCTCGCCGGACGGGACGCCTCCGATGTGCCGATGCTGCTGCTGGCCGGGGCAATCGCTCCGGTAGTCATCATCGGGACCGACGCGGACCTGGTCGACAGCGGGCTCGCGGTCGGCGACTGGGTCGCCCTACGCACTGCCCTGGGGGACGTGGGGGTGACGGAAGGTCGGATGGCCGACCTGGAGCGGCAGGCCAGTGTCCTGCTGAACTTCACGGGTAAGGCGATCTGGGGGGCGGTGCGGTTCAGCAGCAATCCGAAGCGGCTGGCGGCCGGGGCGGTGGTGGGCACGGTGGTGATCGGGACTCAGTACTGGCGGCAGCGGAAGCGCCCGCGAGTCCCCTCGCAGCGGAAGCCAGTGCTGCCCGTGGTGCTGGAGCACTTCTCGACGCGGATGGCCGCACTCACCGAGCGGCACATCCGCGGCGAGGACCGGTGGCGGCAGGCGGAGCTGGGGACGCCCGGCGACACACTGCTGCACCGGGTCGCCCGAACGCTGGTCGGGTCCCGGGAGCCCTTGACCCGCACGGCGATAGTGGAGCGCCTGGGCGAGGCCGTCCCCGGTGCCAGGCACACCGGGCGGATGGCGACCGTCCTGGAAGTGCTGACCGCCCACCCGATGTTCGTGGACGTCACCGGCCGGGGGCACTGGCAGGTCGGCCGCCTCGGCGGTCGGTAACTGGAGAGCGCCGGGCCCTACCGCCAGAACCGGTTCTGCCTCCATTCAACCTTCGCTGAGAATCGCTCAAGGCGCTGGTTTACCGCGGTAAACCAGCCACAGCCCAGCGCGCCATGCCACGCGCCAACGGGGCGGGGCACGGCGGAGGGCGGGATGCCGGGCCTGTTCCTGTTGTTCCGTCCGCGGGCAGCGCGCGTGCGACCCTACGGGCGTGAATGTGGCTGAGACCCTGATTCCCGCGCTGGCCATCGTGGCGACGACCGTGACCGCGCTGGGCGGCTGGTGGCATCAACGGCGAATAGGTGAGCAGGCGCGGGTCTGGGAGCGGCGTGCTGACCTCTATGTGGAGTTACTCACGCATCAGCATCCTTACCTAGCGACGAGGGGCACGGACTGGTGGACGTTTCGGTACTTCGGTCCGGAGACGGCGGAAGAGTACGAGCTCCTTCGGACTCTGTCGGCCCATGTGGATGTTTTCGCTACAGAGGAGGTCGCGCGGCTGTGGCGGGAGGCTCTTGATCGCATCTTCGACGTGAGCTTCTACATGAGTGAGGAGATCGTCGGCGAGCCCTCCGAGGAGGAGAAAGCAGAGCTGGCTCTCATCAACGAGGCACGCAGCCGCGCCGTGGGAGCGCTGCGGGAGCGGATTCGTCGCGAACTGAAGACCGACACGCAGGGCGTGCTCCGTCCTCGTTCATGGAACTAGGACGGCCAGGCGTCCGGGCGCCCGTCACGCAATCTTCGATGAGAATGCTCAACCTTCGATGAGACGGGACAGCGGGGATGTTCCCGGCCGGTAGCCGTTCGGCGGCCCGGCCTCGATGTGGACCCCGCAGGCGCGGGGATGTTCCTGAGCTGATGCTGATCGCCCTGCTGTCCGGGGTGTGGACTCCGCAGGCGCGGGGATGTTCCCCTCTACACCCAGGCGGCGGCCGAGAACCAGCTGTGGACCCCGCAGGCGCGGGGATGTTCCCGCCCTGCGGCCGGTGACGACGGCGGCGACCAGGTGGGCCCCGCAGGCGCGGGGATGTTCCCTCCGGGTTGTCGCCTGTCGGCGTGCTGCTCGCGTGGACCCCCCAGGCGCGGGGATGTTCCGTACCCGAAACTGGCCGTCGCCCGGTGCCCGGAGTGGACCCCCAGGCGCGGGGATGTTCCTGATCTCCTCCCGCGTCCGTGGCTCGCGGATCGGTGGACTCCGCAGGTGCGGGGCTGTTCCCTCTCCCCCCGCGGCGGCGGCCGACTGGCCTTGTGGACCCTGCAGGCGCGGGGATGTTCCGTCCGTAGCGGCTGTACTGCGGGGGCAGGACTTGGCTTCGGCAAGCGCCCTCTGGCCCGTTGAGTGTCCCCTCGTTAAGAGCTCGTAACACGATCTTGTGATGCGGTGCTGGTGGCCGTGTCGGTGTGAGGATTGGGCCGTTCGTGAGGGTGTGAACAACAGGCCGTGGATCGTGGACGACGCGTTGTGGGCGGTGATCGAGCCGCTGCTGCCGAAGTGGCCCGAGCGGTCACCAGGCCCGCGGCCGGTGGACGACCGGCGGTGCCTGCAAGGCATCCTGTTCGTGCTGTACACCGGGATCACCTGGCAGCAACTGCCGCTGGAACTGGGCTTCGGCTCCGGTCAGACCTGCTGGCGCAGGCTGGGCCGGTGGCACGAGGCCGGTGTCTTTGACCAGCTGCACCGCATACTCCTGGCCGAGTTGAACGCGGCCGGGCAGATCGACTGGACGCGTGCCTGCGTGGACGCCTCCCACGTGAAGGCGAAAAAGGGGGCGAGGCGACCGGCCCGTCGCCTGTCGACCGGGGCAAGACCGGCAGCAAGCACCACCTCATCTGCGACGGCAGGGGCACACCGCTGAAGGTGATCACTACCGCCGCCAACGTCAACGACGTCACGCAGACCCTTGCCCTGGCCGACGGCGTCCCGCCCGTCGCCGGCCGGGTCGGACACCCGCGCAAGCGCCCTGACACCCTCCTGGGCGACAAGGGTTACGACAGCGACCCCAACCGCCGTGAGCTGCGGAAACGCCGCATCCTGCCGGTCATCTCGCGCAAGGGAACCCCAAACATCGAGGGCCTGGGCAAGCTCCGCTACGTCGTCGAGCAGACCTTCGCCCTGCTGCACCAGTTCAAACGCCTCGCCAACCGCTGGGAACGCCGACTCGACCTGCACAACGCCCTCGTCTCCCTCGCCAGCGGCCTCATCTGCTGGCGACGCCTGAAACACCACACACCATGATCGTGTTACGAGCTCTAAGGAAATCTGGATCAGTGAATGGTCGAGGCCTCGGCGTTGGCGGGCAGGGCTTGCTGGGGACTGTGAGACCGCCGGTGTCGGCGACGGCCGGGAGGATGCGGGCGGACTGTGGACGGGGAGCCCGTTTCGGCTGGTCGTCGATCGGGCGGTCGGTTTGCATGGCATGCAAGAGGTCAGGAGTTCAATTCTCCTTAGCTCCACCATCGACGGCTTACTAGAACACGGGGCCACGTAAACGCCCCCTAGTAGGTCCTCGACGGTAACCAGGCCGCCAGGGCCGCTTCCCTCCGGGGAGGCGGCCCTGGCGGCTTTCTGGGGCGCTGACAGCGCCGTCCGGGCCTCCGGCACGGCACCGGCGCGCTGCACGGCGTGCAGCCGCGCGAACGGCTCCTTGAGGCTGTGCTCGGTGACCGCATCCTCCTCCACGTACAGGCTGTGGAAGATCGCCTGGTTCAGCAGACGGCGCTGGTGCTCGTCGCAGCGCCGGTACAGCGCCTGCGGATCGGCCAGCAGCGTCAGACTCACCTCGATGAGACGGGCCTCGTCCGCCAGATCCTCGTTCGTCTGCCCCAGGCGTTCGGTCAGGTGGCGTCGCTGCCGTTCGATCTCCCGCAGCTTGGTCTTGATCTTCGCCTGCGGCAGCGTGCCGTCCGCCGCCAGCTCGATGAGATTCTCCTCGCGCGTGTCCAGCGCCCGCAGCTCCGTGGTGAGCTGCTGGTGCAGCAGGCGGGTGGCGGCGGCCTCCGCGTCGATGCGCGCGGCCAGGTAGGCGCGGACGTCCGCGATGAACTCCGGGGTGAAGCGCACCCAGGCGTAGTGGTCCGCGACGGCGTCTTCGATGTAGACGACGTTGACGTACGGGCTGTCACAGGTGCCCTGCTGCCGGTTGCGGCAGAAGAAGTAGAAGTACTCCGTGCCGCGCGAGTTGACCGCGCGCTGGAGGATCAGGCGCTGCCTGATGCCCTTCCGCTTGCAGCGACCGCAGAACAACGACCCCTTGAGGTAGTGGTGATGCACCCGTCGCCGTTCGCCGGCGGCGGCCCGGACCTCACTGATCTCCTGGACACGCTCGAAGAGGTCCTCGTCGATAAGCGGTTCGTGACGGCCATCGACCTCGTCGCCTTTGTAGGTCACGTAGCCGAGGTAGTAGCGGTCGTGGAGCATCTCGGACAGCTTGCTGACCGACACCTGCTGCGCCGGGTACTTGGCGGTGGGCCGGGTCCGCAGACCGCGGTCGTACAGTTCGTCCGACAGGTCCTCCAGCGTGTAGTCGCCGGTGGCGTACAGCTCGAAGGCCAGCTGGACGTAGGGAGCGCGTTCCGGGTCGATGGCGACCGTGCGGATCTCGCGGCCGTCAACGTAGTCGCGGACGTTGAGGTAGCCGAGGGGTGCGCGCCCGAGGGTGCCGCCGTTCTTGGCCTTCTGGCCCATCTTGTAGGCGATGTCGGCGCCGGACTCGCGGGACTGGTACTCGTTGAAGGTGGCCAGGATGCCGTGCATGAGCTGGCCGACTGGCGTGTCGTCGATGGACTCCATGGCCGAGACGAGGGTGACGCCGCGCTTGCGCAGGTCGGCCATGACGATGGCGTCGTCGAGGCGGTTGCGCGCCATGCGCGAGAGCTTGTAGACGATGATGACGTCGACGTCGCGGGCGGTTCGCACACGGGCAAGCATTTCCTGGAACTTGACCCGCTTGGTCATTTCAGTGGCGGAGCGGCCCGGTTCGATGTACTCGTCCACGATGGTCAGGCCGAGTTGCTCGGCCTTGCGCTGGCAGGCTACGCGCTGAGCGGGTATCGAGATGCCTTCGGGGTCGTAGTCGGTCTTGACCTGGCCAGGGGAGGAGACGCGCAGATAGATGACCGCGCGGGTGCCGGATCTGGCTGTTGCAGTGGGTGGCGTCGCCACGGCCGCCATCTCTGGGAAGTCCTCGTACAGTTCGTCGTCGTACGGGTTGGTGTAGGCGCTGGTCATTTTTTCGTCCCTCCCTTTCCTGGTGTTGCTGCCTGTAGCTCCGACGTGTCGCTCGCCCAACCGCTGGGGTCAGGACTGGCTTTCTCGCGCAGTGCTTGCCCGGCGAAATAGTCCGCCAGCTCCTCCCAATCCGCGTCGCCAAGAGCGGTGAGTCGTTGGCGTAACGGATGGTCGATAATGTGCTTGAACTGGTGCAGCACCGTAAACGTCTGCCTGGCTGACGGATCGCTGGCGCTGATGCGGATGTGCCAGTACGGCCGTGCCCAGAAGGCAATCCCGTGTGTGGGTAGTTGGGTGATGTACTCGATCAGCAGGCTGGGGATCAGCACGCTCAGGCGGGCCGGGGTCTGCGGTACCGGGACGGTCAACAGGTCGCGCAGCAGTCGCGCCTGCTCGGCCGCGATCCGTCGCAGCGCCGCCAGGGAGCTGTCGGGTTGGCCCCCGAGGGCACGCAGCGAGGTCAGTGCTCCAGGGGCGGTGTTGTCGGTGGTGTTCATATCGTGTTCCTCCTTTCCCCGCCCTCTTCGTTATTGCGTGGGGAAATCTTCGCGCTCGTCTTCGCGGCTCAGGGGGCCGTCCGGGTCGAGGCCGTGTTTGTCGATGAGGTCGCGGAGATACGTGTCGAGCGATGAGAGTGCTTCGTCCGGCAGGTGGCCGTAGCGCACGCGGAGATAGGTGCTGACGTCAGGAAGGTCATAGGGAATGACGTAGCCCGCTCGCGCGAACATATCTGCCAAAGGTACGTCCAGCGCGGTCGCTAACGCCTTCACCGTCGTTGGGCGTGGTGTCCGTACTTTGCCGCATTCCAGTCGGGTTAGCGCGCCGTCGTCGATACCCGCCAGGCTGGCAAGCCGCCGTGTGCTGAGGTTCTTCTCGCGGCGAAGGTGCGTGATGTATTCGCCAAACCGTTGTCCTGCGTCATGTTTCATATTTTCCGCGCACTCCTTTTCTGTTTTCCTATTCTACCTCGAATTAGGGGGAATTGGCGGCGATTGTTGCCAATTCCGCAACGTAATACCGGAATTACGCACAGGAATTGCGCCGCGTCCCGATGTGCTATCCGTCGCGGATAGTTCTTGTTGCCGGACGATGGTTCACGACGCGCTTTCCTCAGCGGTCGCCTGACCGGTGATCAGCGCCTCGAACGCGTCGCTGGTGACCACCTGGAACACCCCGGGCTGGACGCTGCTGTCGGCCGACAGCGCCGCCTCAAGCGCCTTCTGGCGGGCAGCGTCGGGTACGACCCAGGCGACGGCCGGGAACAGGCCGTGGCGCGCCTGGTGGGCGCCGGTGGCGGCGTAGCGCAGGTACGTCTTGGCCTTGCGCACGACGACCGGCGGGTGCTCGGTCGCCCGGTCGATCTCCAAGAACCAGTGATCCTCGAAGTCGCCGCTGGCGGTGACGACCGCCAGGTCCGGCTTGAGCCATTCCAGCGTGCCGTGCGGGCTGACGAACGAGCGCCAGCACGACGGCTCCGTCTCGACGCTGACCAGTTCGATCGCGCCCCGGCCGGCGACCTCGTGCAGGCGGATGGCGTGCTGCGCGACGGCCAGCGTGTGCAGAATGAAGTCCGCCGAAGGCTCGACGTAGCGGCGTCGCCGTTTCTCGCCGTGGACGGTGCGTAGCAGCCGCTCGCCCGTGGCGCCGAGTTGCCAGACGATGCCCGACGAACCGCGCCGCACGCCGCCGATGCGCCGGGTGAGCCGCGCGACCAACCCGTGAGATTCCAGGCGACCGAGCACCCGCATCGTGGCGCCGGACGCCGCCCCGATCGTGGCGTGCCCCTGGGCGAAGTGCAGACGACGGATCAGGTCGGTGCTGAGCAGGCGGTAGCTGCGGATGGATTCCAGCACCGCCATGTCGCGGTCGGACAGGCGCAGCAGCAGGGTGGCCACAGCGGTCGGGCTCATGCCGCACCTCCCTCGGTACGTGCCGCCGCGTCGCGGCCGTCCGGTACGGCCGTCTGACTCCCGCGTAGGGAGTCAGTCCCATCCCGGAAGGGGCAGGGTCCGCCGGATGAGCTGGGCGAACGCCGTGAGGGCGGCAACACGAACCGATGGGCGAAGGCAGGGGCGATCTGATGGTCTCGTTTGGTCGGCGTCGTCATGGCTGCCTCCGTTTCCGGCCGATGCGTTCCGGCGCGATTGGAGGCGGCGCGGCCGTCCCCTGGTCGTCGGGGAGTGGCGGGGTTGTCTCGTCGGGTGTCGGGGTCGGGAGGGGCGCGTAGGTGGCCCGTGATGCCTGGCGCACGACATCGGAGTCGCTGGTGACCGGTGGCGGCGGCAGGGTGCGCACCAAGGCCCAACCGGAGGGGATGCCTTCGGCAACGAGGTTGGCGTAGGCGTGGTAGCGCGGCAGCGACAAGAAGTCGTCGGTGGTGAGGTCGTGGGTGAGTTTGGCGGTGTCGCGGGCGTCCTCGTACTCGGTGGCGAACACGATCTTGCTGCGGGCGTTCATGTCCACCGCGGCACGCAGCGGCGCGGGGAACTGGCCGCGAAACTGGGCCGCCAGGAACCAGCCGACCGACAGCGAGCGCGAGACCGCGAGCGCGTCGGCCAGCGACACCGGCAGGTTGAGGAAGCGGGGCGCCTCGTCCACGTAGACGGTGCCGGGCCGCTGGTCGGCGCCGGGTTCGTTGGCGCGTTCCTGGGTGGCCTGCCACAGGTCCGCGATGGCGAGGCTGCCGAGCAGCGACGCCGTGCCGGGGCCGATGAGGCCCTCGTTGAGCGGCAGCAGCACGATCTTGTTGTCGCGGAACATGTCGCGCAGCCGGAAGCGGCCGTCAGGCTGGTCGAGCATGCGCGTGAGCGCCGGACGCAGCAGGAATTGACGTAGCTTGTTGAGCGGCGGCGCGATAACGGCGGCCTGGGCCTGGGGCGACTGCGCCTCGTACCAGGACCAGAAGCCCGCCAGCGCCAGGTCGCCCCGTACCCGACCGACTTGCTTGCGGCGGAAGCGCGGATCGGTCAGCAGGCGCGGCAGATCCAGCAAGGTCGCCGGTCGGTCCGGGGTGCTGGCGCGCGCCAGGGTGCGCAGGCTGGCGGAGAAAATGTCGGCTGTGCGCGGTCCCCACCCGTCGTGGAAGACCGCCTCGAAGACGGCCAGGATGCCGTCGACCACCACGTCGGGGTCGCGGCCCGCTACCTCCAACGGATTGAAGCCCACCGGCGTCTCGTGACTGGCGTCGAGTTCGACCACATCGGCCACGCGGTCGTCCGGGATGCGGGCCAGGATGTCGTCGATGAGCTGGCGCTTGGGGTCGAGCACGGCGACGGGGCGGCCCGCTCGGATATCCGCCAGGATGAGGTGAAGCAGGGCATTTGTCTTGCCCGACCCGCTGGGGCCGTAGGCAACGGCGTGAAACGTCTGGTCCGTGGGCGAGATACCGAGCTGGCGATCGTCGCCGGGGACAGCGCTGGCGGCGAAGACGCGCGGGCCGGTGTGGACGGTGGCGCTGGCACGTAGCGGCTTGGGATGGGCGGGCGGCAGGCCGGGGAGGTCGTCGTCGCCGATCGGCCAGGCGAGCAGCCCGACCAGTTCGGTGGTGCTCAGATGGAGCGGCCAGCGCCACGGCAGCCGCACATCGTTGAAGTGCTTGGCCGGCCCCTGCACCAGGTCGATGTGCACGCCCGGACTCTGCGCGGTGGCGACGGCGCCGAGCAGCGTCATGACGAACCGGCGCCGCCGGCCGGGATCGGAACTGGCCGCGCCGATCCGGATGGTGGCCGCGAAGCCCGCCCGCGACAGACGTTCCTTGAGCCGCGACCGGGTATCAGGGCTGGCCGGACGCTGTCCTTGGGTGAGAGCCTGGGCCAGCGTGGTACCTGGGTCGGGCGCGTTGGTCGGCAGGGCGCGCGGCGTGTGGCGCGGCCCCAACACCACCTGCAAGGCGATGACTTCGCCCTTGCGGAGCGGCGTGGCCAGGCCGGAGAGCAGCGCGCGCGTGGTGGCCTCGGCGCTATCGGTGCGCAGCGGCAAGCCCGGCGGATGGACGCGCAGGCGTCCGGCGACGTCGACCGTCGGGCGAGGCGACTTGGTGCTGTGCGCGGTGAGCGTGCTGCCGTGGAGCAGATCGGCAAGCAGTCGGCGGAGCGCGTCGATGTCCGTAGCGCGGCAGGCGAGCAGATGCCGAAGACCATCGTGGTCGGCACGGACTTCCAGGACGACACGGGGCGCGTCGCGGTCGGAAGCCAAGCGCGTCAGCAGCCGTTCGACGGCCGCCGCGTCGAGCGGCCGGGGCAGGTGCAGTTCGGAGAACACGAGCTGGCTGGCGTTAGGCATCCGGCTCACCCCGCTGTTCGTCGGCAGCGTCGCGGGCGGCTTGTTCGGCCTGGGCTTCGCGTTCCGCCTCGGCCATCGCCAGGGCGGTCAGCGCCTTGCTCAGCTTGCGCAGGTCGGGCGGGTCGCGGCGGATGCCGCGCACCGTCAACCGGCGCTCCTCACGTGGGTTACGGCGTTTGTTGATTCGTTTTCTTGATGCCATAGATCACCTCCTTTCAGTTACACGGATAGGGTGCTGCCCAAAAGCAGCATGGGTGGTCGCCCCACTTATGACCAATTTTGGCCAATGCGTCAATGACGTTTGTAAATTCCACATCATTTGACCTCTGTCGCGACCGTGCCGTCGTGACGACTACCATTTGGAGCGCCGCCATCGCTCGACGGTCACCGTCAGCCAGATGACGGCGGCAAGGGCGCCGCCGGTTATCACCCAGGGCAGAATCGGGCGCAGCAGCACGACAGCCAGGTTGAGCGCGATGACGGTGGCGAGGATCAGGACGCTGGTGCGGAGCAGTTGTTCCATCGGGTTCATGGGTTCCTCCGGCTTCTTGTTGTTGGTCATGGCCGGCCTTGCTGGCGCGGCCGATTCGTGACGTCGCTCGGCACCGGGTAGCCCGGCAGCACGATGTCGGCGTCAACTTCGTTGCCCCAGACGGACCAGGGCCGGTTGCTCGGCGGCCGACGTCGCGCAAACAGTTCCAGGTACGGTCCGGGCGAGACCCGCTCGATGAGCGGATAGACCTCCTCCGGCTTGTGGGAGTGGTCTTGGACCGGCGCGGTAATCCAGGTTGGTTGCGAGCGGAACAGGACCGGGGCCTGGCCGCGGGTGGCGAACAGCAGGTGTTCGGTCGCGTTGCGCAGGTAGTGGCCCAGGCCGAGGCGGAACTTGATCCAGGTGAGCGGCGACCGGACCGTGAAGCCCCACGCCTCGGCCACGTCGTAGCCGTCGCGCAGCGTGGCGTTGGTGACCCACAACCAGAGGTGGGCTTCCGCCTCGGCCAGGGCCGCGACGGGCATGGCCTTGATGCGGCTGAGGTTCATCAGGGGATAGTGCCGCTGTGCGCCGCGTTCTCCGCTTTGGTGGACATCCCACGGCGGGTCGGCCAGGATCGTCCGGAACCGCTGCGGCACGTTCGAGATTTCTGTCATGCATGTTCCTCCTTTCGTATCCCGCCACGGGCGAGCGGCGCTGCAAGGGCGGGAACGCAGGCCGCTCGCTCGGTTGGGATGTGCCTCGTTATGAGGCTCAGGGATGAATTTGGGAAGCCGTCAGTTCGGGCGAATCTTCGACCGAAGCGTCGCCCGAACTGACGGGCGTTCGCCGCTGGTAGCTGCTGCTGTTTGCGCGCACGGGCGGGCGGTGAGAACGTGTTGCGGAATGGTCAACGATTCGCGTCGCGGTGGCGCCCCGACTACCCGGCGAGAAAGCTTCCCGGCCGATGCGTGATGAGGCTGGCAAACAACGCGCGGGCCAAAGCGCCGGGCGGATCGCCCCGCTGGATGTGCGTCTCGACGATGCGCTCGTCCAACACCCCCGCAGGCAGGCGATGGCCGAGGACGACGGCATGTACCGCGCCCGGGAAGGCCGCCAACGCCGAGAGCACGGGGCCGGGTTCGGGGTCCATGAGCAGGAAGTCGGACAGCACCACCAGCGTCACCTCGTGGTCGGCGTGCGTCTCGGCCAAGGCCACCGCGCGCTCCAGACCCAGGGCGAGTTCGCTGCTGCCCACGCCGTCGCCCGGCGTCCGCAAGCCGGAACGCAGCATGAGGAGACCGCGCCTGGTGATGGGCACCGGGCCGACGTCCGTGCTGCACGGGCTGTCGAAGTGCAGCACCGCGCCGAGTTCGTGTCGTCCTCCCTTGCGGGCAACGACCGAGAAGGCGTAGGCCGCTTCGCCGTACCGGTTGGACAGCGGGTCCGTGCCCGCCGGACCGGCGACCGAGCCGGAGTCGTCGAAGATGGTGATGAGCAGCGTCGGCACCAGCGCCGGCCGCCCGGGATCACCGAGGCGGGCACGCAGCCGAGGCGACGGGGACGGCCTGCGTGGCGTCGTCCGGCCCAGCAGGCCGCCGGGGAGGAAGCCGCTGGCGAGCAGATGGGCGCGTAGCCTCACGCCGCACCGCCTCGACGCGACCGCCTGCCGATGACGCCGCTCTGATCGCCCACCGGATAGCCGTGGCCAAGGACTTGTGGATTACGCCGCTGCACGCGCCAGGACAAGGACTCGACCCGGCGGGCAGCAGCCTGTCCCCGCAGCAGGTATTCGGTGTGGAGCGACCGTGCGGCTTCTTCCGCCTGAGCACGACGATGCACCGGTGCAGAGGTGGCGAGCTTCAGGTGGCGCTTCTCTGCCTTGTGCACGCGGCCCGCCATGGTGGCAAGCAGATCCGCCACCTCGTCGGCCGCCGCGTAGCCCAGCAGCCCCGACCCCAGTGCCGTGGCCGCCGCCAGCAACCCGAACGTCAGCCCCGCCGTGCTGCCCTCGATCCCGGCCCGCAGCGTGAAGATGCCCACGGAGAGCAAGGCCACGACGACCAGCGACAGCACGCCGATGAGCATCACGACGCCCATGCCGCCGCCCGTCGTGAACAGCCGCCGGTAGCGCTGCTCGTCCTCGCTCAAGGAGTCGGGATCGCGCTGCCGCGCCCGTGCCAGACGCCGGTCTTTGAGTTCCGAGCCGACCAACCCGGCGCAGGCCGCGCTCACCCCGGCCGCAAGCGCCTGGCCGAACGCGATGAAGGGCACGTCGCCGTTAGTGATCGCGGCCGACCAGACGCCTGCGGTATCTCCTCCGCACAGGACCAGCCAACAAATCCAGTACCGCAGCTTGGCGGCAGGTTCCCGCCGGACGTACGGGGTCAGCACCCGCACGGCGTGCTGGTAGTCGGCGCGGGCCTGGCGCACCTCGGCCTCGCTCTCCCGCAACAAAAACTCCGTGGCCGCCGCGGCGCCGTCGAAGCCGCGCGCCCGCATCTGGAAGCGACGCGCGGCCCGTTCGCCCTCCGCCGGCCAGAGCAGCTCCTGTTCATCGGCAAGCGCGAAGTACTCGTACTCGACGTAGGTGGTGCCGACGCCGGACGGACGCGGGTGTCCGCCGATCTCGTCCAGCCGGGGCAGCGAGATGGCGTCCGCCTCCCGCAGCCAGTCGTCCGCCGCCGTGTTGTTCCGCATGGGCGACCGCCGCCGCACGCCGGTCACCAGCTCCCCGACGTGTAGTCGGTGACGGAGGTGCAGACGTCGGCCTCGGCCTGCGCGCACACGGCGTCGTAGTAGGCGACCAGCCGTTCGGTCACCGTCGAGGAGGGCGGCGACCCCGCCACCCTGCCGATGCCCGCCACGGTGACGAACGCGCCCGGCAGCGTCGGGACTGCCGTCTCGTCGGCCAGCGCCGCGGCCTCCTGCGGGGTCATCGCCTGGCCGCCGACGTCGACGCCGACGTTCTGGAAGCCGTCCGTGAGGACGTAGAGGTGGAGTCGGAAGTCGTCGCCCACCTGGGCCGACCACTCCGAGGCCATCCGGTACTGCCCACGGATGTCGCTACCTCCGCCGGGCAGCTCGGCCACCGCGGGCTCGTACGCCTCCTCGATCTCCGACATGGTCTCCTCGACCACGTGCGGCACCCGCTTGAGCCGCGCGTTCTCTGTCGCGCCGTCGAGGTGCAGTGGCTCGTCGAAGAGCACGGTGTTCGCCGCGCTGGACGCGGAGAACACGCTCACCCGCAGGCGGCCGGAACATATAGCGGTCTGGCGGACGATCTCCTCGACCGCCGCCATCCGCTCCGCGACGATGGCGGCCGAGTCGCTCGACCCGCTGCCATCGAGCTGCACGTCCGCGGCGGGCGGCGCCGACGCGTCGCAGGCATCGAGGATCTGCCGGTTCTCCGCCAGGTCGCCGCGTGCGGACGGGGTGACGGTACAGGCCGTTGCGGTTGCGGCGACCACGAGCGCAATCGAGGCGACGAGCCGCAAACGCCGCTGCCTGGTCCCGGAATGGGTGTCCTTGTGCATGAAGATGCCTCCAATCTGCGTGGTGGAAAGGGCGTGCGAGGTGATCCGCACCGGGGGCTCCTCGCCTGAGAGCCCCCGGTGCCCTGGACCAGGGATTAGCTGGCGTCGGCGGCGCCCCGGCGGTCACGCTTGTGCCGCTGCTTCTGTGCCAGACGAGCGCTCCGACGTTCCTTGGCGCCGCCGGCCGGGGGAGCCGTGGTGACCTCCGTGGTCTCACGGCGCAGCTCCTTCGCGAGTACGGCCAGCTCCTCTATCTGGCGCTCCATCTGGGCACGCTCGACCTTGCGGATTTCCGGGGTGTAGCGGTTTCGAGGCATAGGGGTGCTCCTCTCGTCATTCAGGGAAAAGGACTGAAGCGGGGAAGCCCTGCCGTCGGCCGCCGGGTGAATCCCTCACTGATATCGAAGGTAGAGATCGATGGGCGAGGGGGCTATTGCTTGCCGCTTGACTTGGCGTTCATGTTGGTTCTTACCCTGAACGCCAAGTCAAGCGGCAAGTCATTGGCTAACTGACAAACATTGGTTACGTGCGTGCGTGCGCTATAGGGGATGTTGACAAAAGTGATGCCCCAGCACATAGTTGATCTTGTAAACAGGAAACAGCCATGTATCACGAAAGCAGGCCATCGGCACCGACACCAGAGCGACACGAAAACGGGGAAGACCCGAGACGATTATTTAATGTTGAGCGGATGGAGCCACGTGAAGTTGTTGGTCTCGTCTGCGCATTAGGTGTGGCACTGGAGGCCAAGGAGCGAGAGGCAGATGGTTCTAGCCATTCGGCGCCAGAAGTCGCCCTGTATGACGAGTTACTCGATAGCCTTTATGGGGAGTTGAGAGAGGTGGCGCGCACGTCGGATAAAGCGCTGGAAATTTATCGAGAGCTTACGGAAAGTGACCTATCGACCGATGCCTCGAAAGGAGGGGCAGTTGAAATGGTTCCTGATCTGCTCCGTCGGCATCTGGATAACCCCGATGTAAAAAGGCAGATCACCGACTCGCTCGTGGCGATGCTCCGAGGTGGCGGCTTGGCTTATGATGGAGCCCGCCTGATCGTGTCCCAACTTGTCTGGCAGGCTGATTGGCTTGACGAGCCCACTGCGCGCTTCCTCGACAGTCACCTGCCTGACGAGGCGCAGCGCTGGTAGGCGCTCCCCAAGCGCGCCGGGATGCTGACCTCAGCGGCGTGCGTGCCACATGCTTAACTGGCGGAGGTAGAGGTGTCACTCGACGTTCCGGACGTCAACGCATTGGTGGACGAGTTGGGCAGCGTAGTGAACCGACTGGTCCCCGGTGCGTTCGGTGTCGATGCCAAGGATGGCCAGAAGTCACGGGAGCCGCTGGACATTCCAATACTGAAGGGCATCGCGGAACAAAGCTTTCGCGATGAGTGGCGAAGAGGAGACTGGGGCCACGCGCTTGAGTTAACGCTTAAGCGGGCGATAGGTCAGCTCAAAGGGCAGTTCGCCAGCAACTCAACATGGAAACCGGGCAGAAGGATCACAAACGAAGAAGTAGCTCTGCGCTATTTCAACCTCGACGGTTCGACGGACCTGGGAAGGGTCGAATCTATCGACTTCAATGATGCGTCATTCGACGGTCTTGGAGGTGATCGCTATGTCAAAGTCTTTCACGCGTTAAAGAATGCTATAGCGTTTGACAGAAGCGACGAGAGGCTTCGTGCGTACTTGAGGAAGCTTCGTTACCGGCTCGCTGAGATCCTCCTCGATCCGGATTTCCCGTTCACCGTGGCGCCTGAGCCTGTGCGGGCAGGCCGGGTGTCGGCCGTTCGGTCGCCGTCCACGGATGACTACGACACCGGCGTCCGCGAGTTGCTCGCGACCTCTGCCATGTATGTGCATGACATCAGTATCGACGCCGAGCTGCATGTAGTGCGCACTCTCGAACCCGCTCTGCTTGAACAGCTCAAGGATACGAGCCACCCATGGCCGCGGGTGATCGTCGGGGAAGCTGGATCCGGAAAAAGCACATTGCTCTGGTCGCTCCACCAAAGCCTGGCCGCCCAGCCAGATATGCAGCCGGTGCTGCTGCCCGCGACGTGGTTGCTACACGACCGGAATAACGAACTCGCTGAGAGACTCGCCAGATCGTTTCAAAAGATCGCCCAAGTCGGCAGCACGCCCGTCTTGCTACTCGACACCGCCGACCTGATGCTCCATGATGAGGAAATGAGGCAGACGCTATTGCGTCTCCTCGATACGGTTCGGGCGGCTGGCTTTACCGGTCTGTACTCCACCAGGCCACAGGAGGCCGCACTCCTTTCGCACGAGGACCTGCGTCGTCACGACCTTCAGCCCTACGACGACACCGAGCTTGATCGCGCTGTTGCCGCCCTGGTGGCCTGCTACTGTCCGGATGTTCCTTACGTCGAGGTTGCCAAGCGTGTCCGCCAGGCGACCGCCCGCGGCCTGCCGGTCGCCGATGTGTGTAGAAGCCCGTTGCTCCTGCGCATATTGTTCGACCTCTCCGCGCCTGCGGAGCCCGAACTCAGCGACGTAGACGTCACTCGGCTTTTCGACGCCTACTGGAACCGACGAGTGATTCGCGACGCCCGCACCGATACCGAGACCGGTCTGCGTGCCCGTGCCGCCGATAATCTCAGCGCCTTGGCCGGCCACACGGCGATCGGGTTGCTTGCGTCCGGCTTGCCTGAGCTGCCCGGCGCCATACTGCGCGACACGACCGCTGCGGCGGCTGGATCACCGGGCGACGTCGCGTCTGTCGAAGAAGGGCTCGCGATCCTCACTGAACGCGGTGTGCTCGTCCCCAGCAGGGAGCATCTCGGATTTTTTCACCAGGTCATGTTCGAGTTCGCCGCCGCCAAGGGGCTGCTCGCTCGCTCAGACCCGGCGACAATCGACACGTTGGCGATCCGGGCAATCAGTCGCGGTGGAGACCTGTTCGTCGGCGCCGTTCTCGAGCAGGTATTGATTCTTGCGGGTGCCAATCCGCTTCTCCAGGCCGCAGCCCAAGGCGCCGTCGAAACGTTGGTCACCTCGGACAGCGAGGCCCTTCAGGGGATCGGACTCGTGGCCTGGGCTCACTACCCAGCGCTCCTCGATAGCGCCACCAACAGCCTGCGGGCGGCTGGGATATCGGCGCTTGAACGTGTGACGCGGATCCTGCCTACTATCGCGGCCAAACCGACCGGGCAGACAATCAGTCAGCTCATTCTTATCTGGCAGTCCACGAGCGAGCCGCATGTCCGAGCTGTGGTGCTCGACGCGTTTGCTCGCCTCGCATTGCGCGCAGCGCGGGACGTGGCCGAGGCATTGAACTATCTGGAGCCGCTACAAGCCTTCGCGGGTACCACTGTCACTCACACCATGCGGCATAGCCTCCTCAATGTCCTCCATGCGATCTCCTCAGAGGCGCGCTCCCTCGTACGGTCCACGCTTGTCGGAATGCTCATGAGTAGTGATGACGATCGAGCGTCTATCGAACTGGACTACCTAGCCGGTCAATGGTCCGATATCGGCGACCACCACTTGCTGGCTGAGGTTGTCCGGAAACTCGACGCCGACGGCCCACCCAACCACACCGTCGCTGCGAGACTCAGCAAGATCATCGCAAAGGAATGGCACCGAACAGGAATCTGGGAGGATGCCGAGACCTGGACGGACTTCCTCGCACATGCTATCGATCCTGGCCCCGCCGAACTCACGCTGCACGGCGAAGCAACGCTGGGCGCGATTGGCGCCTTTGTCGTCACCACGAACGACGACGACCGTATCCGCCTTGCCATCGAGGCGCTGCTCGACGCAACGGACCCGCGCGTGCGCGATTTCGCCTGCCAGAGCGTGCTCCGTGACATTCTCTCGTCCGAATCAGACGCCGCCGCCATCCTCGACAGCGTCGCCACGACCTCGCTCGCGACCATTGGGTATGCCGCCCAGCGCGGTTTGATCAATAACCGTCAGCAGCTCCTCCTTGATCTGCTCGCTCAGGCTCAGCTCCCTGAAGGGCTCCTCGCCCGGCTTCTCCCCCCGCACCTTGAAAGCCAAGACTGGACGAGCGACGACCGTCTCCTACGGATCACACCAGCCGCAGCCGACCACGGGCACCTCTCAGCGCAACGGTTTCTGGAACGGGTGAACCGTAATCCACGGATGCTTTTGACAGCCCAGCTCGATACGCTCTTCTCCACCCGAGCCGTGCACACGCCCAAAAGGGATGAAATTTTCGACATCATCATGTCCATCGCCACCCAGACTGGGCGGACGGTAGACCTGAACAAGATCGTTCACTCCACCGAGCGCCGAGACAGGCGTATCGACAAGCACAGCCCAGCGCTCCTGATGCACGCCCGCGAACTTCTGGCGGGCTCCGACGAGTCCAAGCGCCGCGGCAGCCAGTTTCTCGCGGAACTCATGGCCACGATCGACACAGAGATGGCATGGCCCGAACTACGCGCCGTCTTCGATGAGGTCGACGACCCGAAGATTCTCGTTCAGCTCATCCAGAAACTCTGGCAGCAGACGCCCGCCGGGGATGTCTCTGCCCAACTCGACTACCTCGGCCAGTTCATCGTGATTGAGCCTAACGCCGAAAGACCGGTGACACGTCCACCCGGCCGGCCCATCGAGATCTCGGTCGCCGTTGCATCGGCCTGGGCAATGCTCTATATCCTAGGCAGTCGCACCGAGGCCAACACCGACCGCTGGCCCCTGGTGCGGACGCTCGGGCTCTACGAGGTCGAGCAGGATGAGATTTTCGTCGAGGGCAGGAAATTCCTTATCGTCTGCGACTATCTCGCGCGCCTTGGCCAAACGAACCCACGCCAAGCCGGGGAGAACCTTATCGACTACCTCGCAGCACTGGCGTGCGGCGAATTTTACGGTATCATGCCCGTTCTGTGGCGGCGCGAACTCCGCAATGCCGTCCAACATGCCTGCGCACACGACGACCGGAAGATTATCGAATCTCTTGTCACCACCTGCCGCATCATGGACGACAACATAGCTGAGGTCATCACAACCGCTATCGCCGAGCGCCACTACGCCGACGCTCGCGAGCACCTTCAAACGCTCAGCCGCGCCAACATTACGCCTACTCTGCGGAGTCTCCTTCTCGACCTTATTCGTAACCATGACCGCAGCTTCGGTACCCGGGTCTTCCCAGAGGTCTTTGGGGCAGCCAAGAAATAGGAGTACGGATCGAATTTTGCCTCGCCCTATCAGTTCAGACCAGAGCGCTACTGGTAATCCGAAACAACGCATTTGTCATTGCGTGTGGAGCGATAAATTTAGATTGCAAGATGAAATAGGCGGGAGCCCTGCCCAGACAACGACGGTGCGTCGTGTCCAAGCAGGCTCCCGCCTTCACGCTCTGCCCGAACGATGCTGACGTTCAAAGGCGAGACGCTACTCCCCGTCTGGCGTCTTGCCTCGACGGGTAGAGGAGCGGCCGGCGGGCGGAGACGGTTCGGTCTCCGGCTCCGCGGGCTCCTCGGCACCGAAGATTGCCGAGATGGCGTTGCGGCGCGTCTGCGCCTCACGCTCGATCTCGGCCCGGATCGCCGCCGCCTTTTTGAGGATGGTCGGGTCGGACTTCGTCCGCTCGACCCAGTGCTCCAGGGCGACCCGGATCTCCTCGGTGGTGCTGCGCCCGGTGATCTGGGCGACGACGTCAAGTCGCGCCCGCAGATCCTCGGTGATGCGGACAGCCAGCGTGCGGAGCTGGCCTCCCGCGTTCGGTTCGGACTCGCTCACTGCGAGCCACCTCCTCGGTGAATTGCGGCCGACGAACCCCCTGTTGGGTTCATCGCGGATGCCGCAGGACACCGACGACGCCGAGGGTGGTCGCCCCGGCGCCTTCCTTTATGACGCATCGCGGCGAGGAGGAAAATCGTCGGCTCGCTCGAATCTTCGGGCGAGCCTCCGCGTGAACATATCTCCCCGCACCGCTGTTGCTGGGCTAATTATGGCAGCGTGGTGGGTAAACATCTCACGTTGTAGAGAACACAGCAGCGCCACTGGCTGGCTGAGATATGCCTATGCTCTGGGCTTGGCTAGCCAAGAAGGCTTCTATCGACGTAGGCGAGAGATCAAAATTCGTCTTCGGTGTCTTCGCCCACAGGTAGCTGTGACTGGTGTCCTGCTACTTCTATCAGTCGATACTGCCTCTGGGTTACTCTCCCAGATCGAGCCCGATTTATGAAGCTTTCGAGGGTGATATCTACTTCTCGGTCGAGATTCTCCTTTACTGCGGCCATGAGTGAGTCATCGACATAGCCATGAATCTCGCGCCCAGCCTCTGTCTCAAAATAGAAGATCTGACGGCGTGTACGCAATCCATCTAGGCGTCCCCGATGCCGGACGATCTCACGTTCTTCCCGCACAGCGTCGAGCCTTGTCCGCAAAGAAACTGCTTGGGCCGGCGTGATCACGGACTTGAGTGACTCTCCCGTGAACCTGACCAGATCAAGTTGGATACTGAGGCTGGACTCCTGACGATCAGATATCAAGTCCCATACTGCTCGCCTGATCACGGGGGAAGCGGCAGTCACTGATTCGATGGACCTATCGTCATTACTGTCCTCGGGTAGGGCTCGCATGAGCTCGACCAAGCCCAGCTCGGCCCATGTTGTATCGAAAGTGGGGACGACTCGACGCTCACTATCTTGGGCGTACTTTAGCTGAACGACCCAAGATCCGGATGTCGCCGCCGACATATTTAGCCGAGCGGATTCGAAGTCAACCTGAGAGAGCCTCGCCACATCAGCCAACCGTGCGCGCCGCGCCTTAGCGAGCCGTGCCACAGCTTTCTGTATACGCTGGAGGAAGTCACCAGCTTCGATAGCGGCAACCTCATTATCAGGCGCATTTATGTCAGCTAGTCGAAGCTGCACTGCAGAGGTTGCCTCGCTTTCTGAGGCTATGCCGAATTCTGCGGCGGAAGCTTGTAGGGAAGCCCGTCGAAGTTTCGAGGACTCGTCACTCCCGGCGGCCGAGGCTAGTGCGCGAAGATAAAGGTCGCGAAGGTGTGAATTCACAGCGAGACCTCCAAGTACCCCTTGCGCGCGTCCTCGATTATCTTTCCGTCCGGCCCTTTCACGCTCGACCACATCTCGTGCCAGTAAGCGAGTTCATCAGGAGAGTCAGCAGAGGCCAGGAACGCATCGATGAGGCCGCCCATGGGCTGAGCGCGATGGGCCACCCACGGGGGGTGCTGAGCAGAAACGCCTTGCAGCGTGATCAGGTTGTGCATGCGCTTCCACTCCTCCTCTCCCAAGCGTTGAAGTGCGTGCTCGGACACGACTAGCACAAGGTCGATGTCCGCAGGGGCTGCCGACTTGTAGGTACAGAAACCCCCGTCTACCCACAGTGTGGCGCGTGGAACGAGGTCCCGCACCAGTGAAACGTAGAGTTCGAGTGCCGCGAACAGGCGAGCACGGTGGGCCGAGTGAGGCGCGAGCTCCACGAAGGCGTCGCGAATCTCCTCCAGCGTGGCCGGGTGGCGGCCAGGAGGCAGCAACCCCCCCGAGGTCAGCGGCGGTATCAACAGCGCCCCTCCATGTACCTTCCCCCACCCTCCGCGACATTACAGAACATACTGTAATCACACTGATGGGTGGATGGGGAACCCCGGGGGCTACTTGTTGAGCTAGTCGGCCGTCCAGCGTCGTTGCGTCTACACCCTCCCCAACCCCTCCAACACCCGCTCCAGCAACGCCACGCTCGCCATCTCCGACACCTCGCCCCGCGGTGGTCGGGTCGCCTGCGGCACCCGCCGCTGGAGGTCTGGTCGGGTACTGGGTGAGTCGCGGGGGATGGGCGGCGTCCCGATCACCAGCTCTGCCCACACCACTTTCCCTCCGGCCGGCGGCCGGGCGACGCCCCACCGCTTGGCTGTGCCCTCGATGAGCACCAGGCCCCGGCCGTGTTCCGCCTCGTCGTTGGCGTCCTGCTTCACGGGTGCCGTGGTGCTCCGGTCCCAGACCTCTATATACAGGCGACTGTCTACGACACGGAGCTGCACCGCGATCAGGTGCTCGCCCTGTATCTCATGCAGCTTCACGTCTGGGTCAGCGATGCCGGTAGCCACCACCGCGTTGCTCACCAGCTCACTCACCACCAGCTCGGCGTCCTCGACCTGATCGGGCAGCTTCAGGTACATCAGGTGCTGCCGCACGAAAGCCCGTGCCACGCTGGCGGCTGTGCTGACGGCGGCGAGGCGCAAGCTCGCCACGTACAACCAGCTCGGGCTGCCCTGGTCGGCCGTCACGTTCCCACTCCCCTCAGCCCGGGTAGGGGACGCGGCGGCACCGTGGCGTCGGGGTGGACGAACCACACGTAGCCGTCTATGGCTGCCTCGACGGCGCGCTGCATCACGACGCTGAGTGCGGGCATGACGTGCAGGTGCTCGTAGGTCGGCACGACGACGTGGCGCACCTGGTCGCGGGCGCAGCGCTCGACCAGGACGTCCCAGGCCGCGTCCTGGAGCCACTGCCGCTCGACATAGACGTCGAGCAGCACGAAGTTTTCCCGCTCGGCGAAGCGACGCAGTTCGTCGCAGAGATGGTCAAGGGCGTGATCGGGAAGATCTGGCAGGGCGCGGAGGTAGCCGAGCAGCGGGCGCGCCGGGTCCGTCATCGCCGCGCTCCTTGCACGACCCACAACCGCGCGCCGGTCTCCCTCTCGATGTGCTGGCGCATGGCGTCCTGGAGACCCGGCAGCCGGGCGAAGTGCCACAGCGAGGGCACGATGACGTGCGTCACGGTGCTCTGCCGCAGCGCGTCGAGCATGGTGAGGAACGCCGACTCGGACGAGCCGTGGTGTTCGGTGAACACTTGGTCGAGCGTGAAGCCTTCGCGGGCGGCGTAGG
Organism: Streptomyces boetiae; assembly: GCF_031845405.1. Classification (NCBI taxonomy): domain Bacteria; kingdom Bacillati; phylum Actinomycetota; class Actinomycetes; order Kitasatosporales; family Streptomycetaceae; genus Streptomyces; species Streptomyces boetiae. The sequence goes on from NZ_JAVREN010000043.1 coordinate 32,555, forward strand.
TGGCGAGTTCGCGTTTCAACGCATCAATGTCGGCGTCGGGGTGGTCGCTGCCGACGACGCGCATGTACGCGTACATGAGGGGTCGCATCTGGCTCCTTGGGGTGCGCAAATCCCGGGCCAGCGGGCCCTATGGGGGGTGGCCCGCCGGGGACGGCGTAAGTGCCAGGAAAGCGGCGGTGACCAGGCAAAACCCAGAGCGAAAGAGGGGCGGAAAGGGCGCAAAAATGGGGCAACGGCCCCCGTGGCCTGCGCCGTTGCCGCCGGGGTGGCTATGGTGGGTACGCCCCGCCCCGGGAGGAAGCGCGCAATGGCGGCTAAACGAGCACGACTTGCCCAGCGCCGTAAGGCAGCGGGATTCACCCAGGAGAAGCTGGCCGAGGCCCTCGGCGTCGAGCGGTCAACCGTCGCGCGTTGGGAACGCGCCGAGAACGACCCGCAGCCCTGGCAGCGGCCGAAGGTTGCCGCCGCGCTCCGGGTGACGGCCGACGAGCTCCAAGAGCTTCTCGACGACGTGACGGTCGTCCAGCCGGAACCCAGCGACCGCATCGCCTACGTGCTCGAACACCCCGCGCACGCCGACCTGGTGGCCGTTGCCCACCTCCACGAACGCGTCCGCCAGCTCGATGAACGCTACGACCGGGTGCCCTCTACCGCGCTGCTCGGCCCGGCCGGACAAGTCCACGGGCAGGTCAAGCTGCTGCGCGAGAACGCCACCGACGCGCGGGTGAAGCGGGCGCTCTTCGAGGTCGAGGCCGACTCCGCCACCTTCATGGGACAACTTGTCTGGGACGTCAGCCACCGGCGGGACCACGTCGCCCCGAACCTCTACTTCGACAACGCCGTGCACGCCGCCCGCCAGGTGCGCGACCCCTACACCGAGGCATACGCCACGCTGCGCAAGAGCTTCGTGGCGCTCTACGGCGAGGGCGAACCCACGAAGGGCGCGGCCCTGGCAGCGGCAGCGGCCGACGTGGCGCGACCGGCCAGTCCGGCGCTCACCGGCTTGGCGCTGCTGCACGTTGCCGAAGGCCACGCTATGAACGGCGACGTCGCGTCGTGCGAGGGCGCGATCGGCAAGGCCGAGGAGCAGCTCGGCCGCGTCGGGGCCGACGACATGGCGGCGGCCTACTACACGGTGAACGAGTACCACCGGCTCGCCGGGTCGTGCTACTTGTTCCTCTCCCTGCCGGCGAAGGCCGAGACCGTCCTCGCCACGACGGCGAGCGCACTGGTCAGCAAGAAGAAGAGCCAGGCCATCGCGTTGGGCAACCTGGCCCTGGCGCTCCTCCGGCAAGGCAAGCTCGACGAGGCGGCGGCCACCATGCACCGCACGATCGACGCCGTGGAGCTGACCAGGGGCGGCGGGGGCCTTAACCTGGCCTTTGCTGCCGGACGCGAGCTGCGGCAGTGGCGACAGGAGCCATGGGCGCAGGAGATCAACGACCGACTGCTTGCCCTCATGGCCGCGATGTAGAACAGGGGCGGGCGTGAACACCATCGACCAGGCCAAGCAACACGTCCGCGACCAGGTATGGCGACGGCTGGTGGAATCAGGTGCCGCCCCGCCCGACTCCTACGGCAAGATCCCCGGCTTCGCCGGCACCGCGGCGACCGCAGAGCTCCTGAGCCAGACATCGGAGTGGCAGCAGGCCACCACGGTCAAGGCCAACCCCGACTGGGCGCAGCTCCCGGTGCGGGTGCGTGCCCTGGCAGACGGCAAGCTCCTCTACATGGCCGTGCCCAGGATGGCGAGCTTGAAGCCGTTCTTCTTGCTCGACCCGCGCACGCTGACGCTGCCGCCGGAGGAAGCCGCCGACAAGCGGGCGGCTCGCGACCACGCCCGCCGCGTCGGCGTCGAAGACATGACGCCCATCGACCTGGTGATCTGTGGCAGTGTCGCCGTCAACCGCTCCGGGGCTCGCATCGGCAAGGGCGCCGGCTACTCCGACATCGAGGTGGCACTGCTCATCGAGGCGGGGCTCGTCACGGAGAAGACCGTCATCGTGGCGCCCGTCCACCAGCTCCAGGTCGTCGAGGAGGACATCCCCGAGACACCACACGACTTCAGCGTCGACCTCATCGTCACGCCCGACGAGGTCATCCGCTGCCCCGAACGGCGGCGGCCCAGCGGCATCCTGTGGGACGACCTGACGGCGGAGAAGATCGCGGGGATTCCGGTGTTGGCGGCACGGGTGGGGCGGTAGCGGCGGGCTCTGGAGTCGTGACGCCCGTGAGGCGGCGGCAAGTGCTGCTATTGATCAAAGGCGAGAAGGTGGTAGTTCATGAAGAGTCAACGAGCTATCGAGAATTTGAAGCAGCTCAAGGCTGAGGCGGATACGCAAGGTCTTGGGTTGCAAAGATCGGGTCAGTTTTCTTCGTGGAAGGGGCGCGTACGGTCAGTCCTCATCCGGGCGCTCGGGAAGGATCATCACCTTCTTGCAGATTTCGAGAGTGTCAGATACAGCCTCTCCGTGTACTCAACGACTACGCCCGATTCGGCGTTCGACCAGGCATTTTTGGGAGGAGTCCGCAGAGCGTGTGGGGTGATCGAGGCCGCCATCTTCGAGATTGAAGACGCCGGAACCAGCGATGACGCGGTGGACGAGACCGCGTTCGACCCAGCCTTGTGGGCACATGTGCAGACGCATATGCAAAACGAGGACTGGCAGGCAGTTGCGAGCCAGACGGCTATCTTTGTTGAACATCACGTGCGCCAGTGGTGCGGCGACCCGAGAGGCAGAGAAGGCAGGACGCTTGTTGGTAAGGACCTCTTCGTGAAGGTTTTCGCCAACGATGCGCAGTACCGACTAGGAAAAGAACCGGGCGAGTGGGAGGGCTGGCGTGCGCTTGGGACAGGATTCGCGCAAGCTCTGAGTAACGTGGATCGCCACAATATCCAGAAGCGGCATGACGCTAAACGCTATGCGTTTGGCGTGTTGGGCATTGGGAGCCTCATTCTCACGCAGTTGCGATACCAGCACGGCGAGGACCTGAACGTGTGAGGGCAGGCCCAAGCCCGACAGCCGCATCTCTTGTCCGGTCTACTCGAATCACTAGAAGGACACTGGAACTGGTGGCAAGATGCCTACGTGACTGGCGAACGCGACGACGAGGCTGACGCCGACGAGCCACAAGACGAGAGAGCTGGGAGGGTACCTCCCGGCTTTTATAGCGGGTTTTCCTGGATTGCTGACTGGTACCGCGACCTTCATAAGCCGCTCGCGCAGACGGTCGCTGAAACGCTCTCCTTCAGTTCTGACCTTGCTGGGCTGGGAACCAGCGACGTGTCGTTACGATGGCCGCATGGCAGCGCCGACAGTACAAGCACCGTGGCCAGCACCCGGTAGCTCTCTCGCCCTCCTGATCGAGCCGTACATCTTCACCCAAGACGACCTGCTCAGCACGGACAAGTTCATTGCGCAGGCGAAAGACCGGGGGATACGGATCAGCCTCGATCTGCTGCAGGTGCTCCACAGCGAGCGGCTGCTCCTTCCGCTCTACCGGGTATCTGACACGCCAGCGGCCGGCCGCCAGATAGCCATCGCCGATCCTGGCACCTTCGACACCCGCTTCCAAGTCTTCCGCGCTGCGTCGGAAGGCCGTCTGCGCGACCCCGCCGAGGAGGGCTACGCAGCGGCTTGGCCGCACGTTCGCCCGTCGGATGAGCCTCAACGGGGATGGTGGAACGGGTTCGTCTACTCGTCCTGGCAGCTTCTCGATCTCCCGCGGTTGCTAAGACGCCACCAAAATCTCCACTTCGAGCGACCCCCATGGCCGGTCGAGCGCCGCAAGGACATGATGCAGCACCGTCGCCAGATGCTGGCTTTGTCTGCACTTTCAACGCAGTACTTGCCGAGTGTGCTGGGCAGGGTTCGGTTCTCCAACCCCAAAGAAGAAGAGCCGCTGCGCCGCTACCGCACGGGGGCCGAAGTCCTGGACACGCTCCACAGAGTCGGCTTCGATCCGGCGGACCTTCGAGGCGCGGCGGAGCGCTTCTTGTTCGACGCTCACAGCGATCCCCTGCACAAGTGGCTGCCCATCCTACGCCACGCCAGCTACCGCGCCTGGTCGCAGCTCCGCGGCGAGCCGCTGCAAGCCATGTGGCGTCGGGTCGCGGCCGAGATTCTCCTACGAGCACACGAGGACCTGACCACGAGTGGCGTCCTCGACCCATTGCCCGACCTTACGGGCACCACATGGTGGACGGTGCAGCATGACCGGCTGACACAGCGGCATGTCGAGGCCACCACGCTGGAGCGGGCACTGGCGGACTTCGGCCTGTCACCCCACCCGAAAGTTATCCTCTTGGTCGAGGGCGAGACGGAGCTATACCACGTCACCCGCCTCCTGGAGGAGCTCGGCGTGAACCGACCACAGGATGTCCGGGTACAGCGCACGAAGGGGTCGAAGATCAATGCACATCTCATCGCACGCTACGGCGTGACGCCGCGGGTCGGCCGGCGACTGAGCGACCGCTGGCTGCTCGACGCCACGCCGACAGCGCTGGTTATCGCCATGGACCCGGAGAACCACTTCGCCACCCAGGCCGACCGCGACAAGGTACGGCGCGACCTCCAAGACGCCATCCGCGAAGAAGTGCGCTACCAGGACGCAGACATCGGCCAGGACTTCCTCGACTATCTCGTTCAGATCCGCGTCTGGGGCGAGGACAAGTACGAGCTGGCGAACTTCACCGACGACGAGCTGGTTGCAGCGATCACCACCCTGGCCACGCGGCAGGGTAACCCGCGTGTCACGGCCGCCGACTGGGAGCACAACGCGCGCACGTATCTCGCGGAGGCGAGGAGCAAGCACCTCGACATCAAGGCACCACTGGGGCGACTGGGTATGCGTGAGGAAAAGGTCGCCTTGGCCGGCCTGCTCTGGCCGACCCTGCTTGCCAAGGCGGAAGCCGAGTACGCCGCCGACGACATCACGACGCCTGTCGTGCAGCTCATCGCCGACGTCCTCGCGGTGAGGGGACGGATCGCCGGCGTTCGGGCGCTTGTCGGACCCGAGGTTTCCGATGTGTGATGGCGAGCCCGGCGCACCGCGTAGGGCTCCATCGCCATAGCAGGATGTGGCCGCCATCGGATCGTCAGTGGTGGTGCTGGGCGGCTTTGGGGGCAGCGTGCTCTCCCTTGCCGAACGTAGCGAATACAGCCCCTCAATTGCATAGGAGAGGAAATAGAGTGACGCTCTTGGAGGACCTCAAGACACTGGCTGGTTCTGAACGGAGCAGGTTGTCGCCGCAAGCTCGGGGTCGGCATTTCGAGAAGTGGCTCCAGACCCTTCTCTCTCAGGAGAACTTGAGTCCCAAAACTTCTTATCGACCGGACGGGGAAGAGGTCGATGGGTCATTCATACGCTGCGGAAGGGTGTACCTGATTGAAGCGAAGTGGTGGAAGGACCCGGTTCCGGCCTCGGCGATCTACCAGTTCAAAGGTAAGGTCGACGGCAAATTGAGCGGGACTGTTGGCCTTTTCATCTCTATGTCAGGCTATAGTGATGATGCGGTCGATGCATTGCGGGTCGGAAAGGAGCTCAACGTTGTCCTATTCGACCGGAAAGATGTCTACCTCGCTGCCGAGTTTGGCTTTGCTAGAGTGCTGGACTTCAAGCTTCGCGTGGCGGCTGAGCGGGGCGAGGTATTCATGCCCTACGTCGCTCAAGGCAGGGTTGGAGATCAGCTCCCGACAGATACGCAGTGGCAGGACTCGCTCAAACTCGATGGAATCTCCCTCGTCGTTGAGGGATATCGAGATCAGGTGATCGTGGAAGGTATTGTCGAGGGTCTTCGTGCAAGGTCGATTCAAGTCCGTAAATTTCGAATAATTGTCGCGCGAGGGCGTGCAGGTATCCCCAATATCGCATCAGCTCTCGCCGAAGATGACGGAGGTGAGGTTCTCGTATTGGCAGATACGGATGGCGGATATGGAGAAACTCACCTTGCCGAACTTGGCCGAAAGGACCACGTTTCGGTTGTTGTGGTTGACCCGGGCGTCGAGCGGTGGGTCGGAATGACCTCTCGAGATGAGGCAAAGAATCATGGTTTTCAGGAACTTCACCACATGGCGTGTGCAATCGATGTAGAACTTCTAGCCTCACACGACGAAGGTTTCCGTTCCCTCATTGAAACACTTACTTCCGTTGACTGAGGAAATGGTCATTGTGACTTCTGTGCTGGTGGAATTCAATCGATAGGAAACCGGCGTCTCTGAAGTCATGCTTTTCGTCCCGCTAGTTAGAGCTCGTAACACGATCTTGTGATGCGGTGCTGGTGGCCGTGTCGGTGTGAGGATTGGGCCGTTCGTGAGGGTGTGAACAACAGGCCGTGGATCGTGGACGACGCGTTGTGGGCGGTGATCGAGCCGCTGCTGCCGAAGTGGCCCGAGCGGTCACCGGGCCCGCGGCCGGTGGACGACCGGCGGTGCCTGCAAGGCATCCTGTTCGTGCTGTACACCGGGATCACCTGGCAGCAACTGCCGCTGGAACTGGGCTTCGGCTCCGGTCAGACCTGCTGGCGCAGGCTGGGCCGGTGGCACGAGGCCGGTGTCTTTGACCAGCTGCACCGCATACTCCTGGCCGAGTTGAACGCGGCCGGGCAGATCGACTGGACGCGTGCCTGCGTGGACGCCTCCCACGTGAAGGCGAAAAAGGGGGCGAGGCGACCGGCCCGTCGCCTGTCGACCGGGGCAAGACCGGCAGCAAGCACCACCTCATCTGCGACGGCAGGGGCACACCGCTGAAGGTGATCACTACCGCCGCCAACGTCAACGACGTCACGCAGACCCTTGCCCTGGCCGACGGCGTCCCGCCCGTCGCCGGCCGGGTCGGACACCCGCGCAAGCGCCCTGACACCCTCCTGGGCGACAAGGGTTACGACAGCGACCCCAACCGCCGTGAGCTGCGGAAACGCCGCATCCTGCCGGTCATCTCGCGCAAGGGAACCCCAAACATCGAGGGCCTGGGCAAGCTCCGCTACGTCGTCGAGCAGACCTTCGCCCTGCTGCACCAGTTCAAACGCCTCGCCAACCGCTGGGAACGCCGACTCGACCTGCACAACGCCCTCGTCTCCCTCGCCAGCGGCCTCATCTGCTGGCGACGCCTGAAACACCACACACCATGATCGTGTTACGAGCTCTTAGCGCGAGTTGTCTACTCTCCGAATCCTTGCTGGCCTTACCCATACGTCGGGAACTGATCGCCCAGAATGATCCGCCAAAGCCGAATGGCCTCCCGGTGGTTGCCATCGCGCTCCGCTTCGAGCGCAAGGTCTGCCCTATCGCGAGCGCTCTTAAGGCTGTCATTAACTGCATCACGCTTTGTCGATGTCAGGTAAGTGGAAAGATCCCCGCTGTACCCGGCAGGATCCTGCACCGATAGAAACTGATGATTATAGTCGAAGAACAATCGAAGTGCCGAGCAGGGGTTATCTCCCAACTTCGCGTAGGTGCGCGCGACCAGCATCTCCAGATGAAATGAGGCCAGGCGCGAGCTGTGTGCCGCGTTCCATTTCTTGGCGAACCGGATGACCTTCTTCAGGTCGCCAGTGAGCCTGGCATTACACTCGTTGAGATACGTCTCATGCTTCACCGGATCGGTGGTGAGCCAGCCGCCTGAGCCATCCGGTATGCCGTAGCCCCCAGAGGTGTACTTCACGACGGCCGCCACATCAACGTAGAGTCCATCAGCGTAGAAGAGGCGCACGGCCTGGCCTCTGGCACCAACTTTCTTCACGGTTGATGCGTTGTTCAGGCTTCGACGGACGCGATACAGGAAGTCCGACGAGTCGTCGCGATAGCTATCGGCCCATAGGTCGTTATCGACGTGCAGGTGCACCATCAGGTCAATGTCAGCAACGGGATTGCTAGCTGTCCTGCGCCCCAGGGAACCGATAAGCTTGTGCGATTCAAACTGCACGTTAGCCGTGGAGGGAAAGGCTTCCTTGATGACCGACATGACGGCATCCCGGCGCTGATACACCTTTTCCCAGGTCGATGCCGTTGGAGTGACTATGGTGTCGAATTCATTGAAAGCGCCAGCTGTGGTCGTTGCCATCCGTCTCATTCCCCCTCATCGGTTGCGTACGTCTGACCGCCGCCGCTGATGTTCCGGCTCGATCTCTTATAGGCCAGGCGGCCCGGCGGGTCGGACGTCTTGTTGAGTTCGTCTCGCGTGTTGGTGAGGTTACGCAGGCCGTCCCGTGCGTCCTCGCGGTTCATGTCGGCCAAATCGATGGTGAGGAACTGCCGCGCCGCCGTCTGGAGCTGTAGGTAGGCGTTGGCCGAGGCTTGCGCTTGCGTCATGCGACGTGAGGCGTTGACGGTTGTGAGCGTCGCGCTCAGCGCCGCAGCGCCGAGGGCGAGGACGCCAGGCCAGATGCCGACGTCACCCGCAAGCGCCGTTCCACCGGATACTGCGGCAAGTCCTGCCGCTGGCACACCGAGTACAAGATTGATGAGGCGCCACAACTTGGCCTGCTCGAACTGGCCCTGGGCGCTCCACATGGCGCTCTCGTGGATGCGGTCGGCCTCCTGCGCGATGGCGCGGTGTGACTCAGGGAGGCCATCGGGGATCAGTGACACGGGTACCTCATTTTGCCCACTGCGCAACTTGGATGGAGACCGACAGGTGGGGGGAGTTGGAGTGTAGAGCCGGTGATCGTCTGTGCCTAGCGGTCGGGCTGGGCGACTTCAGCGTCGAGTTCGGCGTCATGCCCGAGGAGGTCATCCGCTGCTTCGGGCGCCCCTAGCATCCTGTGGGGCAGCCTGTTGGTAGGGTGCGCGTGATCCCGGCGTTGGTCACGACGATGGGCCGGTGAAGGTGAGGCTCGGAGCGTCACCACGACCGCGGGGGCCGGCGCTGGTTTGACGACCGACCGGTCGGGCTTCACTCCGTGATTCCCCGCACCCGTACCGTCTCCGCCACCGCCGCGGAGTTTTGGAAGTGCAGCCGCAACCGATCGCGCCATCCGGGATTACTTTGCGGCTCCCTTCTCTGTGGATGACGCTGGCCCGCCTGCATTGCACTAGCTCGTAGAGCACTGCGGATTGTATGTTCACTTATTCGGCTCACTACCCACGGAGGAGACTGCGTTGTCAGGTATCGCGAACATGGTTACTCAGTTGGACGAGTTGATCGATAAGAGCGATGTTCTTCTGGCCGACGAAGACTGGTCTCACCGCTCCGAAGAGGCCACTCAGGCCAGCATCTTGGCTAACCGCTTGGAAGCAGCAGTAACTCGACTGACGATCAAGGGGTCTGTGTATACCGAGCAGCTCGGGCGTGGCAAGGGGCTTGTCCCGCGGTATCGATTGCAGCATAACTGGCAGGTTGCTGTTTCCTTGAGGGACGACCTCAACGCGGGATGGACTGAGACAGTTGTCGAGCTGGTGCACGCTGACACGTACAGCGACTACCTAGAGATGGCCGATGCCTTGCTCAACAAGGGATACAAGGACGCGGCAGCGGTGATCACCGGGACCTCGCTTGAAGTGCATGTGCGCGCCCTTTGCGTGAAGAATAACTTGACAACCGCCGTGGCGGGAAAGCCGAAGAAGGCCGACACCATGAACGCCGACCTAAAGAAGGCTGGCGTCTATGACGGGCTGCGCCAGAAGCAGATCACGGCCTGGATGGACCTGCGCAATAAGGCCGCTCACGGTGACTACGCCGATTACGACGAGGATCAGGTGCGGTTGTTTATCGATGGCGTGCGGAGCTTCATGATGAAGTACCCAGCGTGAATTTATCTCGCGGCACGACCTTCAGGGACTGCACGCCTGCCCGCGCTGCGCCTCCTCAATGCCTGTCGAACCCCGACGACCGACCACCCGAGCCTCACTCCACAACCTCCCGCACTCGCACCGTCGTCGCCACCGGCCCGGAGTTCTGGAAGTCCAACTGCAACCAGATCATTCCGTCCGGCATGACGCGGCGGGTCTCCGTGTGGGTAATGCTGGACGGTTCGCCGGGTGTGGACTCAAAGACAAAGCGCGGGATCAGGCGCTCGTCCTCGAACTCCCCCAGCTCAACGCTATGTGTGCCGCCCGCTGGAATCACCAGCGACGGGAACCAGTCGTCATCTCCGGTATTAGGTTGGTAGTGGGGGATGGGCATAGCCATTACGGTAAATCTCCTCGGATGGGTTAATTAATTTCTCACCCCCTAAAACCCATATGAGGATTCCCGACTGCGCCAACCACAGACCGTCACCACAAAACACGTTTACCCCCTCATCCGATGGGGGGGGG